>NZ_JBIAUQ010000001.1:0-59004 GCF_042893155.1 Streptomyces sp. NPDC001668
GGGACCCTGTGGGAGAGTAGGACACCGCCGAACAATTTTTGGGAAAACCCCCGTGCCATTCGGCACGGGGGTTTTCTGCGTTTAGGGTCATTTTCCTCAAGGGGGCGCCACAAGCGCCCCCTTCTTTGTCTACAGGCGCCCGGCCGCTTTCAGTGCCAGATATGCGTCGGCCAGCGCTGGAGCCAGGTCGTCCGGTGTCGCGTCGACGATGGTCACTCCGTGGCGGCGAAGCTGCTCCGCCGTGCGATGGCGTTCCGTCTGGGCCTGGGCGGCGGCAGCGGCCTCGTAGATCGCGTCGGTGTTGCCGCGGGCCGTCGCCATGCGGGCGATATGGGGGTCCGCCACTGATGCCAGAAGGACCGTGTGCCGTTGGGTGAGCTGAGGAAGTACGGGCAGCAGACCCTCCTCGATGGGCGCCGCGTCGAGGCTGGTGAGCAAGACGATCAGGGAGCGGCGAGGAGCCGTACGCAGTGCTGTGGCCGTGAGACCACGGGCGTTCGTCTCGACGAGCTCGGGCTCGAGGGGGGCCATCGCGTTGACCAGGGAGGGGAGCAGATCGTTGGCTGTTCGGCCTTGGACCAGGGCGCGTACCTTGCGGTCGTAGGCGAGGAGGTCCACGCGGTCGCCGGCGCGGGACGCCAGGGCGGCCAGGAGCAGGGCAGCGTCCATGGACGCGTCGAGGCGGGGGGCGTCGCCCACGCGTCCTGCCGAGGTGCGGCCGGTGTCGAGGACCACCAGGATGTGGCGGTCGCGTTCGGGGCGCCAGGTGCGTACGGCGACGGAGGTCTGGCGGGCGGTGGCTCGCCAGTCGATGGAACGGGTGTCGTCGCCGGGGACGTATTCGCGAAGGCTGTCGAATTCGGTGCCCTCGCCGCGGGTGAGGACGCTGGTGCGGCCGTCCAGTTCACGCAGGCGGGCAAGCTTGGAAGGCAGATGCTTGCGGCTGGTGAACGGGGGCAGTACGCGGACCGTCCAGGGGACCTTGTGGCTGCCCTGGCGGGAGAAGAGGCCGAGGGGGCCGTAGGAGCGAATGGTCACGCGGTCGGCCTGGCGGTCGCCTCGGCGGGTGGGGCGTAGACGTGTGGTGAGGCGTCGGCGCTCGCCGGCCGGGACCGTCAGGTGGTGGCGGGAGGCTGCTACTTCCGTGCCGGGCTGCCAGCTGCTGGGGGGCCAGGCGTCGCGGATGTGGGCGCGCAGGGGGCGGCCGGACGGGTTGGTGACCGTCAGGGTGACGTCGGCCGTCTCGCCCAGCCGGGCGGAGGTGTCGCCGGAGCGGGTCAGGCCGAGCCGTCGTACGGGTGCAGCCAGGGCGAAGTCGCAGGCGCACGCGACTGCCAGGGGGGCGTTCACCGCGAGGATGCCCGTCCAGCTGGGTTCCCAGATGCCGACGGGGAGGGAACCCAGGGCTGCGAGGAGTGCGGCGCGTCCGGTGAGGGCCATCAGCGGGGGACCGGGACGTGGGCGAGGATCGCGTTGATGACGGAGTCGGCCGTCACGCCCTCCATTTCGGCCTCCGGGCGCAGTTGTACACGGTGGCGGAGGGTGGGCAGGGCGAGGGCCTTCACGTCGTCGGGGATGACGTAGTCGCGGCCGGTGAGCCACGCCCACGCGCGCGAGGTGGCCAGCAGGGCGGTGGCGCCGCGCGGGGAGACGCCGAGGGTGAGTGACGGGGACTCGCGGGTGGCGCGGCAGATGTCGACGACGTAGGCGGTGATCTCGGGGGAGACCGTGGTCTTGGCGACGGCGGCGCGGGCGGCTTCGAGATCGGCGGGGCCCGCGACGGGGCGTACGCCTGCGGCTTTGAGGTCCCGGGGGTTGAAGCCCTCGGCGTGGCGGGTGAGGACGTCGATCTCGTCCTGGCGGGAGGGGAGCGGGATCGTCAGCTTGAGGAGGAAACGGTCCAGCTGGGCTTCGGGGAGAGGGTAGGTGCCCTCGTACTCCACCGGGTTCTGGGTCGCGGCGACCAGGAACGGGTCGGGGAGGAGGCGGGGGGTGCCGTCGACCGTGACCTGGCGTTCCTCCATGGCCTCCAGGAGGGACGACTGGGTCTTGGGCGGGGTGCGGTTGATCTCGTCCGCGAGGAGGAGATTGGTGAAGACCGGGCCGGGCTGGAAGGAGAACTCGGCGCTGCGGGTGTCGTAGACCAGGGAGCCCGTCACGTCGCTCGGCATGAGGTCTGGGGTGAACTGGACGCGCTTGGTGTCGAGTTCGAGTGCGGATGCGAGGGCGCGGACAAGCAACGTTTTGGCGACCCCAGGGACTCCTTCAAGGAGAACGTGTCCGCGGCAGAGGAGGGCGACGACGAGACCGGTCACGGCGGGGTCCTGGCCGACCACGGCTTTGGCGATCTCGGCGCGCAGGGCTTCCAGGGAGGCCCGGGCGGTGTCCGGGGCCTCGGTGGTCCCGGCGTTGTCAGTGGTCGGGTCCATCATGAACGGCGTACCTCTCTTTCGAGGGCGTCGAGTTGGTCGGCTAGGGAGATGAGGGCTGCGTCGTCGCCGGGTGGCGGGCCGAAGAGCAGGGAGTGCAGGGGCTGTCCGTCTCCGTCGGTGCGGAGGTGCGCGGACAGGGCGGGGAGCAGGGCTTCGGGCGCGTGCGCCTGGGCGACGGGGACGCCTACGAGGGGGGCGAGGCGGGTGCGGGTGGTGGAGCGAAGAGCGGTGGCCGCGCGGTCGCGGGCGCCCGCCTTGCGGTAGAGGCGGGCGCGGCCTTCGACGGTTTCGGAGGCGCGGATCGCCACGGGGAGTTTTTCGGGCACCAGGGGGCCGAGTCGGCGTGCCCTCCACAGGGCCGCTAGTGCTGCCGCGAAGAAGAGCTGCAGTGTGCCCCAGAGCCAGCCCGAGGGGAGAAGGTCGAGGAAGCCCTTTTTCTCGGCCGGGTCGGCGGTGGAGGAGTCGGAGAGCGAGGGGAGGTACCAGACCAGATGGGGGCGGGAGCCGAGGAGTTGGAGGGCGAGCGAGGCGTTGCCCTGCTCGTCGAAGGAGTCGTTGTAGAGGATGTCGGGTGCGCCGAGCACGACGGTGTCGCCGTCCCCGGAGGCTGCCGGGACGCGTACCAGGGTGGGCAGGCGCTCGCTGGGGTAGCACTCGTCGTTGCCGGGGTGGGTGACGGTGTAGCGGATGCCGCCGGTGTCGGCCCTGCCCGCGCGCTGTGCCGCCGGCAGGCCGCAGTCGGGGGAGAGCGTGGAGTCGAGGCTGGTGGCGGGGTCGGCGACGATGCCGGGGGCCAGTCGTCCCACGGACCAGCCGCTGGGGGCTACCAGGACGGTGCGGCCGTCGGAGCCGGCGGTCGCGGAGTGCAGTTGGCTCTGCTGGCGGTGTGTCAGGAGGTCGGGTACGGCTACCAGGAGCGTGGTGTCGGGACCGGCTGCGGCGCGTGCCTCGCCCAGGGTGGTGACCACGCGGGTGTCGACGCCCCGGCCGGCGAGGAGTTCGGCGACGGCGCGGCTGCCGTAGGGGTCGGCGGAGCGCGGGTCGAGGCTGCCGTGGCGTTCGCCGGAGCGGATCGCCGCGATCGCCACGGCGGCGACGAGGAGCAGCACGAGGGCGAGTACGACGCCTCGCGCGCGGGTCCACACCTGGCGGGCGGTGGGCGAGGCCGAGGTGGACGGGAGCGTGGCCTCGGTGGTCATTCGGCGGCTCCCTGGCGGGCGTTGCGGTCCGTGCTGTGGCTGCCGCTCGTGGCGCTCGTGCTGTTCGTGAGCACCGGCTTGGTGTGTTCCAGGTCGCGGTCGAGTTCGGCGATGCGGTGGTACGACGGCTCGGTCGCGGCGCGGCCGCCGTATGTGACGTCGTCGAAGTTCCGGGCGGCGGAGCGCAGCCGGTCCGTGTGCGAGGGCAGGGCGCGGCCCGCTTCCGCGGCGGCCTCGTCGGCTGTGCGGCCGGGGCGGATGTCAAGGAGGGCGCGTTCCTCCAGGGAGCGGACGATGGCGCGCATGCGCTCCTGTACGGCCTGGTTCCAGTGGCCCTGGGCGGCGTGGGCCTCGGCGGCCGCGCGGTGGTCGGCGGCGCTGCGCGGTCGGTCGTCGAACAGGGCGGCGGAGGAGGCGGGTTCGCGGCGCGGGGTGCCCAGGCGCCACCACAGAGCGCCGACGACCAGGACCACGACGGCGATGACGACGACCAGGCCGAGTGGCCCGCCCGGTGTCGCGGACGAGGCGGTGTCGAACAGCTTGCCGACCCAGTCCCAGAACGCGTCCAGGGCGCGCTGGAACCAACTGGGGTCGTTCTCGTGGTACATGCGCTTGGACAGCTCGCGGCGGGCCGCCTCCCGCGCGGGGTCGCGCGGGATCGTCAGCGGCGGATCGTCGGCGGACCGTGCCAGTGACAGCACGGAGGTGTCGCCGGCGCGCAGCATGGTGAGCACTCCTCCCCCCGGCAGGTTCACCGCATCAGCTCCCGGGAGTGGGGCCGGTGCCGTAGTCCTGGACGCCGGCCGCGCGGGCCAGTTCGAGGTCGAGGGCCTCGCGGCGGATGCGCTGGTCGATGTAGAGGAGCACGGTGACGCCCGCGGTGATCGGGAAGGTGATCATGGAGCCGATCACCGAGCCGATGCCGCTGATGATGAGGAACGTCCAGCCGAGGTCGCCGGTGCCGTTGACGAAGCCGCCAACACCTTCGCCGCTGAGCGCCGCGGCGAGGAAGGTGAAGGGGATGACGACGATCGCCGCGACGATGTTCGCGATGATCCCGGCCAGCAACTGGATTCCGAGGACCCGCCACCAGGAACCGCGGACCAGCTTCGTGGAGCGGCTCATCGACTTCACGATGGTCTGCTTCTCCAGCATCAGCGCGGGCGAGGCCAGGGAGAAGCGGATCATCAGCCACACCGCTACGACGCCGGCGCCGAGGACGCCCAGGACCGCGAGGGCGATACCGCCGCCGTTCGAGCCTGCGACGGCCACGAGGATGCCGGGCAGTGCCCCGACGGCGAGCACGCCGAAGGTGATGAGCAGCAGCAGGAAGATCAGCCCGAACAGGCGGGGCACCTGCGGGCGGGCGTCGCGCCAGGCCTCACCGGTGGTGACCGGCCTGCCGAGCACGGCCCGGCTGGTGACGGTCGTCAGCAGCGCGGTCGCGGCGACCGTGCCGATCAGGGAGATCAGGAAGACCACGGTGCTGCCGAGCATGGTCTCGCCCAGGGCGCGGGTCAGCTCGTCGACGCTGGCGCTGGGGTCGTTGAGGGCCTCGGTCCCCGCGCTGTCGTTCAGGACGAGGCCCTGGAGCAGGATGACCAGGACCTCGGTCACGACGGCGACGGTCAGCGAGATGCCGAGGACCGTGCGCCAGTAGGTGCGCATGGTGGAGACCGCGCCGTCGAGGATCTCGCCCACGCCGAGTGGGCGCAGGGGGATCACGCCGGGCTTGGCCGCAGGCGGGGGGCCGCCCCAGCCGCCGTAGCCGCCGCCCCAGCCCGGGGGAGGGCCGTAGCCTCCGGCCGGACCGGCGGGGGGCTGGGCTCCCCAGCCGGGGCCGGGCGGTGGGGGCGGAGGGGTCTGGCCGGGAGCGGCCGGGCCGGTGGGGGCGGACCACTGAGCGGGTGGCGGCTGCTCCTGGGACCACTTCGAGCCGGCGTCCTGCGGGTTGTCCTCCGGCTGCTGCGCGGGGCCCGCGGTGTCGGGCCGGGCGGCGGGCTCGGCGGGACCGGACGTGCCGGGCTCCTGTCCGTCGGACGGGGCGGATCCGGGCGAGGCCCAGCCCGGAGTGTCGTTCATCGTCGCTCCTTCACGGTGCCCGTCCGCGGTCGCGGCGGCAGGTTGGCAGCCATCGTGCCATGGGGTGGTGGGCGAAGGACCAGCCGCGGTATGGGCTGCGCACCTTCAATACTCCGGTGGCAAAGGGGCAGACTGATCGCATGGCTGATCAGTACGTGCAAACCGGCGAGGACAGCAAGCCCACCGAGACACCGGCGATCCGCTGGGAGGAGCCACCCGAAGGCCCCGTGCTGGTGCTTCTCGACCAGACGAGGCTGCCGGCCGAGGAGGTCGAACTGGTGTGTACGGACGCGTCCGCGCTGGTGGAGGCGATCCGTTCGCTCGCCGTGCGCGGGGCGCCGTTGCTCGGCATCGCCGGGGCGTACGGGGTCGCGCTCGCCGCCGCGCGCGGGTTCGACGTGGACGAGGCGGCGGGCGCGCTGGCGGGCGCCCGTCCGACCGCGGTGAACCTCGCTGTCGGTGTGCGCAGAGCCGAGACCGCCTACCGGGCCGAACTCGGCAGGAGCGGTGACCAGGAGCTGGCGGCCGGGGCGGCGCTGGCGGCTGCGCGCAGGCTGCACCAGGAGGACGCGGCGGCCAGTGCCGCGATGGCCGAGCGGGGGCTGGCGCTGCTCGACGAGCTGCTGCCCGGAGGCGGGCACCGGATCCTGACGCACTGCAACACCGGTTCGCTGGTGTCGGGCGGCGAGGGGACGGCGTTCGCGGTGGCGCTCGCGGCTCACCGTGCGGGGCGGCTGCGGCGGCTGTGGGTGGACGAGACGCGTCCCCTGCTCCAGGGCGCCCGGCTGACGGCGTACGAGGCGGCGCGCAGCGGGATGGCGTACACCCTGCTGACCGACAACGCGGCGGGTTCGCTGTTCTCGGCCGGTGAGGTGGACGCCGTGCTGATCGGGGCCGACCGGATCGCGGCCGACGGCTCGGTGGCGAACAAGGTGGGGAGCTATCCGCTGGCGGTGCTCGCGCGGTATCACCATGTGCCGTTCATCGTCGTGGCGCCGGTGACCACGGTGGATCCGGACACGCCGGACGGGGCGTCGATCGAGGTGGAGCAGCGGCCCGGACACGAGGTGACGGAGATCGTGGCGCCCCAGGTGCCGGTGGCCGGCGCCGAGGCGGGCGGCGGGATCCCGGTGGCACCGCTGGGGACGCAGGCGTACAACCCGGCCTTCGATGTGACGCCGCCGGAGCTGGTGACGGCGATCGTGACGGAGGAGGGGGTGGTGTCGCCGGTGACGGCCGAGGCACTTGCCGAGTTGTGCGCGAGGTCCCGGGAGGTGACGGCCGACTGATCCGGATGGAGTGGCCACGCATTCCGCCTGACATCGACGGCTTGCATGCATGGCGGTGGTCGAGGCAGACAGTGACCGTCCGGTACGACTAAGGTCACTGGTCGGTGACCTGTGCCACCTCTGCCTTCACCACTGTTATGAGAATGGGATGCTCTCGCCCTCATCGACGCCAACGGCCCCTCTGCCTGCGACGATGCGCGAGGCGAGGGGCCGTGACATCCAACGGCTACATCAAGCGGCGGGTTCCAGCGCCGATGCGGCCTCCAGTTCGCTGATCCGAGCCGGTTGCCGAAGCAGCCGATCGAGCTGACCAACCGCTTCGACGACGTCCGGGTCCAGAGCCTCAGCGTAGATGTCCAGAGTGGTCGCGATCCGGCTGTGCCGGAGGATCGCCTTAATGATCCTCGGGTGCACCCGGAGGTGAACCAAGAGCGTGCCGCACGACTTGCGCAGCCCCTTCGGGTTCATCTTGCTGAGCCCCTCTTTCGTGATGATCCGTTGCAGCACGAGGAAGAGGTGCGGCGGAGTGAGCGGCCGACCGGTGCGGGTGATGAACACATGCGCGTCGGGGTCCTCGAACCAGTTCCGTCCCCTGCTGATCGCTTTCTCGCGGAGCATGGCCGTACGCATCCTCGCCCAGCGCAGGGGAGCGATGCACTGCGCAGGCAGCGGCAGCGGTGCCTTAGAGGTCGCAGTCTTGAGGTCGGCATCGTCGATCGTGCCTGCGCTGCTGCGCTGCCGTTGCTGTTCCACCCAGACGATCCGGTTGTCGAGATCGACGTTCTCCCAGCGCAGCCCGCACACCTCAGCCCGACGGAGACCCAGCAGGCAGATCAGGAGGAAGGCCGGGTAGTAGGGGGTGAGCCGACGGGCCGCCGCGAGGAAGCGGAGCACGGCCACGGCATCCCAGCTCTTACCGCTGTCCGTGGTCGCGCGGACGTGCACGAGCTTGGCGACATTACGGGTCAGCCCGATGTCTTCGACCATGGCGGCCGTGAGCGCCGCTGAGAGGACCCGCAAGCATCTCTTGGCGGTCTTGGCTCCTCGGTCCTGTGCGAGCGCCTGTATGGCCGTACGCAGCTCTCTGACGCCGAGCTTGAGCATGACCTTCGAGCCGAGTCGCGGACGGAGGTGAAGCCGCACCGCAGGCTCGTACGCCCGGTAGCTGTTCGGGGCGAGATTGGGCTTCACGATGATCTCAAGCCAGTAGTCGAACCACTGCCCAAGCGTCATGTCCCGCGTGGGCGTCGGGATGCCGCCATTCGCGCGGTCGATCAGCTCCCGACGCTTCTGGTCGCACTCCTCGAAGGTCTTGCCGTACGCGTACTTCCGCTTCGTGGTTCCGTCCGGCTGAGGAACGTACACCGCTGCCTGGTAGCGGCCGTCAGTCCGCTTCGTGATCGTGCCTGCGCCGTTGGGGTTTCGCTTGCGCGGGGGCATCAGGCTGCCTCCTCAAGCTGGGTGCGGATGTAGTCCTGAAGAGCGCTCTCCGGGATTCGTCGGCACCGGCCCTCGGTGAAGGAGGCGAGTCGCTTCGAACGGATCAGGTCGTAGACCTTGCTTCGGCCGTACTTCAGCCGTGCCATGACCTGCTCCACCGTCAAGAGCTCTGTGGGAGCAGTCGTCATGCGGCGACTCCTTCCAGTTCGAGCAGCGCGGGTAGTTCTTCGCGTGCGGTTTCGCGGTTGTGCTGGAGGTCGCGGCGGATGTTGGCGGCGAGGGCGGATTCGCCGGGGGTGTGGCCGTGTCCGGCGTACTGCCAGTCGGCGAGGACGAGGACGGTGTCGGGTGCGGTGTCGTCGAGGCCGCGGGCTTGGCGTTCTTGGGCGGCGCGGTAGTCGGCTCGGGTCTGGCGGAGGGCGCCGAGGGTGGTGGAGTAGCGGCGGGACTTGGAGCTGAAGTGGCCGCGGAAGCCGAGCATGTGGGCCCAGTCGCGCAGCTTGCGATCGGGGTAGAGCGGGTGCAGGTCCAGGCAGGCTTCGATCAGGCGTCGGGGGTGTTCGGGGACGCCGAGGAGCTCCAGGGCTTCCTTGTTGCCGACGCGCCGGTCAACCGTGCCGGTCGTTTCGGCGGCTTTGGTGGCGTACTTGGCGACGTAGGAGGCGACGGCCTGTTCGGTCAGCTCTGAGCCGTCCCCGAAGGCTTTGACGGGGCGTACGTCGAGCTGTCGGCCCCACTTGAAGGTGCGGGCAGGCTGGTCGCCGGAGGCGGGCACGCTCACCGTGGTGTAGGCGTGGCGGACGGCGGCGCGCACCGAGTCGGTGAGCAGGCCGACCGAGGCCCACGCGGGCGGCGGAGAGTCGGGGCCGTCGGGTCCGTCGAGACGGATCACAGCGTGGAAGTGGACGGCACCGCGCTTCTGGAACTCAGCCACCTTGCCGTAGGAAACCCGGCAGACCTCGGCGAGTTCGCGTTGCGTGAGTCCGGCCCGGCGTGCGATCTCGCGGCGGAGCCGGTTGGCGAAGCGCATCCACAGTTCGCTTGCGTGGTTGTTGAAGAGGACCGCGCCCGCGTAGTCGTAGGTCGCCGGGTCCAGGGCGGTACCGAGTGCGGCATCGTCGGCACTGTGGCGGGTGCCGCAGGCACAGGTGCCGCCCTTGGGCCGGTTGTGGACCGGGCCGAACGAGGGCGCGGTGAGGGTCGCGAAGACCCGGGGATGGTCGCGGACGGTGGCGGGGATGTCGCGGGTGTCGTCGCCGACGAGTCCGGCGCGGATCAGGTGGTAGGTGTCGCCTGCGTAGGTCCAGGCGCAGGCCGGGCAGCGGGAGGCGCGCCGGTTGCCGCACGCGATGCGGAGCCGTCCGCCGGGCTCGTTTGCGGTGGTGTAGCGGTGCAGGAGTTCACCGGTCGTCTTGTCCTTGTGCAGGACCCAGCCGCGCAGGTGGATCGGGTCGGAGCAGCCGCCCGTGCGGCGGATCTGGTCTTGCCAGCGGTCGAAGCCCGGTGACCCGGCCACCCTGAGTGTGTCGGCGAGGGTGGCCGGGTCCAGGCCCGCGAAAGTCGCGGTGTCGGTCATGCGGCGGCCTCCAGGTCCGCGGCCTTGAGACGCGGGCGGAGAGGCACGGTTCCGGTGCCGTGGCAGGTGCCGCAGTCGACGCGGAACAGAACGCGAGAGCCGTCGTGGTGGCGGGTGCCGGAGGCTACCGCGGCAGTGGCGAAGCCGTCGCAGTTCGGGCAGATCCGCGCCGGGGTGTGCGGGGCCGGGGTGTGGCCGGTCATGATGGGAGTTCCTTCCGGTTCATTGGATCGGTTGGGGACGGCGCCCGGAGCGGCGAAAGGTTGGTAGCCAGGGACCGCTCCGGGGGCCGGTCAGCGTCGGGTGTCGGTGCTGAGGATCGAGCGGATGACCAGGGCGCAGATGGCGACCGAGGCGCCCGTGATGGCGACGGCGAGGAGCATGGAGACCAGGACGGCGCCGACCACGAGGACGACGGCGGTGCCCATTCCGGCGACGGCGACGACCGCGCCGGGGGTGAGCTGCACGGTGGGCCGCGAGGGCGCCGGGGCCAGGGCCATCGGGGCGGGCGGCGGCACGGCGCTGCCGGGCGTGATGCTGGTCGGCTGGATGACGGCGGGCGGGGTGCTGAGCCCGGTCGGGACCGGGTTGACGGGGATCTTGGGTCGGATCATGGCGGGGTCTCCTTACTTGGTTGCGGTGTCGATGGCGGGGGCGAGGAAGCTGTCGGCGAGGAGGTAGCCGCCGATCAGCAGGACGATCACGAGCCACCAGGGCGGGCGGATGAGCTTGACGCCGACCACGCCGAGGCAGGCGATGAAGAACCACAGCGGCACGGACATGAGCTGATCTCCCTTCGGGTCTCAGCGGACGGGGCAGCGGTGGCCGCGGGCGGCGACCATGGCGGCCTCGTAGGAGTCGTAGGCGGATGACCATCCGCAGTCCTCGGCTTCGCAGGCGGCGACGTACTTCATCTCGCCGGTCCTGCGGTCGGGTCCGCCGCCGATCGCGGTGGTGCCGACGCGGTGCATCTCGTTCCAGATCTGATACAGGCCCATGGGTGAAGTTCCTTTCTTCTCAGGTGAGTTGGGCAGCGATGGTGTCCGCCATCGGGGCGGGAACGCCGAGGCGAGCACGGAGGGTGTCGGTGTCGATCGGCGAACCGGTCCGGGCGCGGTGGTCGTCGGCGACCTTCCGGGCATGAGCCACCAGCGCGGCAGGCACGGCCGGGGCCGGGTCGGAAGCGGGCAGGGCCGGAGTGTCCTCAGCCGCGGCGAGCGGAGCAGGCGGCGCGGCGGGGTCGGAGACCGGCTCGATATCCGGTGCGGGGGCCGGGGCTGCGGGTGCCGGCGGAACCGGCACCCGGTCCCCGGCCGTGGTCGGCGAGTGGGCCAGGAGCGTGCCGCCGAGGAAGGCCAGCGCAGGCCAACCGGCGACGCCGAGCCGGAGCAGAGCGGGCGGGTGGTCGAGGTCGAGGAATCCGGCCGTGGCGACGTTGGCGCCCAGCGAGGCGATCAGAGCGATCAGGAACCAGCACCAGGCCAGGCGGGACGGGCCGTCCGAGCGGAGCCGACGCCAGGCGGCCACCAGGAGCAGGTCAACGCTGATCGGGTAGGCCCAGGCTTTCCAGCCGGATTGCCCGGCCGCGGCGGCGAGGTCGTGCAGGTGGGCAAAGGACAAGGCTCCGGCGATCACGGCCTGAACCAGGACGGCATCGGGGCGGATCGAGCGGGTCATGTCTTCACCTCCTTCAGGGGGGTTGGGCCGGGGCGGGCGGGGAGCGCTGTCCGGCCGCTCCGCCCGGGCGGGTTCAGTCGGTGGCTTCGCCGGAGCCGAGGCAGGCCAGGCACAGGCCGGTCTGCTGGCCGACCGGGCGTTGCCTGCGGCCGACGCGGACCGTGCGGGAGACCTCGCCGGTCCCGTTGCAGGTCGGGCACTTCACCGGCTGCGGCTTCGGGGCGACGCTCGCGCGGCGGCGGGTGGTCGGCTTCTTCGCGGCACTCACGGCGTCCACCCCTCGCCGGGGTACTCGGGGCCGTCGGTGGGGTCGTAGCCGGGCGGGAACAGGCCGGGCGGCGGCTCCGGCAGGGACGCGGCGAGCGAGGGGCCGACGGTCTCGATGAACACCTGGTCGGCGTCGGCGCCAAGGGTGTCGGCGTACAGGGCCAGGGAGCCCAGCAGGATCACGGTGCGGTGGAAGTCCTCGCAGTGCTCACACATGGGAGGCGTTCCTCCTTCAGGCATGGGAGGGGTAGGGGCCCGGCGCGAAGGCGGTCGCGCCGACCGTGGAACAGGGGGGATCAGGCGGCTTCGATCACCGCGGGCGCCTCTACCGGCGCGAGATCATGCAGCGGGCGGAAGCGGGCCAACTCCGGCAGATCCGGGGCCAGGTGCGCGTACTTGTTGCAGGCCGCGACGGCTTGCCGCATGGTCGTGAAGGGGGTGCGGATGCGCACCCACTCGCCTGTGGAGTAGCCGACCACGGCCATGCCGCGCCGGTCGTTAGGAATCTGAATCGCGGCGAACACCGCGTGCGGGGAGATGTCCCCGAACGCCATCTTGGCCGTGGATTCGTCGTTGACGCGGTGCACCATCCGCCCGGTGAGCTGGGCACGCAGCATGGTGATCCCGTCGCCGAGCTCGGAGCCGAAACGCTGCCCGTAGATGTCCAGGAAGATCCCCGCGGCACGGCCGAGCTGGGCCAGGCGCACCAGGGCCTTGACGATCCGGTCCCGGCGCGGGTCGTTCTTCTTCGTGCTCAGCGCGAGTTCGGCGATCTCATCGATGGTGACCACGATCGGCACCGGCCGCAGCTCCGCGGGGAGGTCCCAGATGTTCGCGGCGATCTCCGCATCCGGGGTGTCCGCGCTAATCCGCTGCTCACGGCGGATCGTGTCGTAGGTGATCTCCATGCGGGTCACGAGGGCTTCCAGGAGCTCCATGGCGTCATCCGGGTTGTCTGCCAGGGCGGAGAAGCGGCGGGCGAACGGCCCGAGCTCGATCTTCTTGCAGTCGATGCCGACCAGCGCGACCGGCTGGGAGGCGAGTTCTTTGATCACGGTGCGCTGGGTGACCGACTTCCCGGACTGCGTGGCGCCGACCGTGATCGCGTGCGGGACCTCGCGGTAGTCGCGGTAGTGCACCGAGCCGTCTTCCACCAGGGCGAGCGGGATCTTCAGCAGGCCACGGTCGGGCGCGTCCGGCATCTGCACCCGCTTGAGCACGTCATAGCCGGTCAGCGCGATCTCGATCACGCCCGGCTTGATCTCGCGGGAAGTGACCTGATGGACCGCGAAGGAGTGCCGCAGCCGGTCAGAAGCGGCGGCGAACTCGAACGCATCCTGGCCAGGCCACAGCCGGATCCGCAGCCGAAGCCCGGTGCGGGTCGGGCGGATCCACAGCAGCCGCGGCACCCGCTGCTGCGGGACGGGCTTCTTCATCCAGCGGGCCAGCGCCCGGCGCATCCGCGAGGCGGGCACCGTCAGTCGGCAGGCTTCCATCACGGCCGCGTACCGGAACAGCACCCGCAGCACGGCGAGGGTGACGCCGAAGCTGAGCCAGTACCAGACCGGGCGGCGCCACTTCAGCAGCAGCGCCACACCGGCCAGGACCGCCAGCGCGATCCCTATCCACGTCGTCATGCTCAGGCCGCCTTCGGCTTCGACGCAGCGGCGGCGAGCGAGGTGACGGCGACCGCGCGGAAGGCGATCCCGTGCCGCTTCTGGCCGTTGAACTCGTTCTCCCACGGCCGCGCGATCAGGCCGGTCAGTGCGACCGGGGTGCCCATGGCGAGGTCGCCGGAGATGCCGGTCTCGGGGACGGTGATCGTGAGGATCTCGACGTCACCGTTGGCCGCGAACATCACGTTCACGGTCATCAGCGTTGCGCCGGTCTCGGTGTCCATGGCGATCTCGCCGGTACGCCGGTCCTTGATCTTCGGCTCGGGGGCCTGGGCCACCATCACGGTAGCGGCGGAGGTGTCGACAGGAATCTGACGCATGATGGAGTCTCCCTGTTGGGACGGACCCCGGGCTGCGTTGTGATCTTGGCGGATGGCACGCAGACCGGGGTTTGCTGTTTCAACTCCACCGACGCTACTCGCAGAAAAACTGCGAGTCAACAGAAAAACTGCGACTAGTAGAGGAAGTCCGAGTCTGCGAGACTGAGTGCGACGACAAGGAGGATGAAATGGCCAACTTCGGGCTTTTTGTTCGCTTCACCCTGCGTGACGGAGCGGGCGAGGCGTTTGACGCATTGATCCGGAAGACCGCTGAAGGAATCCGGGCACACGAGCCCGGCACGCTGGTTTATGCCTGTCATGAGGTCGAGGGCGCACCCAATGAGCGGATCTTCTTCGAGCTGTACGCCGATCACGCCGCCTTCGAGGAGCACGAGCGCCAGCCCCACACGCGCCACTTCCTCGCCGAGCGCTCCAAGTACGTCGAGAAGACCGAGGTTGACCGCCTTCAGCCGTACGCGGGGAAGTACCCCACCGGAGTTGAGAAGTGATGGCTCCTGAAACCGAAACTCTCGGCCAGAGGGTGAAGGAGCTTCGCCGCGCCGCAGGCATGTCACAGAGTGACCTTGCCGCCGCAATGGGGCGCTCTGAGAGCTGGGTGTCGCAGGTTGAGAGAGGCGTGCAGCCCGTCGAGCGCCTGTCCGTCCTGCAAGCTCTCGCCGACGCACTCAACGTCCCAGTACGTGAGCTACGGCTGGATGCTGCACCCGCTGAGGAAGTCGAGCCGGAAGAGCAGACCAGGAGCAACGACCTGGATGGTCTGCGGGTAGCTCTCACCGGTCACCCAGCACTGGGCAGCCTCTTCCACCAGCCACCGGCCGAACCGGCTCGGTCGCTTGCCGACTTCCGTCAGCAAGTGGACGAGGCATGGGCCCTCGTTCACGCATCGAGCTACGCCGCGCTTAGCGATCACCTTGCCGAGCTGCTCCCAAGCATCGAGGCCGCGGTACGCCATGCACCAGCAGCCGATCGCGCAGAGCTCCACGCCCTGCGAGCCAAGGCGTACCAGGTGGCCGCGGCGAGCTTCACCAGACAAGATCAGGCAGATGCGGCGTGGATCGCGGCTGACCGAGCACTACAAGCAGCCGAGCTTGCAGGGCAGCCGCTGGAAGTCGTCGCGAGTCTCTTCCGTATGTCTCACGCGTTCATGCGGCAACAGCACATGGAGCAGGCCGAGCAAGCCGCGAACTCCGCGGCAACCGTCATGGCTCCGAGGGCGGAAGCCTCAACATGCCCGCCGGAAGAGCTGTCGCTGTTCGGCGCGATGAACCTCGTTCTGGCAGTGATCAACGCGAGGGAGGGCAACCGTCGGCGGACCCATGAGTACATCGATCGAGCGCGCGGAATCGCGGCGCGCTTGGGCGGGGACCGCAATGACTTCGACACGGAGTTCGGACCGACGAACGTCGAGATCCACGCCGTAAGTACCGCAGTGGAGTTGGGAGACGCCGGGCTTGCCCTGGAGGTGGCTCAGCATGTCGACGCATCAGGTCTTTCGCCCGAGCGGCAGTCACGTTTCCTGCTTGACGTGGCGCGAGCTCACGCGCAGCGGCGACACGTCGGCGAGGCCACAGCCGCACTCCTGGAGGCCGAGGCCCAGGCGCCCGAACAGATCCACGATCATCACTTGGCCCGCGAGTTGATCCGCGACTTGGTTCAGCTCTCGGACCCTCGCGTCCCCGAGTCGTTGCGGACCTTGGCCGAGCGGAGCGCCGTGATCTAGGTCCCCCGGTCGCGCGGTGGGAGTTTCCCTACTTCATCAAGGCTCGCTCCGCTCGCGGCCGTCCTGCTCCGGCCGCGAGCACCAACCGCCCCATGACCTGGGGATCTTCCACCGGTGACGCTGGGCACGCCCGCGGGGAACCGCCGCCGCGATCCGGCCTAGGGATGGAAGGCCAGCAGCACCCGTAGGGCCCAGAAGGCGCACGAGCACGAGACACCCCATCAAGACCATGAGACCCGAGCCGCCCAACAGAGTAGGGATCGATCCAAGGGGACCGAGGGGCCGCGCACGCGCGGCGGCGCCGGTCGGTCGCCGCCGCGCCGCCTCTATGTCTCCGCCACCGGCCGCGCACCGTCGCCCGCCCGTCGCCACCAGCAGCGGCCAAAAACCCAGCACCGGGCCATGAGGTACAGGGGATTGCCGCACACCAGGCCAAAGACGCTTTGTGTTACCGACAAGGCCGGATCGCGGCGGCGGTTCCCCGCGGGCTACCTCGCTACCGGGGTCGTTGCCCCGTGGCTGGGGCGGTCGGCTCCGCGACTTTAGCCAGCCACTTTGGGGGGAGCCTCGAAGATCATGGCCCCCACGTCGTGCTTTAACGGGCAGGTCCACAGACTGCCCGACGCGCCGGAAGCTTACGGGGCCATGATCACTCCCCCCAAAGCAGCTCCCGGCCAAAGTCGCTCCACCGACCTGGTGGCTCAGTTCACCTCCAGCGCTGTACGCGCGGCTCGGCCGAAGGCGTTTACCGCATCGCTGATCTTTACCAGAAGTGGGCGGACTGCCTGTTCCGGATCGTTTGGCCTGGATGGATCTCCGACGGGCGGCAAGCGATCGAGGAACTCGGCCAAGTCCATCAGGGCGTTGTGGGCTCGTGTGAAGTCAAGTACGAGGGCATCGGGCCCTGTGAGCGTGAGTGCCGACATCTGATGGAGTTGGATAGGGATGTGAGAGGTGAGCTCCGCCCGACGATCTTCTGCCCCTTCGTTGCCCCCTTTCACCCTGCTGACGCCGTACTTCGTAGTTAGGTCAAGCATCTTCGAGAGCGATTCGAGGCTAGTGGTGTAGACCTCTCGACGGTGCTCTTCCTGACGAACCGCCTTCTGGTCCATGAGCTGACGAACCAGGTTGCTGCGGCCAGCTAGCCAGGTCAGCGCCCCGGTGATCGCACTAGCCCCCAAAGCTGCGCCTGCGGTGATGAGAGCCACCGAGGTCTCAGACATGGTTCTTCCCCTCCCGCCCCGCCTCTCGCACCCTCATGCGAGTCCGGGGGTACCCGTAGCCACGAACCGGCCGCCGCCCTGATCCGCGCCTGACATCCATCGCTGACATCAACGCCGAGGGACGAAGGCAGACAGTGACGGTCCAGTACGACTAAGGTCACTGGTCGGTGAGCTGTCTCACCACTGCCTTCACCACTGTTATGAGAATGGGATGATGTCGTTTATGAAGGGACGAGTCCTTGTCGTCGACGACGACACCGCACTTGCCGAGATGCTGGGCATTGTGCTGCGTGGTGAAGGTTTTGAGCCGTCTTTCGTAGCCGACGGCGACAAGGCTCTGGCCGCGTTCCGTGAGGCCAAGCCGGATCTGGTGCTGCTGGATCTGATGCTGCCCGGGCGGGACGGCATCGAGGTGTGCCGTCTGATCAGGGCGGAGTCCGGGGTGCCGATCGTGATGCTGACGGCCAAGAGCGACACCGTGGATGTCGTCGTGGGCCTGGAGTCCGGGGCCGACGACTACATCGTGAAGCCGTTCAAGCCGAAGGAGCTCGTGGCCCGTATCCGGGCGCGGCTGCGGAGGTCGGAAGAGCCGGCTCCCGAGCAGCTCGCCATCGGTGACCTGGTCATCGACGTGGCCGGACACTCGGTGAAGCGGGAAGGGCAGTCGATCGCGCTGACGCCGCTGGAGTTCGACCTGCTGGTCGCGCTCGCGCGCAAGCCGTGGCAGGTGTTCACGCGTGAGGTGCTGCTCGAGCAGGTGTGGGGTTACCGCCATGCGGCCGACACCCGGCTCGTCAATGTGCATGTACAGCGGCTGCGCTCCAAGGTCGAGAAGGACCCGGAGCGGCCGGAGATCGTGGTGACCGTCCGTGGTGTGGGTTACAAGGCAGGGCCCAGCTGACATGTCCGGAGACAGTGCCGCTTCGTCGCCCGGACGGACCGGGGTGAGTGCGGGGCGGCCTGTCGGGCGGACGAAGGCCGGCTCCCGTTGGAGGCGGTTCTTCGAGGGCGGGCTGCTCCAGGGCGGAGTCCAGGGCAGCCCGGTGCTGAGGCTGTTCATGCGCTGGGTCCGCCGACCGCTGCTGCCCATGATGCGGTTGTGGCGGCGCAACATCCAGCTCAAGGTCGTCGTCACGACCCTGTTGATGTCGCTCGGCGTGGTCCTCCTGCTGGGCTTCGTCGTCATCGGGCAGGTGCGCAACGGCCTCCTCGACGCCAAGGTGAAGGCGTCGCAGAGCCAGGCCACGGGCGGGTTCGCGGTGGCCAAGCAGAAGGCGGACGAGGCCGGCGCCGGGACCGACGACGCGGCCGCGGCCGACGGGGAGTCCGACCAGTTCGTCATCGAGTGGATGAGCAACCTCGTCTACTCGCTCTCCAGCGGCGGTCAGGGCGCCTTCGACGTGGTGACCCTGCCCGTGGGCGGCGACAGCGGGAGCGGGCGCGGACCGCGCGCCTCCGGCGACGTGGACCCGGCGGCCAGCGTGCCCGAGGCACTGCGCGAGAAGGTCGACGACAGTACGGCGGCGGCCCAGAGCTACACCCGCATCGTCTACGACGCCGACGAGGAGTCCCAGCCCGCCCTGGTCATCGGCAAGCAGGTCAACGACCCCAACGGCGACCCGTACCAGCTGTACTACCTCTTCCCGCTCACCCAGGAGGAGAAGTCGCTCAGCCTGGTCAAGGGGACCCTGGCCACCGCCGGGCTCTTCGTGGTCGTACTCCTCGGAGCCATCGCCTGGCTTGTGGTGCGGCAGGTCGTCACGCCGGTGCGGATGGCGGCCGGGATCGCCGAGCGGCTGTCCGCCGGTCGGCTGCAGGAGCGGATGAAGGTCACCGGTGAGGACGACATCGCGCGGCTCGGTGAGGCCTTCAACAAGATGGCGCAGAACCTTCAGCTGAAGATCCAGCAGCTGGAGGACCTGTCGCGGATGCAGCGGCGGTTCGTGTCGGACGTGTCGCACGAGCTGCGGACGCCGCTGACGACCGTGCGGATGGCCGCCGACGTCATCCATGACGCGCGTGAGGACTTCGACCCGATGACCGCACGGTCGGCCGAACTGCTCGCCGACCAGCTGGACCGCTTCGAGACGCTGCTCGCGGACCTGCTGGAGATCAGCCGGTTCGACGCGGGGGCGGCGGCCCTGGAGGCCGAGCCGATCGACCTCAGGGAGGTCGTGCGGCGGGTCGTCAGCGGGGCCGAGCCGCTCGCCGAGCGCAAGGGCACCACCGTGCGGATCGTGGGCGACCAGCAGCCCGTCGTCGCGGAGGCCGACGCCCGGCGGGTGGAGCGGGTGCTGCGCAATCTCGTCGTCAACGCCGTGGAGCACGGCGAGGGCAAGGACGTCGTGGTCAAGCTGGCCTCGGCGGGCGGGGCGGTCGCGATCGCGGTGCGCGACTACGGTGTCGGGCTCAAGCCCGGCGAGGCTACGCGCGTGTTCAGCCGCTTCTGGCGGGCCGACCCGGCACGCGCGCGTACCACGGGCGGTACGGGGCTCGGGCTGTCCATCGCCCTGGAGGACGCGCGGCTGCACGGCGGCTGGCTCCAGGCGTGGGGTGAGCCGGGTGGCGGCTCGCAGTTCCGGCTGACGCTGCCCAGGACGGCGGACGAGCCGCTGCGGGGCTCGCCGATACCGCTGGAGCCCAAGGACTCGCGGCGCAACCGTGGACTCGACGACGCCGGCCTGCCGCGCGGGGGCGGGGACAAGGCGGCGACCGTGCCGGTGCAGCCGAAGGGCGACCAGGTGACCTCCCGGGACCCGATAGCGCCCAGGGCGGCCGCGGCGGCCCCCACGGCCGATCCGACGGCGCTGCCCGGCAACGGCGCGCGCGTGGTGCCCCGGCCGACGTCCGGTGCTCGACGGCCCGACGGTACGGACGCCGGGGACGCGCCCGGCGGTGAGACCGCGAGCCACTCGGACGCGGGGGCGCAGGAGTCGTACGAACAGCAGGGGGAGGCATTCCGTGGACGCTGACCGCGAGGGCGGCCGCCGGCGCACGCCGGGGCGCGCGGCGGCGTACGTCGTCTGCGGTGCCGTACTGCTGGCGGGGTGTGCCTCGATGCCGGACAGCGGGGATCTGCGCGGGGTGGACTCCACGCCGCGACAGGACACACAGGTGCGGGTCTTCGCGATGCCGCCGCAGGAGGACGCCGAGCCCACGGACATCGTGCAGGGCTTTCTCGAGGCGCTGACCAGTGACGATCCGAACTACGAGACCGCCCGCAAGTACCTGACCGGGAGTGCGGCGAAGAAGTGGCAGCCCGGGCTGTCCACCACGGTGCTCGACGACGGGCCCGGCGCCGATGTCCTGCGGCCCGCGGACCGGGCGCAGAGCGAGGACACGTCGTTCACGCTGTTCGGTACCAAGGTGGCGGTGGTGGACGGGCAGCAGTCGTACGCGCCCGCCTCCGGTGCGTACCGCGAGACCGTGCACCTCGTGCAGGACAAGAAGACCAAGCAGTGGCGGATCGACAGCCTTCCGCAGGGCGTCGTCATGGGGAAGTCGGACTTCCAGCGCAACTACATGGCCGTCAACAAGTACTACTTCGCCTCCCACACCAAGGCGGTGACGGCTCCGGAGACCGTGGCGGTCGCCGATCCCGTGTACGTACGCGAGCGCGTGGATCCCATGACGCAGTTGGTGCGGTCCCTGCTCAAAGGACCGACGAGCTGGCTCGACCCTGTCGTCAGGACGAGTTTTCCCACCGGTACGGCCCTCAGGAACGGTGTCTCCTCGCTGGCTCCCGACGACCGGAACACGCTGACGGTGCCGCTCAACGCCAAGGCCAAGCACGTCGGTACGGACCAGTGCAAGGCGATGGCGGCCCAGCTGCTGTTCACCCTGCAGAACCTCACCCCTGCCGTGGACGACGTCGAACTGCAGTCGGGCGGCAGGCAGTTGTGCTCCGCCACCGAGAGCGACGCCGACGGGGAGGCCACACGCGGTTCGGTCAAGAACCCCGAGTTCCTGTACTTCGTCGACGGTGAGCACCGGCTCGTACGGGTCCCGGCCGAGGCGGTGGCCGGCGGTCCGAAGGCCCAGCCGGTGCCGGTGCCCGGGGCGCTGGGCGAGGGTGACAAGGACCTGAGGTCGGTCGCCGTATCCCGGGACGAGCACATGGCGGCCGGCGTCAGCCTCGACGGCACGTCGCTGTACGTCGGATCGCTGGTGTCGGGCGGGTCGCTCGGTGATCCGGTGCTGGTCAGCAGCGGCAAGACGGCCGGGGACCGGCTGACCACGCCGAGCTGGGACACCGAGGGCGACCTGTGGGTGGCCGACCGGAACCCCGCCGATCCGCGGCTGCTGCTGTTCAAGGAGGGCGCGGGCAAGCCGCTGGTGGTGCAGACTCCCGGGCTGGACGGGCGCATCAAGGACCTGCGGGTGGCCGCGGACGGGGTGCGGATCGCGCTCGTCGTCGAGAAGGGCGGCAAGCAGTCGCTGCTCGTCGGGCGGATCGAACGCGAGGGCAGGGCCGGGGACCCGCAGAGCGTCTCGGTGCGGGAACTGCGCGCCACGACACCGGATCTGGAAGAGGTCACCACCATGTCCTGGGCCGGCGACAGCAGGCTCGTGGTGGTCGGGCGCGAACAGGGCGGTGTGCAGCAGACGCGGTACGTCCAGGTCGACGGTTCCACGCCGGAGGGGCCGCCGCCGGCCGCGCTCACGGGCGTGAAGGAGATCGCGGCGTCCGAGGACGACGAGATGCCGCTGGTGGCGTACTCGGAGGACGGGATCGTACGGCTGCCGTCCGGGGCGCAGTGGCAGAAGGTGGACGCGGACGGGACCGCTCCGGTCTACCCGGGGTGAGGTGACGGGACCGCGCTGCTGGGAGCGGCCGCTTTTGCCGGGGTGTGGCCCTGGTGGGGGTGGCCGCTTTTGTTGGAGGGACGGGCGGGGACGGGTGGGGATTCGCCCCGGGAATGCGGCCGACTCGTGAGGTTGATTCGCTGACTGTGTTCGGCCGCCGATTGCTGTATAGGGCCGTTATTTGTCGGGGGAACTGCTGTTCGTATCGGGGGTCGCGGTTTTCCACAGGGAGTTATCCACAGGGGTGGTCGGTCGGCTTTCGCGTTGGCACAGTGGTGGGCATGCGGGGGTGGTGGCAGGACCTCACCGATCTGGTGCTGCCGGCCGAGTGCGGAGGCTGCGGGAGGCCTCGCACGGTGCTCTGTCAGGAGTGCCGTGCCGCCCTGGACGGGGTCGCGCCGAGCCGGGTGCGACCGGTGCCGGAACCGCCCGGACTGCCGGTCGTGCACGCGGCGGCTCGGTATGCGGACTCGGTACGGGCGGTGTTGCTGGCCCACAAGGAGAGGGGGGTGCTGGGCCTCGCGGGGCCGCTCGGGACGGCACTGGCGGGGGCTGTGTGGGCGGGGGTGCGGGAGGCGTGTGAGTCGGGAGGTGGGGGATCGGACTCGGGGTGGTGGTCCCCGGGGGCCTTGGAGCGCGGAGGTGGGGCTCCTGCCGGGCCCGGGCGGACGGGAGCGTCCTGCGGTGGTGGGTGGGCGGTGGATGTGCCGGTGCTGCTCGTTCCCGTGCCGTCAGCGCGGCGGGCCGTTCGGGCTCGGGGGCATGATCCGGCGCGGCGGATCGCGCTCGCGGCGGCGGGGGAGCTACGGCGGGCGGGCATGCCGGCTCGGGTCGTGGCCGTACTCCGGCAGCGGCGGGGGGTGGCCGACCAGTCGGGGCTGAGTTCGCGGGAGCGGCTGGACAATCTCGCCGGTGCGCTGAGCGTGGTTCCTGGCGGCGGACGGCTGCTGGCCGAAGGGCTGGTCGTGCTCGTCGACGACCTGATGACGACGGGGGCGTCCCTGACGGAGGCGGCTCGGGTTGTCCGGGCGGCGCGGGCTTGGGAGGGCCGGGTGGCGGGGACTCGGGAGAGGCCGGTGGCACGGGCTCTGGAAGACCGGGAGGCGCGGGTTCGGGGCGACCGGGAGGTGAGGGGCCGGGCCAGCGCGGAGGTGTGGGGTCGGGAGGGCCGGGAGGCCGGCACTCGGCAGGACCCGGCAGTGAGCGTTCGGGAGGGCGCCGGGCGCCG
Source organism: Streptomyces sp. NPDC001668 (assembly GCF_042893155.1). Classification (NCBI taxonomy): domain Bacteria; kingdom Bacillati; phylum Actinomycetota; class Actinomycetes; order Kitasatosporales; family Streptomycetaceae; genus Streptomyces; species Streptomyces sp. NPDC001668. The sequence continues at coordinate 22,957 of NZ_JBIAUQ010000001.1, forward strand.
CGGTGAACGCGTGGGGGGTGCCCGCCGTGATCGACGGCAGGAGGGGGCAGGAGGGCACAGCGGTCGTCGGTCGTGGGAGGCAGGTGCGGGGTCCGGTGATCGTCGGTCGGACGCGGGTGCAGCGCAGGGGCATCGGTGGTCGGGGGCAGAGGGAGAACGTGGGCAACGGCGGCGGGGCACGGGCGGACGTCATGGCGAACGGTGGCAGGACGTGGACGCACGGGTGGTCCGTCGGCCTGGTGGACGGGCGGTGGCCGGATGCGGTGAGGAACGGGCCGGCGTCGTGTACACCGCCGCAACTCGGGAAAGCATGGGGGAACAGATGCTTGCAGTGACGGAGGAGGACACGGCCCGGGAGCGCTGCCTGGCGACAGCCGCGGGCGCCGGTGGCGTCCGTGACGTGATCTGCGCGGCTGTGGTCGCGGCCTCGCCGGATTCTTTCGAAATAAACCGGAACTGACTGCGTAGTTGCGTCGTTGCAGGTTACGAGAGGGTCAATTCACCTGAACGGAGGTACGCCGCAGTAGAGGGTGACGACATCCGTCCAGGCGAGATATGTTCGGTTGTGAGGGAAAGGCGCAGGCCACACCTCGTAAAACCGAATGCCGTGCCCGCGGGATTTCCACCATCGCCCGCGACGGTGGAATGAGATCTTGTCCGCGGGGGAGGAGGTGGAAGTCACCGAGTCCGAGGTTCCGGGGCTCACCGGAGCCTGGTGCAAAAGGGAGATGCTCCGCATCGAGGCGGAGCGATCCGGGAACGGAGTTCTGCGTGGACATCGTCGTCAAGGGCCGCAAGACCGAGGTGCCCGAGCGGTTCCGCAAGCACGTGGCCGAGAAGCTGAAGCTGGAGAAGATCCAGAAGCTCGATGGCAAGGTGATCAGCCTCGACGTCGAGGTGTCCAAGGAGCCGAACCCCCGACAGGCCGACCGCTGTGACCGAGTGGAGATCACGCTCCGCTCCCGCGGTCCGGTGATCCGGGCGGAAGCGGCAGCCAGCGACCCGTACGCGGCACTCGACCTGGCGGCGGAGAAGCTGGACGCGCGGCTGCGCAAGGAACACGACAAGCGCCACACACGCAGGGGCGCACGGCGGCTCACGGCTGCCGAGGTCGCCGACCACGTTCCGGACGCGGCGACGCTCAACGGCGACGGCCGCCCGGTCCACGAAGAAGAGTCGGACGGCGTGCCCACCAAGAAGATCGGCTCGCTGGAGATCAAGGGTGAAGGCCCCCTCGTGGTCCGTGAGAAGACCCACGTCGCCTCCCCGATGACCCTCGACCAGGCGCTCTACGAGATGGAGCTGGTCGGGCACGACTTCTATCTGTTCGTCGACTCCGAGACCAAGGAACCGAGTGTCGTCTACCGGCGGCACGCCTACGACTACGGCGTCATCCACCTGAGTACGGACCCGATGGTCGCCCGGGCGCACTCTCCCGCGGCCGGCGACACGACGGGCAGCTGACCTTCCCGGATGACAGCTGAGCCGGTGCCCCTGGAGCGCGTGTGCGCCCCCAGGGGCACCCGCGTGCAACCGCTTCGCGCCCCGCTCTGTCACCTCACTGTCGTCCGGGCATGAAATCATGGCCGCACCGGCCCAACCGGTGGGTCGTTGCCTTGGGTTGGCGATGGCACAGGACCAGCCACAGCCTTCAGGGGGAGGAACGATGGCGGACAGCTTCGGACCGCTGCACGGCCAGGACGCCGGCGACGGCGTCGTCGGCATGGGCGCGGACGCGGGCTCGCCACGCAAGGAGCCGATCCGGGTTCTCGTCGTGGACGACCATGCACTCTTCCGGCGCGGGCTGGAGATCGTGCTCGCGGCCGAGGAGGACATCCAGGTCGTGGGGGAGGCGGGCGACGGCGCCGAGGCCGTCGACAAGGCCGCCGACCTGCTGCCGGACATCGTTCTGATGGACGTGCGGATGCCCAAGCGGGGTGGCATCGAGGCCTGCACCTCCATCAAGGAGGTGGCACCCAGCGCCAAAATCATCATGCTGACGATCAGCGATGAGGAAGCCGATCTCTACGACGCGATCAAGGCGGGCGCGACCGGATATCTCCTCAAGGAGATCTCGACCGACGAGGTGGCCACCGCCATTCGCGCGGTGGCCGACGGGCAGTCGCAGATCAGCCCGTCCATGGCGTCGAAACTGCTCACCGAGTTCAAGTCGATGATCCAGCGGACGGACGAGCGCCGACTGGTGCCGGCCCCGCGGCTGACCGATCGCGAGCTGGAAGTCCTCAAGCTCGTCGCCACCGGGATGAACAACCGCGATATCGCGAAGGAGTTGTTCATCTCCGAGAACACCGTGAAGAACCATGTGCGCAACATCCTGGAGAAGCTGCAGCTGCACTCCAGGATGGAGGCCGTGGTCTACGCGATGCGGGAGAAGATCCTAGAGATCCGCTAGCTCCCTCACGAGCGGCCCGCGCAGCTCCGGCGCGTCCACCCGCTCGACCCGGATGTCCGTGCAGCCCACCCAGCTCGCCGCCTCCGACAGGGCCTGGGCCACCGCCGGGACCGCCTTCGGGCCGTCCACGGTGACCTGCCTGGCCACCAGCGTGGTTCCCTCCCGGGCCGGGTCCACACGGCCGACCAGACGGCCGCCCGCCAGCACCGGCATCGCGAAGTAGCCGTAAATCCGCTTGGGCTTGGGGACGTAGGCCTCCAGGCGGTGGGTGAAGCCGAAGATCCGCTCCGTGCGCGCGCGCTCCCAGATCAGGGAGTCGAACGGGGAGAGCAGGGTGGTCCGGTGGCGGCCGCGCGGGGGAGTCTCCAGAGCCTCGGGGTCGGCCCAGGCAGGTTTGCCCCAGCCCTCGACCGTGACCGGCACCAGACCCGAGTCGGCGATCACGGCGTCGACCTGTTCGCCCTTGAGGCGGTGGTAGTCGGCGATGTCCGCGCGGGTACCGACCCCCAGGGACTGGCCGGCCAGACGGACCAGGCGGCGCAGGCACTCGGCGTCGTCCAGTTCGTCATGGAGCAGGTCGGTGGGGACGGCGCGCTCGGCGAGGTCGTACACGCGCTTCCAGCCGCGGCGCTCCACGCACACCACCTCGCCGTACATCAGGGCGCGCTCGACGGCGACCTTGGTGCCGGACCAGTCCCACCACTCGCTGGTCTTCTTCGCACCGCCCAACTCCGTGGCGGTGAGGGGGCCTTCGGTGCGGAGCTGCTTGATGACCTGGTCGTAGGTGCCGTCCGGGAGCTGGTGGTTCCAGTGCGGGCGGTTGCGGTAGGCGCGGCGGCGGAAGGCGAAGTGGGGCCATTCCTCGATGGGGAGGATGCACGCCGCGTGCGACCAGTACTCGAAGGCGTGGGGTCGTGCCGGAGACGCGCCGACGGGAGCAGTGGTCCAGTAGGCGTCCTCCACCTTCTTGCGGCCCACCGCGCCGAGGCGGGCGTACGGGATCAGCTCGTGGGAGCGGGCGAGGACCGAGATGGTGTCGAGCTGGACCGCCCCGAGGTGACGGAGGACGCCGCGGACTCCGGCCCGGCGGTCGGGGGTGCCGAGGAAGCCCTGGGCCCGCAGCGCGATGCGACGGGCCTCGTCGGCGGAGAGGTCGGTGGTGGGGCGCGCGGTCGTCATGGGTTCGAAGATAGGGCCCGGCACTGACAACGCGAGGTGATCCGCGGATCTACCGGGGGGCTGGGACGTACTGCGTCGTCGACGGCAGCCCGAGGTCCGAGGGCAGCAGCGCGCCCACCCAGCAGTCCCGTCGTACGCCCTGGTGGGCGAGGCCGGAGCGCAGGACGCCCTCGATGACGTACCCGGCGCGCTCCGCCACCGCGCGCGAGGGCTGGTTGCCCACTTCCGCGCGCCATTCCACGCGGTCGACCGCCAGCTCGGTGAAGGCCCAGCGGGAGACGGCGAGCACGGCCTCGGTGACGTAGCCGCGGCCACGGTGCTCCTTGGTGGCCCAGTAGCCGATCTCCGCCATGCCGGGTGAGCGCATCGTCAGACCCAGCATGCCCACCAGGTCCTCCCCTTCGGGGAGGAAGAGGCCCCAGGTGAACATCGTGCCGTTCGCCCAGCCCTCCGGGGCCAGCCGCTCGGTGAAGCTCTGGGCGTGCTCGATCAGGTACGGCGAGGGGATCGTGGTCCAGCGCAGGATGTCGGGGTCCTGCACGGCCGCGAGGACGGTCTCGGTGTCCTGCGGGGTGGGCGCGCGCAGCAGGAGACGGTCCGTGGTCAGTGCGACGGGTTCCATCAGCCGATTCTGCTCAGGTGTTCGGGAAGACGCCATCGATTTCGCCGTGTGTGAGCGGGCGATCACAATTCGCGCAATTCGTGAGCGCGGCGCGGCACCAACGGCGTTCCCCGTCCGTTGTCCCCTTTGAAGCAGTTTTGAAGGAGCGGACAGTCGGCGTACCCGGCAGGCCTCCCGACGCGGCGGGGTCCTCGCATACGATGGCCGTTGCTCAGCAAGTCAAATGGAAACCGACCGTCCCAGGCCCGACCGGCAAGGAGACCAACCCCCGTGTCCGTCCTCTCGAAGATCATGCGTGCAGGCGAAGGCAAGATCCTGCGCAAGCTGCACCGCATCGCGGACCAGGTCAACTCCATCGAAGAGGACTTCATCGACCTCTCCGACGCCGAGCTGCGGGCCCTCACCGAGGAGTACAAGCAGCGCTACGCCGACGGTGAGAGCCTGGACGACCTGATGCCCGAGGCGTTCGCCACCGTACGCGAGGCCGCGAAGCGCGCGCTGGGCCAGCGCCACTACGACGTGCAGATCATGGGCGGCGCCGCCCTCCACCTCGGCTACGTGGCCGAGATGAAGACCGGTGAGGGCAAGACGCTCGTCGGCACGCTGCCGGCGTACCTGAACGCGCTGTCCGGCAAGGGCGTCCACCTCATCACGGTCAACGACTACCTGGCCGAGCGCGACTCCGAGATGATGGGCCGCGTCCACAAGTTCCTGGGCCTCGAGGTCGGTTGCATCCTCGCCAACATGACGCCGGCCCAGCGTCGCGAGCAGTACAACTGCGACATCACCTACGGCACGAACAACGAGTTCGGCTTCGACTACCTGCGCGACAACATGGCGTGGTCCAAGGACGAACTCGTCCAGCGCGGCCACAACTTCGCCATCGTCGACGAGGTCGACTCCATCCTGGTCGACGAGGCCCGTACGCCGCTGATCATCTCCGGCCCGGCCGACCAGGCCACCAAGTGGTACGGCGACTTCGCCAAGCTGGTCACCCGCCTGAAGAAGGGCGAGGCCGGCAACCCGCTCAAGGGCATCGAGGAGACCGGCGACTACGAGGTCGACGAGAAGAAGCGCACGGTCGCCATCCACGAGTCCGGTGTCAGCAAGGTCGAGGACTGGCTGGGCATCGACAACCTCTACGAGTCGGTGAACACCCCTCTGGTGGGCTACCTGAACAACGCCATCAAGGCGAAGGAGCTCTTCAAGAAGGACAAGGACTACGTCGTCATGGACGGCGAAGTCATGATCGTCGACGAGCACACCGGCCGTATCCTCGCCGGCCGCCGCTACAACGAGGGCATGCACCAGGCGATCGAGGCGAAGGAAGGGGTGGACATCAAGGACGAGAACCAGACGCTCGCCACGATCACCCTGCAGAACTTCTTCCGCCTGTACAAGCGCCACGACCACAACGGCAAGGAACAGCCGGGCCTCTGCGGCATGACCGGTACGGCCATGACCGAGGCCGCCGAGTTCCACCAGATCTACAAGCTCGGCGTGGTGCCGATCCCGACGAACAGGCCGATGATCCGCAAGGACCAGTCGGACCTGATCTACCGCACCGAGGTCGCGAAGTTCGAGGCGGTCGTCGACGACATCGTCGAGAAGCACGAGAAGGGCCAGCCGATCCTCGTCGGCACGACCTCGGTCGAGAAGTCCGAGTACCTCTCGCAGCAGCTGAGCAAGCGCGGCGTGCAGCACGAGGTGCTGAACGCCAAGCAGCACGACCGAGAGGCGATCATCGTCGCCCAGGCCGGCCGCAAGGGTGCCGTCACCGTCGCCACCAACATGGCCGGCCGTGGTACCGACATCAAGCTCGGCGGCAACCCCGAGGACCTCGCCGAGGCGGAGCTGCGCCAGCGCGGCCTCGACCCCGAGGAGCACATCGAGGAGTGGGCCGCCGCTCTCCCGGCCGCCCTGGAGAAGGCCGAGCGGGCGGTCAAGGCGGAGTTCGAGGAGGTCAAGCAGCTCGGCGGCCTGTACGTCCTCGGCACCGAGCGGCACGAGTCCCGCCGTATCGACAACCAGCTGCGCGGTCGCTCCGGCCGTCAGGGCGACCCCGGTGAGTCCCGCTTCTACCTCTCGCTGGGCGACGACCTGATGCGGCTGTTCAAGGCCCAGATGGTCGAGCGCGTGATGTCGATGGCGAACGTCCCGGACGACGTCCCGATCGAGAACAAGATGGTCACGCGCGCGATCGCGTCCGCGCAGTCGCAGGTCGAGCAGCAGAACTTCGAGACCCGTAAGAACGTCCTGAAGTACGACGAGGTCCTCAACCGCCAGCGCGAGGTCATCTACGGCGAGCGGCGCCGCGTCCTGGAGGGCGAGGACCTCCAGGAGCAGATCGTGCACTTCATGGACGACACCATCGACGCGTACGTCGCGGCGGAGACCGCCGAGGGCTTCGCGGAGGACTGGGACCTCGACCGGCTGTGGGGCGCGTTCAAGCAGCTCTACCCGGTGAAGATCACCGTCGAGGAGCTGGAGGACGCGGCCGGCGACCGCGCGGGTCTGACCGCCGAGTACATCTCCGAGTCCATCAAGGACGACATCCACGAGCAGTACGAGGCGCGTGAGGCGCAGCTCGGCTCCGAGATCATGCGTGAGCTGGAGCGCCGGGTCGTGCTGTCGGTCCTGGACCGCAAGTGGCGCGAGCACCTCTACGAGATGGACTACCTCCAGGAGGGCATCGGCCTGCGCGCGATGGCGCAGAAGGACCCGCTGGTCGAGTACCAGCGCGAGGGCTTCGACATGTTCACCGCCATGATGGAGGGCATCAAGGAGGAGTCCGTCGGCTACCTGTTCAACCTGGAGGTCCAGGTCGAGCAGCAGGTCGAGGAGGTCCCGGTCGAGGACGAGAAGCCGTCCCTCGCCAAGCAGGACTCCGTTCCGGCGCAGGCCGGCTCGCGTCCCGAGATCCGGGCGAAGGGGCTTGACGCCCCGCAGCGCCGGGACCTGCACTTCTCCGCGCCGACCGTGGACGGCGAGGGCGGTGTCATCGAGGGCGAGTTCACCGACGACGGCGAGCCCGTGCGTTCCGAGGCGGACGGCCTCACGCGCGCGGAGCGGCGCAAGCAGTCCCGTGCTCGGGGGCGGCGCAAGAAGTAGTCCCTGTGAGCCAGGAAGGGCCGGTCACCCCTGGGTGGCCGGCCCTTCGGCGTGCGAGGGACGCGCGGGCTTCCGCGGGCCTGTCAGTCGTCGTCCGGCCGGGGAGCCCGGGGGCCGCCCAGTTCGACCGCGGTGCAGCGCCAGCGGAGGTCCTTGCCCTGTTCCAGGCGGAAGGCCATGGCACGCAGCTGGTCGCCGGCACCGATGCGGGCGAAGGCCTCCACGGCGCCCTCGCGGGGGACGTAGTAGCCGATGTCCCGGACGACGGGACGGGCGCCGCGGGTGCGCAGGGGGCCGCGCTCGGCGAGCCAGGCCAGCTCGTCGTAGCCACGGCCCGCGGTGTGCCGGAGCATCGAGTGGACGGGGCGCTGGCCGCTCAGGACCGCGAGGAGGAGGTCGGCGAAGAGATCGGTTGGGCGCGGCTGTGGGACGGGCCGGGCCAGCGGGCGGCGCGGGGTCTGGGGCGGGACGACGGCCGGGGTGGCTGTGCCGCGGACTGTGCTGCCTGAGGCGGGCGCGTAGGGCCTGGTGGTGGTTCCGTCGGAGAGTGCCGCTGCGGCGCGGGTGAGGGCGGCGGTGTGTGTCGCCGTGGGGGTGCTGCGCGGGGCAGTGGCCGGGGTCTCGGCGGTGATGCTGGCAGCGGCCGGGGTCTCGGGCGTGATGCTGCTCGTGCCGGTCGCCGTATCGCCGGCCATCGTGCCGCGCCGTGTGGCTCCGGTGGTCGTCCCGGTCCGGCCCGGTCCGGCTTGCGGACGGCCGTTGGCGGGGCCCGTACCGGCGCGGGGGCCGTGGCCGGAGGAGCCCGGTGGGCGGCCGTCGCCCGGGGCCGTGCGGGAGGTGGTGCCGCCAGGTGTGCGGGGCGGTGTGCCGCCCGGGCGGCGGGAGTCGCGGCGGGCCGGCGGGCGGGTGCCGGGGTGGTGCTGGCCCCTGGTCATGACCTTGTTCATGGGATCCCCGTTCTGCGGGCCCGGGAAGTACCGGGCAGTAACTTCTGGTTGGGGATCTTGTACGGGGCCGCGGACCGCGGCGGCAAGGAAGCGGAAGGCCGGGTCGGCCCGGCCGGAATGTTCACCTATCAGGGTGACCGGAGAGGGTGAAAGGCCGGTGGCGCCAAGGGCAGGGAGGGTGAATTCCGGGCCCGGGGTGGACGCCTGCCGAGGTCTGGGCGGGGACTCGAAAGGGGACGCCCGCACGTATCCTGAAGGCCGTCGCGGAGCCCCTCCGATGATGTTCTCCGACCACGAAAGCGGCCAGTCATGCGCGTCTACGTCCCCCTGACCCTCTCCGGGCTCGCCGAGGCGTACAAGACGGGTGAGCTGGGGGCCGGACCGCTCCTCGCCTACGCCGTCACGCCCGGCCTGCGTGAGTGGTACCTCTCCGACGACATCGAGGAGCTGGAGTACGCGGCGCTGAACCGGGCCGCGCTGGCCTCGCTGCGACTGCTCGCCGCGGACGCGGGGGCGGTGCGGCGCCGGGTCGTGGTGGCCGTCGACGTGGCCGACGGAGCGGCGGTCGCCGATCCCGACCGGGCGCTGGACCCCGCCGCCCTCGGTGAGGTGCGGGTGGCCGGGACGGTGAGGCTGGCCAAGGCGGCCGCGGTGCACGTCGACTCGGACGACGCGGTGGAGGACGTCACCGCCGCCGTGGACGCGCTGGAGGCGGCGGACGCCGGGGACGACGACGCGCAGTTCGTCGTGGACGGGGCCGAGGACCACGAGCTGCTGTGGTACGCGACGCAGGAGATCCCGAACCTGGTCGGGTTGGGCGGCTGAGCCCGATGTCCCGTCGTGCCGGGCCGCGGTTTTACCCGCTGTGACCTGCCCGCCTCCTGATTGTCAGTGGGGGCGGGTACGTTTTTGGCATGGGGAAGCTGACAGGGGCGCACATCGTCTGGGACTGGAACGGCACGCTGTTCCACGACAACGAAGCGATCATCGGGGCGACGAACGCGGCGTTCGGCGAGCTGGGGCTCGCGCCGATCACGTTGGAGCAGTACCGGGCGCTGTACTGCGTGCCGGTGCCGAAGTTCTACGAGCGACTGCTCGGCCGGCTGCCCACCGACGCGGAGTGGGAGGTCATGGACGAGACCTTCCACCGGTACTACGCCGAGCACCGGGTGGGGTGCGGGCTCACCGACGGCGCGGTCGAACTGCTCATGGGGTGGCGGTCGGCCGGGCGCAGCCAGTCGATCCTCAGCATGTACGTGCATGACGAACTGGTGCCGTTGGTGCGGGGATTCGGGATCGAGTCGCACTTCCTGAGGGTGGACGGGCGGACCGGACCCTCCGGGGGCAGCAAGGCGGAGCACATGGAGCGGCATCTCGCCGCGCTGGCGGGAGTGGAGGCGGCGCGGACCGTGGTGATCGGGGACGCCGCGGACGACGCGGTGGCCGCGATGCGGGTGGGGGCGCGGGCCGTGCTCTACACCGGGGGGTCGCACAGCCGCGCCAGCCTCGAGGGGGTGGGAGTGCCCGTGGTGGACACCTTGGCGGAGGCGGTCGCGGAGGCCGAGCGCATAGCGGCGTGACCGTTCGCGTCGGTTCCGCGACCACGACGGCATGCGGCACCCCGTCGGCTAGGTCACCGGTGCCTTCGCCCGGAGCACCTCCAGGAACTCCCGCATCCAGGCCGGGTGGTCCGGCCAGGCGCGGGAGGAGACCAGGGTGCCGTCGACGACCACCTCGGCGTCCTGGAAGGCCGCGCCGGCGGACTGCATGTCGGGCTCCAGGGCCGGATAGGCGGTGACGCGGCGGCCGCGGAGGCTGTCGATGGCGGCGGTGAGCAGGGGGCCGTGGCAGATCTGGGCGACCGGCTTGTCCGCGTCGAAGAAGGACTTGAGGATCTTGCGGAGCTCGGGGTCGTTGCGCAGGTACTCGGGGGCGCGGCCGCCGGGGATGACGAGAGCGGCGTACTGGCCGGCGTCGACCTCGGCGAAGGCCAGGTCGGCGGGCCAGGTGTAGCCGGGCTTCTCGGTGTAGGTGTCGAAGCCGGGTTCGAAGTCGTGGACGACGAACCGGAGCTGCTTGCGGGCGGGGGCGGCGATGTGGACGTCGTAGCCCTCCTCGCGGAGGCGCTGGTAGGGGTACAGGACCTCCAGTGACTCTGCTGCGTCACCGGTGACGATGAGGATTTTTGCGGTCATGTCGGCAAAGTGCACCGGCGGGGCGCGCTTGCCAAGGGGGCGCGCGAAAGGGAGGGGGAGAAGGTCATGGTCTGGATGCGGCGCAGGCACTGTGCAGAGTGTCAAAGTTCCACCCCTGGTTTTGTACACATACGGCTCATGACGACCCCCCTGTGATGAGCGATAGCCTTGGTGGCGTGATCAGCGCGATAGTTCGCGGGGGCGCTGTGGCCCCCGCCTCGCGCCCGGTACGCACGGAACACCTCCGTGGCCGGGCGGCGGCCGCTGGTCCTCGCGGGCGGGACGGGGCCGTAGGGGCCCTCATGACGCCGAGTACACCCTCGTCAGCGGCGCGGCAGAGAGCAGCGTCACACCCGACGGGCGTGTCGAGAATGGCTGATATACCCCCGCTCTTCTCACCTTGCGGCATAGCGTCGGAGCAGACCGGAGACCCCGGGCCGTGGCGTCGAGCCGCAGGGGAAGAAGCCGAACTTCCTTCTACGTCACGCAACGGCGCGCGACAGGAGTCAGAGGACAATGCAGACCAAGCTGGACGAAGCCAAGGCCGAGCTGCTCGAGAGGGCCGCACGGGTAGCTGAGAACAGCCCGGCCGGGGGGCACCTACCGACTGGGACGACAGACGAGGACACCTTCCGCACGCCGGACACCCCGGACAGCGAGACCGTGCTCGCGTTCCTCCAGCGCTACTACCTGCACACGGCCCCGGAAGACCTCGCCGACCGCGACCCGATCGACGTCTACGGAGCCGCTCTCTCCCACTTCCGGCTGGGCGAGACGCGCCCGCAGGGCACGGCCAACGTGCGGGTGCACACGCCCACGGTGGAGGAGAACGGCTGGACGTGCACCCACTCCGTCGTCGAGGTCGTCACCGACGACATGCCCTTCCTCGTCGACTCCGTCACCAACGAGCTGACCCGCCAGGGGCGCGGCATCCATGTCGTCATCCACCCCCAGGTCGTCGTCCGCCGCGACCTCACCGGCAAGCTGATCGAGATCCTCACCGCCCCGCCGTCCGCCCGTGACCTCCCGCACGACGCGCACACCGAGTCCTGGATCCACGTCGAGATCGACCGCGAGACCGACCGCGGCGACCTGAAGCAGATCACCGCCGACCTGCTGCGCGTCCTGTCCGACGTCCGGGAGGCCGTCGAGGACTGGGAGAAGATGCGGGACACGGCCCTGCGCATGGCCGACGAACTGCCCGCCGAGCCCGTCGCCACCGATCTGCGCGGCATGGAGATCGATGAGGCCCGCGAGCTGCTGCGCTGGCTGGCCGACGACCACTTCACCTTCCTCGGCTACCGCGAGTACCAGCTCAGGCCGGACGACTCCCTCGCCGCCGTCCCCGGCACCGGCCTCGGCATCCTGCGCTCCGACCCGCACCACGCGGGCGAGGAGGGCCACCCGGTCAGCCCGTCCTTCGAGCGGCTGCCCGCCGACGCGCGCGCGAAGGCACGTGAGCACAAGCTGCTCGTGCTGACCAAGGCCAACAGCCGGGCGACCGTGCACAGGCCGTCGTACCTCGACTACATCGGGGTCAAGAAGTTCGACGCGGACGGCAATGTCGTCGGCGAGCGGCGTTTCCTCGGACTGTTCTCCTCCGCCGCCTACACCGAGTCGGTGCGCCGGGTTCCGGTCATTCGGCGCAAGGTGGACGAGGTGCTCGAAAGGGCCGGTTTCTCGCCCAACAGCCATGACGGCCGCGACCTGCTCCAGATCCTGGAGACCTACCCGCGCGACGAGCTCTTCCAGACCCCGGCCGACGAGCTGGAGTCCATCGCCACCTCCGTCCTGTACCTCCAGGAGCGGCGCCGGCTGCGCCTCTACCTGCGCCAGGACGAGTACGGCCGCTACTACTCGGCCCTCGTCTACCTGCCCCGCGACCGCTACACCACCGGTGTCCGCCTCAGGATCATCGACATCCTGAAGGAGGAGCTCGGCGGCATCAGCGTCGACTTCACCGCCTGGAACACCGAGTCGATCCTGTCCCGGCTGCACTTCGTGGTCCGCGTCCCCCAGGGCACCGAGCTGCCGCAGCTCAGCGACGGCGACAAGGAGCGCATCGAGACCCGCCTGGTCGAGGCCGCCCGCTCCTGGGCCGACGGCTGGGCCGAGGCCCTCAACGCCGAGCTCGGCGAGGAGCGCGCCGCCGAACTGTCGCGCCGCTACGGCAACGCCTTCCCCGAGGGCTACAAGGCCGACCACACCCCGCGCTCCGCGGTCGCCGACCTCGTCCACCTGGAGCGGCTCACCGAGGAGAACTCCTTCGCGCTCAGCCTCTACGAGCCGGTGGGCGCCGCCCCCGAGGAGCGCCGCTTCAAGATCTACCGCAAGGGCGACGCGATCTCCCTGTCCGCCGTCCTGCCGGTCCTCAACCGGCTCGGCGTCGAGGTCATGGACGAGCGCCCCTACGAACTGCGCTGCTCGGACCGCAGCATCGCCTGGATCTACGACTTCGGCCTGCGCATGCCCAAGTCGCAGAACGGCGGCGGCGACTACCTGGGCGACGACGGCCGCGAGCGCTTCCAGGAGGCCTTCGCCGCCACCTGGACCGGCAAGGCGGAGAACGACGGCTTCAACGCCCTGGTGCTGAGCGCAGGCCTGAACTGGCGTCAGGCGATGGTCCTGCGGGCGTACGCCAAGTACCTGCGCCAGGCGGGCTCCACGTTCTCGCAGGACTACATGGAGGACACCCTCCGCAACAACGTCCACACCACCCGGCTGCTCGTCTCCCTGTTCGAGGCGCGGATGTCGCCGGACCGCCAGCGTGCCGGGCACGAACTCGTCGACGCCCTCCTGGAGGAGCTCGACGCGGCCCTCGACCAGGTGGCCTCACTGGACGAGGACAGGATCCTCCGGTCCTTCCTGACCGTCATCAAGGCGACCCTGCGCACCAACTTCTTCCAGGAGGCCGCCGGCGGCAAGCCGCACGACTACGTCTCCATGAAGTTCGACCCGCAGGCCATCCCCGACCTCCCGGCCCCGCGCCCGGCGTTCGAGATCTGGGTGTACTCGCCGCGCGTCGAGGGCGTGCACCTGCGCTTCGGCAAGGTCGCGCGCGGGGGCCTGCGCTGGTCCGACCGGCGTGAGGACTTCCGCACCGAGATCCTCGGCCTGGTCAAGGCGCAGATGGTCAAGAACACCGTCATCGTGCCGGTCGGCGCCAAGGGCGGCTTCGTCGCCAAGCAGCTGCCCGACCCGAGCGTGGACCGGGACGCCTGGCTGGCCGAGGGCATCGCCAGCTACAAGATGTTCATCTCGGCGCTGCTCGACATCACCGACAACATGGTGGCCGGAGAGGTCGTCCCGCCCGCCGACGTCGTACGGCACGACGAGGACGACACCTACCTCGTCGTCGCCGCCGACAAGGGCACCGCGACCTTCTCGGACATCGCCAACGGGGTCGCGGAGTCGTACAACTTCTGGCTCGGTGACGCCTTCGCTTCCGGCGGCTCGGCCGGTTACGACCACAAGGGCATGGGCATCACCGCCCGCGGCGCCTGGGAGTCCGTCAAGCGGCACTTCCGCGAACTGGCCCTCGACACCCAGTCCGAGGACTTCACCGTCGTCGGCATCGGTGACATGTCCGGTGACGTGTTCGGCAACGGCATGCTGCTCAGCGAGCACATCCGCCTGGTCGCCGCCTTCGACCACCGGCACATCTTCATCGACCCCAAGCCCGACGCGGCCACCTCCTACGCCGAGCGCCGCCGCATCTTCGACCTCCCGCGCTCCAGCTGGGCCGACTACAGCACCGAGCTGATCTCCGCGGGCGGCGGCGTCTTCCCCCGTACCGCCAAGTCCATCCCGGTCAACGCCCACATCCGCGAGGCCCTCGGCATCGAGGACAAGGTCACCAAGATGACCCCGGCCGACCTGATGAAGGCGATCCTCAAGGCGCCGGTGGACCTGCTGTGGAACGGCGGCATCGGCACGTATGTGAAGGCGTCCACGGAGACCCACGCGGACGTCGGCGACAAGGCCAACGACCCGATCCGCGTCGACGGCGCCGACCTGCGCGTACGGGTCGTCGGCGAGGGCGGCAACCTGGGCCTGACCCAGCTCGGCCGGATCGAGTTCGCGCTGCGCGGCGGCAAGATCAACACCGACGCCATCGACAACAGCGCGGGCGTGGACACCTCCGACCACGAGGTGAACATCAAGATCCTGCTCAACGGCCTGGTCACCGAGGGCGACATGACGGTCAAGCAGCGCAACAAGCTGCTCGCCGAGATGACCGACGAGGTCGGCCACCTGGTCCTGCGCAACAACTACGCGCAGAACACCGCGATCGCCAACGCGCTCGCCCAGTCCAAGGACATGCTCCACGCCCAGCAGCGCTTCATGCGCCACCTGGTGCGCGAAGGCCACCTCGACCGAGCCCTGGAGTTCCTGCCCACCGACCGCCAGATCCGCGAACGCCTCGGCGCCGCGCAGGGCCTGACCAGCCCGGAGACGGCCGTCCTGCTGGCGTACACGAAGATCACGGTCGCCGAGGAGCTGCTGCACACCTCGCTCCCGGACGACCCCTATCTGCACGGCCTGCTGCACACGTACTTCCCGGCCGCGCTGCGCGAGAAGTTCCCCGAGCACATCGACAACCACCCGCTGCACCGCGAGATCACCACGACCGTCCTGGTCAACGACACGGTCAACACCGGCGGTACGACCTATCTGCACCGCCTGCGCGAGGAGACCGGCGCCTCCCTCGAGGAGATCGTCCGGGCGCAGACCGTGGCCCGCGCGATCTTCCGCTCCGGCGTGGTGTGGGACGGGGTCGAGGCGCTCGACAACCAGGTCGAGGCCGCCGTACAGACCCGGATCCGGCTGCACTCGCGCCGCCTCGTCGAGCGCGGCACCCGCTGGCTGCTCAACAACCGGCCGCAGCCGCTCCAGCTCGCCGAGACCGTCGAGTTCTTCGGCGACCGCGTCGAACAGGTGTGGTCGCAGCTGCCGAAGCTGCTGCGGGGCGCCGACCTGGAGTGGTACCAGAAGATCTACGACGAGCTGAGCGGCGCCGGCGTCCCGGACGAACTCGCCACGCGCGTGGCCGGCTTCTCCTCGGCCTTCCCGACGCTGGACATCGTCTCGGTGGCCGACCGCATGGGCCGCGACCCGATGGACGTCGCCGAGGTGTACTACGACCTCGCCGACCGCCTGCACATCACCCAGCTCATGGACCGCATCATCGAGCTGCCCCGCGCCGACCGCTGGCAGTCCATGGCCCGCGCCTCCATCCGCGAGGACCTCTACGCGGCCCACTCGGCACTGACCGCGGACGTCCTGGCCGTGGGCAACGGCACGTCCACGCCCGAGCAGCGCTTCAAGGCCTGGGAGGAGAAGAACGCCCCGATCCTGAGCCGGGCGCGCACCACCCTGGAGGAGATCCGGAGCTCGGACGCGTTCGACCTGGCCAACCTGTCGGTGGCGATGCGCACGATGAGGACGCTGCTGCGGCAGCATTCGTAAGCGTTCGTCAGCGATACGACGACGAGGGCGCCCCGGGCCATGTGGCTCGGGGCGCCCTCGGTCGTCCGGTCGTCCGTCCTGTACGGATTCTCAGGCGGCGACCTTCGGCTTCGGCTTCGCCTTGTCCGGGCCGCCCGTGAAGTCCTCGTAGGCCGCCAGGACCTCGTCGGTGGGGCCGTCCATGCGCAGTTCGCCGCGCTCCAGCCACAGCACCCGGTCGCAGGTGTCGCGGATCGACTTGTTGCTGTGGCTGACCAGGAACACCGTGCCCGCGTGCTTGCGGAGCTCCCGGATGCGGTCCTCGGAGCGCTTCTGGAAGGAACGGTCACCGGTGGCGAGCGCCTCGTCGATGAGCAGGACGTCGTGGTCCTTGGCGGCGGCGATGGAGAAACGCAGCCGGGCCGCCATGCCGGACGAGTAGGTGCGCATCGGGAGGGTGATGAAGTCACCCTTCTCGTTGATGCCGGAGAAGTCGACGATCTCCTGGTAGCGGTCCCTGACCTGCTCGCGGGACATGCCCATGGCGAGGCCGCCGAGGTAGACGTTGCGCTCGCCGGTGAGGTCGTTCATCAGGGCCGCGTTGACGCCGAGGAGGGAGGGCTGGCCGTCGGTGAAGATACGGCCGTTCTCCACCGGGAGCAGGCCCGCGACCGCCTTGAGCAGGGTCGACTTGCCGGAACCGTTAGTGCCGATCAGCCCGATCGCCTCGCCCTTGTAGGCGACGAACGACACGTTCTTGACGGCGTGCACCTTGCGCACGCCCGCCGCCTTCTCGACCTGACCCCGGCGCAGCATGCGGTTGAGGGCGGCGGTGGCGGAGCCCTTGCCCGCCCCGGTGCCGTTGACGCGGTAGACGATGTCGACGCCGTCGACGACGACGGTGGGGATCTTGTCGTTCTCGATGTCAGCCACGGCCGTACGTCTCCTCAGCCTTCCAGAAGTAGATGAAGCCGCCGACGCCGGCGACCAGCGCCCAGCCCACCGCGATCGCCCACACGTGGTGCGGGAGCTGGCTGGCGTGGAAGCTGTCGATCAGGGAGTAGCGCATCAGGTCGATGTAGACGGCGGCCGGGTTGGCCTGGAGGACGGGCACCACCCAGGACGGCCAGTCGTGGTGGCCCTTGGCCAGCTTGTCGATGCTCCACATCACGCCGGAGACGTACATCCAGGTGCGCAGCACGAACGGCATCAGCTGCGCGATGTCCGGCGTCTTGGCGCCCATCCGCGCCATGATCATCGAGACGCCCGCGTTGAAGACGGACTGCAGCACCAGCGCCGGGACCGCCAGTAGCCAGGACGCGGCGAGCGGGACACCGAAGCAGAGCAGGATCACGACCAGGGCGGCCATCGAGAACAGCAGCTGCTGGAGCTGCTGGAGCGCGAACGAGATCGGCAGCGCGGCCCGCGGGAAGTGCAGGGCGCGCACCAGGCCCAGGTTCCCGGAGATCGCGCGCGTGCCCGCCATGATCGAGCTCTGTGTGAACGTCCAGATGAACACGCCCGTGACCAGGAACGGGACGTAGTCCGGCACGTTCCTCTTGGTGCCCAGCAGCACGCCGAAGATGAAGTAGTACACCGCCGCGTTCAGCAGCGGGGTCATGACCTGCCAGACCTGGCCCAGCTTCGCCTGGCTGTACTGCGCGGTGAGCTTGGCGGTCGAGAACGCCGTGATGAAGTGCCGCCGTGCCCACAGCTGGCGGACGTACGCGGGCAGGGAGGGGCGGGCACCGCTGACCGCCAGGCCGTGCCGGGCGGCCAGGGCCGAGAGGTCGCCGTCGGCCGGAGGCGCTGTGGGGGGCGGTGTGTCGAGGACCTGGCTCACATCCGCTGCTTTCACTCGGGGGGTGGGGGTGGTGCGCGTGCGGCTGGCGCGCCCGTCATCCGACGTTTCCTTACGCGACTCTTCACGTTTTCTTACGTCGGGACGGCACCGTATCGTCGCAACGTGAGCGTAGGACGAGTGAGCGTCGGAACGCAACCGTTTCGTCGTGACGGATCGCGTCGGGACGCAACCGTTTCGTCGCGACGGATCACGTCGGGACGCGCCCGTATCGTCGTAACGCGGCGCGCCGCGACGAGACCGTCTCGTCCCGACCACCCGCGTCGGAACGGGACCGTTTCGTCGCTACGCCCTATGCTGGTCCGCATGACGACCAACGCCGACGCGCCGCAGACCCGTCCGCGCCGCCGTCCCCCGGCCGGCGCCGCCGTACTCCGCGAGGATGTGACGGAAGCCATCCGTGGCGCCGTCTTCGAGGAACTCGCGGCTGTCGGGTACGCGCGGATGTCGATAGAGGGCATCGCGCGCCGCGCGGGCGTCGGCAAGACCGCGGTCTACCGCCGCTGGCGTTCCAAGCTGCACCTTGTCCTCGACGTCGTCTCGGAGATCGCGGTGCTGGGCCTGCCGGTCCCGGACACGGGTTCGCTGGAGGACGACCTGCGGATGCTGTACGAGGTGACGTCCAGGGCGCTGCGGCACCCGGTGGCCTCGCAGATCATCCCGGACCTGCAGGCCGAGGCGGCCCGTAACCCCGAGATCGCCGAAGCCCTGCAGAACGCGTTGCAGAAGGGCCAGGAGGGCGTCGCCAGCAAGATCATCACGGCGGCGGAGCAGCGGGGGGAGCTGCGCACGGGCTTCAACGACGAACTGGCCCTCGATCTGATCTCCGGCCCCCTGTACTGGCGCTCGGTGGTGATCCGCGGCTCGAAGCTGCCGAAGGGGTATCTCGCGGCGCTGTCCCGGGCGACGACGGAGGCGCTGAAGGCGCTCTGAGCCCCGGCGGCTGTGCCCGTACCCCTGGCTGCGTCCGGCGTCCGGCGTCCGGCGTCCGGCGCTCGGCGTCCGGCGTCCGGAGGGCGTGCTGAAGGCGCGTTCGTCAGCCGGTGAGCAGACGGGTGAGGTCCGCCAGGTCGGCCGCGGTCAGTACCCGGCCGGCGAAGCCCGGGAGCGGTACGTGGAGCGGGGCCGTCCAGCGTTCCGGGATGGCCGCGACGCCGTACACCGCACCGGCCAGGCCGCCCGTCACCGCTGCCACCGTGTCCGTGTCGCCGCCCAGGTCGATCGCGGCGCGTACGGCCGTCTCGTACGAGGTGGTCGTCCGCAGCGCCCAGACGGCGGAGCCCAGGCATGGCCGTACGGCGCCGTTGAACTCCGTGGCCTGGTCCGGGTGCCAGTCGGGGGCCAGGACGGTGGTGTAGCGCGGGCGGTGGTCCGGGTGGACCGCGCCGAGGGCGGCTTCCACGGCGTCCAGCGGGTCGTTGCCGGCCAGGGCGACCCGTACGAATTCGTGGAAGACGGCCGTGCCCTCCCAGGCGGCCCGGTCGCCGTGGGTGAGGGCGGCCAGGCGGCGGGCCGCGTCCATGGTGGCGTGGCGGCCCCGCACGGCGAAGTGCACGGCGGACGGCGCCGCTCGCATCAGGGCGCCGTTTCCCGCGGCGCGTTGGTTCACCTGGAAGTGGAGAGCGGCCGCGGTGTCCCACGGGTCGCCGCTGCTGAGCACGGCCTCGGTCTGGAGGCCGATGTCCTTCGGCTCCGCCGCCGCCCACCGTTGGAACCGCCGGAAGACGTCCGGGAGTTCGAGCCGGCCGCACTCCACCAGGGACTCGGCGACCAGAACGGCCATCTGGGTGTCGTCGGTCGCCTCGCCGGGCTCCCAGCCGCCGCCCCCGCACATCTCGCCGCCGTGCCCGGGAGCCGGGAAGCGGTCCGTGAAGGCACCCTCCGGCCCGAACTCGAAGGGGGCGCCCAGCGCGTCCCCCACTGCGGAACCGATGACAGCGCCCAGGGCGCGCTCCATACGAACGACCATCCGCGCAGGTTAGCCGTGGGCCGTCGAGGTCGTCCGTGCGGGCGGGGCCCGAGTTGCCGTGGCCTCCAAGCGGGGAGCGGACAACGACCACGGGCCCCGTCCCGGAGTGAACCGGAACGAGGCCCGTGCAGGCTTCTGACAGAGCCGGGGTTGCGGAGAGGCGCGCGCCTCAGCCGTCGCGTGACCCCTACTCGATGACGAGGTCGACCTCGATGTTGCCGCGGGTGGCGTTGGAGTAGGGGCAGACCTGGTGGGCCTGCTCGACCAGCTTGCGGCCGGTCTCCGCGTCCACGGTGTCGGGGAGTTCGACGCGGAGGGCGACCTTGAGGCCGAAGCCCTCGCCCTGCTTGCCTATGCCGACCTCGGCGGTGACGGCGGCGTCGCTGACGTCCACCTTGGCCTGGCGGCCGACGAGACCGAGGGCGCTGCCGAAGCAGGCGGCGTAACCGGCGGCGAACAGCTGCTCCGGGTTGGTGCCCTGCCCGTTGCCGCCCAGCTCAGCCGGCGGGGCCAGCGCGACGTCGATCTTGCCGTCGTTCGTGTAGGCCCGGCCGTCACGGCCGTGAGTGGCGGTGGCGACAGCGGTGTAGAGCGCGTCCATCAAAGACCATCCCTCTCGAAGACTTGTTCCGGCGGCTCTGTCGCGGCCGCCTCACGACGACAAGTAGAGCACACAATTCAATTGCACACAACTAAATGGCTCGCAAGAGCTATCCTGGACGCATGGACACGTCCCCGACCTCGACACCCACGGCCGCCACATCCCCGACCGCCACCGACTGGCTCCGCCTCGACCAGCAGATCTGCTTCTCCCTGAACGCGGCCTCCCGCGCCTTCGGCAGCGTCTACCGCGTGATCCTGAAGGATCTGGGGATCACCTACCCGCAGTACCTGGTGATGCTCCTTCTGTGGGAACACGGCGAGCTGCCCGTCAAGAAGCTCGGCGAGCACCTGCGGCTCGACTCGGGCACCCTGTCCCCGCTCCTCAAACGACTGGAGACGGCGGGCCTGGTCCGGCGCGAGCGCAGTGCCCGCGACGAGCGCTCGGTGGAGGTGCGGCTCACCGAGCAGGGCGTCGCCCTGCGCGAGCGCGCGGAACAGGTGCCTCGCCGGATCGTCCAGGCGACCAGCTTCGACCTGGACGAGATCCGTGACCTGCGGCTCCGTCTCGACCGGCTGACCTCGTCACTGGACGCCGCCGTGCACGCCGAACTGCCCGACGAGGCCGACCGAGGGCTGGTCCAGGACTGACGCTCACCGCGCTGTCGACGGCACCGGCCTGGTTCACTGATACGCGGACACGGGTCAACCGAAGAGGGGACGGCCGTACATGACCTGGCTGATCACCGGAGGCGCCGGCTACATCGGGGCGCACGTCGTGAGGGCGATGACCGAGGCGGGCGAGCAGGCGGTCGTGTACGACGACCTGTCCACCGGTGTCGCCGAGCGCGTGCCGGCCGGCGTGCCACTGGTGACGGGGTCCACGCTGGACGCCGAGCGGGTCGCGCACACCCTGGCGGACCACGAGGTCACCGGGGTGGTCCATCTCGCGGCGAAGAAGCAGGTCGGCGAGTCGGTGAACCTGCCGCTGCACTACTACCGGGAGAACGTCGAGGGCCTGCGCGTCCTCCTGGAGGCGGTGACGGCGGCCGGGGTCCCCTCCTTCGTCTTCTCGTCCTCGGCGGCGGTGTACGGCATGCCGGACGTGCCGCTGGTGACGGAGCGGACCCCCTGCGCACCGATGTCCCCGTACGGCGAGACCAAGCTGGCCGGCGAGTGGCTGGTCCGTGCCACGGGCCGCGCGACCGGCCTGGCCACGGCCTGCCTGCGCTACTTCAACGTGGCGGGCGCGGCGAGCCCCGAGCTGGCCGACACGGGCGTCTTCAACATCGTCCCGATGGTCTTCGAGAAGCTCACGCAGGACGCGGCCCCGCGCATCTTCGGCGACGACTACGACACCCCCGACGGCACCTGCGTCCGCGACTACATCCACGTCGCCGACCTGGCGGAGGCCCACGTGGCCGCCGCCCGCACCCTGCAGGCCTCCCCGGGGCGCGGCCTCACCGTCAACATCGGCCGCGGCGAGGGCGTCTCCGTGCGCGAGATGATCGACCACATCAACGCCATCACCGGTTACGACCGCCCCCCGACGGTCACTCCCCGCCGCCCCGGAGACCCGGCCCGGGTCGTGGCCTCGGCCGACCTGGCGGCCACGGAACTCGGCTGGAAGGCCAAGCACGACGTCCAGGACATGATCGCGTCGGCCTGGGAGGGCTGGATCCGGCTGCACCCGGAGGCGGCTCGGGGCTAGGACAGGCCCTGGCGGCGGAGCCGGCGCCCCGGCCGCCCCGCCGGCCGCCAGGTGGAGGGGCGGGTCGGGGTGGGATGCGACGGGCTGGACGGCATGCGGCGCCTCCTAGCGGGTCTCGGCGACGGGCGTGTCCGTCGCGCCGCGCTCCACGGTGGCCAGCGGCGGCCGGCCGAGCGCGGCCGCCGCGGAGGGCACCGGATGCCGGTCGGCCAGGGGGATCACGGGCGGCGACTGCGTCTCGCCCAGGACGACATGGCGTACGACCCGTTCGGCGGCGCGGCCGTCGTCGTACGGGCAGAAACGCTCGCGGAACGCCGAGCGCAGCTGGGTGGAGCGGGAGCCGCGCCAGTGGCCGGTGGCGAAGATGTCGATGAGTTCGTCCTCGCTGCGCGCCACCGCGCCCGGCGCGCAGGACCGCAGGTCGAAGTAGGTGCCGCGGGCCGCCTCGTACGCCTCACGGTCGTCGGCGTGGATCACGATCGGGCGGTCCAGATTGGCGTAGTCGAACATCAGGGACGAGTAGTCGGTGACCAGGGCGTCCGAGGCGAGGCACAGGGACTCCACGCTCGGGTGGCCGGTGACGTCGATGACCCGCGCGGTGGCGGGGGAGACGAGCGGGCCGCCGTGGCGGTGGTGGGCGCGGGCCAGCACGACGAAGCGGGGGCCCAGGCGGCGCACGAGGCGGTCCAGGTCGAGGGTGGTGCGCTGGGTGCGGCGGTAGTCGCGGTGGGTGGGCGCGTACAGGATGGCGACCGAGCCCTCGGGGATGCCGAGGGACTCGCGCAGCCGCCGTACGTCCTCCGAAGTCGCCCGCTGGAACACGTCGTTGCGGGGCTGGCCGTAGGGGAGCGTGGTGTAGCCGCCCGGGTAGACACGTTCCCAGGTCAGGGTGGTGTGGCGGTTGGGGGACAGGAGGTAGTCCCACTGGTCGACCCCGCGCAGCATCGCCTCGACGTCCAAGTCCCCTGCCGCCGCGGGGCGTTCCAGGAGGTCCAGGCCCATGTGCTTGAGGGGGGTGCCGTGTTGGGTCTGGACGAGGATCTGGCCGGGGCGCTTGACGAGGCGGCGGTCGAAGTCGGTGTTGTCGACCAGGTACTTGGAGCGGGCCAGCGCCGTCCAGTAGGCGGCCGTGCCGGGGCGCAGCCGGCGGGTCGCGGTCGGGACGGTGTGGTGGTGCTCGGGGCGGGCGACCCACGCGGTGCGGATGTGCGGGGCGAAGGTGCGGAACGCCTCCTCCAGCGCGCCCGGGTTGCAGCCGTGGCCGCGGCCCCCGTACGCGGCGAAGACGGCACGGTCCTCGCGCAGGGGGAGCCGGAGTTGGACGCGGTAGTGGAGCCGGAGGGCGGTCGCGCGCAGGGACTTGGCGAGGCGGAGCGCCGGGCGGGCGGCCCGTCGGGCGAACCCCCGGACCAGTTCCGCGAGTCGGTGGGTGCGGTACAGGCCCAGCCGGATCACGGTGTGGCGCAACCGGGAGTGTGCCGGGACGGGGTGACCCGGAGTGCGGTGGGCGCGGTAGTGGTCGCGGGCCCGCTTCAGGAACTCGGCGCGGTCGGCGCGCGGGAGGTGGTCCGGGTCGGTGAACAGCGCCGCGAGGTGGTCCACCATGCGGCGGAACAACACCGGCCGCCACCGGGCGAGTTCGGGGCGCGCGTCGACGTACGCGAAGACCCTGTCGTACTGGTCGAAGACATCGAAGTGGCCGACCGTGCCGGGCATCCCGCTCCGTCGCCGCTGCCGGTGGTGGACGCAGACCCGGTCCAGGGTGGCGATCGACTCGGCGGTCATCAGGACCGGGTAGGTCCACGGCAGGTCGGTGTGGTGGCCGGACGGGAAGGCGAAGCCGCCGCGCTCGGTGAACTCCCTGCGGTACGCCTTGTTCCAGGCCACCGGCGGCACCCGCAGCAGCCCCGGCCGGTCCTCCAGGAGGAAGGGGGCCGGGCCCTGTTCGGTGAGCTGACCCGCGAAGGCGTCGCGGACGGTCTCGCCCGACCAGTGGGCGAGCGCGTGGCCGTACAGCAGGACGTCCGGCTCGCCCGTCTCCTTCAGCCGGTCGGCGATCGCCCGCAGCGCGTGCGGGGTGAGGGTGTCGTCGCCGTCGAGGAACAGCAGGTAGTCGCCCGTCGCCTCGGCCGTCCCGGCGTTGCGGGCGTGGCCGAGCCCCTCGTTCCGCGCCAGGTGGACCGCCCGGACCCGGGGGTCGCGGGCCGCGAACTCGTCGGCGATCTCGCCGCACGCGTCCGGCGAGCGGTCGTCGACCACGATCAGCTCCAGATCGTCGTACGACTGGGACAGCACCGATTCCAGGCATGCGGTCAGACACGCCTGAACCTTGTACGCGGGGACGATGACACTGAACCTGGGCACGGCACATCCATGGGTCGGCGCGGGCGGTCTGCCCGGGAACGCCCCATGGGGGCAAGGGGTTACGGTCCGTACGGCATTCGGGCGAACGCGAAGGGGCGGACCGGAACCGGCCCGCCCCTTCAAGTCGGCTGCTCTGCGGGCTACTTGACCGCGCCCGCCATCACGCCGGACACGAACTGCCGCTGGAACGCGAAGAACACGATCAGCGGAATCACCATCGAGATGAACGCGCCCGGTGCGAGCACGTCGACGTTGTCGGCGAAGGCGCGCATCTGGGTCTGCAGGGCGACCGTGATCGGCTGGCTGTCGGCGTCCGTGAACACCAGGGCGATCAGCATGTCGTTCCACACCCACAGGAACTGGAAGATGCCCAGGCTCGCGATCGCGGGCGCGCCGAGCGGCATCACCACCCTTGCGAACAGGCGCAGTTCGCCCGCGCCGTCGAGCCTGGCCGCCTCCAGGAGCTCGCGGGGGATCTCCGCGAAGAAGTTCCGCAGCAGGAACACCGCGAACGGCAGACCGAAGCCGACATGGAAGAGGATCACGCCGAAGAGGTTGCCGAACAGGCCGATCTTGCCGAAGAGTTCGGCGATCGGGATGAGGGCCACCTGCACCGGCACCACCAGCAGACCGACCACGGCCATGAACCACCAGTCGCGGCCCGGGAACTCCATCCACGCGAACGCGTAGCCCGCGAGCGCGCCGATGACGATCACCAGGACCGTCGCCGGGACCGTGATCAGCACGGTGTTGACGATGGAGCCGGTGATGTCGCTGTTCTGGAGCAGCTTGTCGTAGCTGTCCAGGGTGAGCTGGGACGGCTCGGTGAAGACCTTCCACCAGCCGGTCGCGGCGAGGTCCTCGGGGCTGCGCAGCGAGGAGATCAGCAGCCCGATCGTCGGCACCAGCCAGAACAGGCCGACGGCGACGAGGAAGACGCTGATCAGGCCGCCGCTGACCCGCTCGACGAGCCGTGAGCCGAGTGACTGCTTCACCTTCGCACCCTCGGCGGGTGCCGTCTCGGGGAGCCTTTCGGCCTGGGTCGTCATCGCCGTACCTCCCGCCTGAGCCGACGAATGTTGAACCACATCACCGGGATCACCAGCAGCAGCAGGAACACCGAGATGGCGCTCGCGATGCCCGGCTGGTCCTCGGCGAAGCCCTTGCGGTACAGCTCCAGCGCGAGGACGTTCGCGTCGTCCTGCGAGGAGCCCGGGGGGATGATGAAGACCAGGTCGAAGATCTTCAGGACGTTGATCATCAGGGTCACGGTGACGACCGCGAGGACGGGCGCGAGGAGGGGGACCGTGACCCTGCGGAAGACCTGCCACTCGCTGGCGCCGTCGACCCGGGCCGCTTCCAGGAGTTCGCGGGGGATGCCCGCGAGCCCGGCCGCGATCAGCACCATCGCGAAACCGGCCCACATCCAGATGTACGACCCGATGACCGCCGGCGTCACCAGTGACGGCCCGAGCCAGTCGATCCCGTTGTAGGCCTCCTTGAAGTTGCTCGCCGGAAGCCGGAGTCGGGCTCCGTCGGCCTTCTCGGAGAAGGAGAACGTGCCGTCGTCACCGGCCTTCGCGGTCTCGACGACCTTGCCGTCCTTGACCGCCTCGATCTTCATGCCGGGGTAGCCGAGTTCGGTCGGGTCGACCCCGCCGAGCTTGCCGACGCCCTTGCCGCGCGTGAAGTCCTGCCAGGTCGTCCCGGTGATCCGGCCCGGGTCGGCCTGCGGCGCCACCGCCTTCTTCGCGTCGCCCGGCATCTGGTCCGGGGCGACACCGACCAGCGGCAGGGTGACCGTGCCGCCGGTGTGGACGGCCTCCTTGGTGATGAAGCCGCCCCCTTGTGCCACCAGCGGGGAGTTGCGGCCCGGGTGGGCCTTCGGGAACGCCGAGGACTGCGCGAACGTGTCGTGCACGCCCACCCACACCGCGTTCGCGAACCCCTTGTCCGGGTCCTGGTCGTAGACGAGCCGGAAGATGATGCCCGCCGCCAGCATGGAGATCGCCATCGGCATGAAGACGACCAGCTTGAACGCCGTTCCCCAGCGCACCCGTTCGGTGAGCACCGCGAAGATCAGACCGAGCGCGGTGGCGATCGTCGGCGCGAACACCACCCAGATGATGTTGTTCTTCAGGGCCGTACGGATGCCGTCGTCGGTGAACAGGGCCTTGTAGTTGTCGATACCGGCGAAACCGTCGCCGGACTGGTTGTAGAAGCTGCGGACGATGGAGTACCCGATCGGGTAGACCACGAGCGCGCCCAGCAGCACGAGAGCGGGCAGCAGGAACAGCGCTGCCACGGTCCTGCGCGTGCCGGTCACGCTCTTGCGCGACTTGGGGGAGGCAGGGGCCGGAGGGACCCCTGCCTCGGTGGCCGATGTCATCGCCTCAGTTCCCGTAGGCGGCCGCCGCGTCGGCCTCCAGCTTGGCCTGCGTGCCCGCGATGTTCTTCGGGTTCGTCAGGAAGTCCTGGAGCGCCTTCCACTCGCCCTTGCCGGGGGTGCCGCCGAAGGCCTGCGGGGCCTGGTCGGACATGTCGAAGCGGAAGTCGTCACCCGAGCCGATCAGCGCCTTGGCGATCTTCTGCTGCACCGGGTTCGGATACGAGGAGATGTCCACGCTCTTGTTCGGCGAGAGGTAACCGCCCAGCTTGGCCTGGATGGTCGCCGCGTCCGGGGAGGCGAGGAAGGTCGCAAGGGCCTGCGCCGCCTTGGAGTCCTTCAGGATCACGGCCGCGTCGCCGCCGGAGACCACGGGGGCGGTGTCACCGACCTTCGGGAAGGGGAACACCTTCGCGTCCGTGCCGACCTTCGCCTTGGCGGTCTGGATGTTGACCTGCGCGAAGTCGCCCTCGTAGACCATCGCCGCCTTGGGCTGGTCGCCGCCGGTGAAGGTCTGCGTCACCGAGGCCGGGAAGTCCGTCTGGAGCGCGCCCTTCGCGCCGCCCGCGACGTAGTCCTTCTTGCCCCAGACCTGGGCCAGCGTGGTCAGAGCGTCCTTCACGGACGGGTCCGTCCACTTGATCTCGTGCTTGGCCAGCTGGTCGTACTTCTCCGGGCCCGCCTGGGAGAGGTAGACGTTCTCGAACCAGTCCGTCAGGGTCCAGCCCTCGGCGCCGCCCACGGAGAACGGGGTCACGCCCGAGTCGTAGACCGTCTGCGCGGTGGTGAGCAACTCGTCCCAGGTCTTCGGCTCGGTGGCGCCCGCGTTCTCGAAGACCTTGGCGTTGTACCAGATCAGCGACTTGTTGGCGGCCTTGTAGTAGACGCCGTACTGGGTGCCGCCGACCTTGCCGATGTCCTGCCAGCCCTGCGAGTAGTTCTTGGCGAGCTCCGCCTTGGCCTCCGTGCCGAGCGGCTTGGCCCACTTCTTGTCCACGGCCTGCTTGATCGCGCCGGGCTGCGGGAGCATCGCGATGTCCGGCGGCTGGCCGCCCGCGACCTTCGACCCCAGGAAGTTGACGATCGGGTCCTGGGCGGGCACGAAGGTCACCGTGGCGCCGGTCCGCTTCTCGAACTCGGCGAGGACCTTCTTGAAGTTGGCCTGTTCCGCGCCGCTCCAGACGGCGGCGACCTCCAGGTGCTGGCCGTTCAGCTTGGGGAGGCTGAGACTGCTGCCGGTCTCCTTGCCGCCTGTCGGGCCACTGTCACTGCTCTTGTCGTCGTCTCCGCCGCATGCGGTGAGCGAGAGGGCGAGGGCCGCCGCGAGGGCGGCGGCCGCCGATTTCGCAGCCCTGTTCGCTGACCTGGGCTTCCGCTGTGTGCTGCTCGTGCTGCGCATCACGACCCCGTTCTTCGTTCCTCGTCGAACGTTCGAGGGCTGTCCCGTGCGATCTGGTCTACGCCGGGGGGACGAGGTCGGCAAGTGGGCGTCCGCTGTCAAGCCGAAGATCGTGATGCCGTCGTGACCAGTGCCGCTGCGTTGTGGCGCGCGTGGCCAGGGGGCGGTGCCCCCGGGCCCCTTGACGGCTAGAGAAGTGACGGGACCTCTGCTGCTGCGACTTCCCTGGCTGCCCGTTCCAATGCACTCGCCAGGAGGGCGAGATCCGTCGGGCCGTTGCCCAGTTCGCGGACCGGGCGGCGGGCCGGCGGGTCGCCCATGCGGTCCCATTCCAGCGGCACGACCGTGGGCCGCAGGGTGGCCGTGCGGGGGATGCGGCCGGTGACCCGGCCCGCCTGGAAGGCCGTGACCCGGCCGTCGGACCGGGTCAGCCGGCCGCGGCCGGGCGCCGGTTCGTCCGGGCCGGTGGCCGGGGCGTCCAGGGTGACGCGGAGGGTGGCCCGGCGGGCCGCCTCCCACTCCGCCGTACGGCCGCCCGGACCCGTCGCGGCCACCAGGTGGACGCCCAGGCGCTCGCCCTCGCGGGAGACCGCCTCCAGCGCGCGTATGACCGAGCCCGCGGCCGGCCTGCCCGGAGAGCCGAGGGGCGGGGAGACCAGGGCGTCCAGGTCGTCCACGATCACGACCAGACGGGGGAGCGGGGGTGCCGTCTCCGTCCTGCGGCGGGCTGCCCCGGGGCGCAGGCGGATCGTGGAGCTGGGCGGCGAGTCGAGGTCACCGGCGGCCGGGTCGCCGGGGGCGCCCGCGGTGCCGGTGGTGCCCCGGGGGGCCGCCGTGCGCTGGGCGACCATACGGCCCGACAGCTCCCGGCCGGTGTGCCACTCCGCGAAGTCGGAGCGGCCGAGCAGCTCCGCGCGCCGCTTCAGCTCGGCGCTCAGGGACTGGGCGAACTCCCGCATGCGGACCGGGTCGTTGGCGGTGAGGTGGGTGGTCACATGCGGCACGTCCGTGCACACGTGCAGCCCCTCACCGCCGGCGGGGGCACCCCCGGCGCCCACGCTGTCCCGGCCGTCCATCAGGACGACGCTGAGGCGGTCCGGGCGCTCGGCGG
Organism: Streptomyces sp. NPDC001668; assembly: GCF_042893155.1. NCBI lineage: Bacteria > Bacillati > Actinomycetota > Actinomycetes > Kitasatosporales > Streptomycetaceae > Streptomyces > Streptomyces sp. NPDC001668. The sequence continues at coordinate 52,273 of NZ_JBIAUQ010000001.1, forward strand.
CGGCCAGCGAGGCGACGACGGCCCGCAGCAGCTCCGTACGGCCGCTGCCCGCGGGGCCCTCGATCAGCAGGTGCGGGCCCTCGGCCACGAGGTCGGCGCAGACCGGGCCGCGCGGTCCGGCCCCCAGCACCGCCCAGGCCCGGCCGCCGAGCGACTCCGGGTCGTCGGCCGCGTCCGCCCAGCGGGTCATCAGCGACGGCGGGGTGGCCCGGGCCAGCCCCAGCTCGTCCAGCAGCCGCGCCGACTGGGGCAACGGCGAGGACACGCGCGTGTGTCCGGCACCGGCGGGCCCGTCCGTCCGCAGCGGGGCCAGCGCCCGCGCGAACCGCTCGGCCCAGGCCGCGGAGACGGCGTCCACGGCGGCGACCGTGCCGTGTCCGACCGGGGCCGGGGCGGGCGCCGCGGTGAGGTGCAGGGTGTCGTCGGCGTCGCCGCGCGGGCCCGGACCGGTGCCGTCGGACTTCGCGCGGTGGCTGGAATCGCCGGCGCCGTCGGTCCCGGTGCCCCTCTCCGCGGGAACCCCCGCCCGAGCCACCCGCATCAGCCGCAGGGCCGTCGCCACGTCCCCGCTGAGCAGGCCGACCGCACCGCATTCGCGGAACGTCGGGGCCGCGGCGCACGCAGCCTCGTAGGTGTCGGTCACCGGAGAGGCGGGCGAGGCGGGGGCCGTCTCGGCCAGGCACACGATGTGGATGCCGGCCCTGGGGCCCTCCGCCGCCAGCCGTGCCACCGCCTTGCGCAGATCCGCGGCGCCGGGGTCGCCGTCCACGACGACCACGGTGTACGGCCCCGGGAAACCGCCGCCCGTCTCGTCCTCCGCGTCGTCCCGGGCCCAGGAGGGCCGCCGGGGGCTGGTGCCGGTGCGGGTCTGCGGGGCGCCGGAGCGGGCGGCAGGGATGGTGCTGCGGGCGGGTGCGAGCTCCGTGTCGGCCAGGTGGTCCTCCAGGCGCCGCAGGAGTTCGTCGGTACGGGCCGCGGCCTGTTCGCGGTCGTGGGCGAGGAGGAGGCGGCAGTCCTGGCCGTGTCCCGGGCGGACATGGGGGAGCCAGCCGAGCCAGGACCACTCGGCGGTGCGCTCCTGCGCGGACCGGGAGCGGTCCGTGCTGATCAGGACGATCTCCAGGGTCTCGGGCGCGTGCAGGGCGGCGAGCTGGGCCACCACCGCGCGGGCCAGCCCGGCGAGCCGCGCGCGCGGACCGGCCAGGCCCAGCGCACCGACCTCGCGCAGGTCCGCGGTGACCGGCACGGCGGGCAGCAGGCCCGAGCCGTCCGGGGCCGCACGGTCGGCGGTGCCGAGCCGCACGGTGAGGGCCTCCGGATGCCCGGGGCCGCGCTCCCACAGGCGCGCGCCGGGACCCAGCGCCGTCAGCAGCAGGGCCGCCGGGTCGGGCCAGACCTCGGGCACCTGGGGCGCGCTGGCCGAGGGTGCCGGGGTGACGGGCGCGCTCGTCTCGGCGTACGTCTCGTCCCGCTCGGGTGTCTCCTGCTCGCCCCGCGCGCCGGTCAGCCGCCGGGCCCACGCGGACAGCCCGCCGCGCCGCCGCACGCCCTGCGGTACGTCGGTCCCGCGCAGGGGGGTGCCCTTGCGGCGGCCGGACGCGGTGGTGTCCGGGGCGTCGGACGCGGAGGACGGGGAGGACGGGGAGGGCAGTTCCTGGTCGGCCGGAGGAGGTGAGGGGACAGCGGTCGTGCGGGTCACCTCGAAGGAGCCGAGCCCGGACCGGCCGCCGTGGGTGTCCCCGTCGGGGGCCCCGGCACGTACCTCGCCGGGGGAGAGCCCTCCGGCAGTGCCGCGGGGGCCGGCGTCGGTGTCCCCCTGGCGCTCGACTCGGCGCTCGATACGGGGTGCGCCGCCCTGACCCGGAACGACCACCGACGGCTCGGTGGAGCCGTGGCCCTGCGCCCGCGTGGTCTCGGGGCCGCCGCCCGAGGCGCCCCAGCTCGCGGAGCCGTAGGCGTGGTGGGTCAGGTCGGCGGGCGGCCGGGGCGTGGCCCCGGCGCCGTCCCGGCCACCACGCGCGCGTGCCGAGCCCTCGGCCGCCCCCGCGTCCGCGGCGGACGCGGCCTCCGCGGCACGTGCCGACACCCTCCCGCGCGCGCGGGACGAGCCCTCGGCCTGTGCGGGGAGAGAGCCGGAGGCGCCTCTGCCGTCCTCACGGACCTCTGCCGTCCCGCGCCCCTGGACAGCACCGGGCCGAGACCCGGCCGCACCGGACTCCGGGGCGCTCTCCGAACTCCGGCGCGCGCCGTTCACGCTCGGCCCCCGGTCCGCACCGCCCGGTGCGGTGCCGGCTCTGCGGGCGGCGTCCGCGCCCCCAGGGCCCCGCTCGCCGCCCGTCACGGGCCCGGCCTCGCCGGAGGTCACGCGCACGTGGCCCTCGCCGTCCGGTTCCGTCCCGAGCCGTGGCCCCCCGCTCGGCGAGAGCCGGAGCACCGACTCGCCGATCCTCAGGAGCGCCCCCGGAGGGAACCGGACCGGGCGGGTGCCCACACGGGTGCCGTCCAGCGTCGTGCCGTTCGTGGAGTCGAGGTCGGCCACCGAGACGCGGCCGTCGGAGGCGACCGTGACCGCGCAGTGCAGGCGGGAGACGTCGGGGTCGTCCAGGGGGACGTCGGCGTCGGCGGAGCGGCCGATGTGGATCTGGCCGCCGTGCAGCAGATGGACGCCGCCCGCGTCGGGGCCGGCGACCACGTGGAGCTGGGTGGGGGCGTCGTCGAGCTCGGGATGGGGCTCGGGGGCCGCCGGGGCGCCCACGGACAGCACGGCGCCGTCGATCAGCGGCGGCTCGCCCAGGGTGGCGCGCTGGGTGTCGAGCCGCTCCCCGTCCGCGTACAGCACGACCGGGCCCGAACCGCGCTCGGCCTCGCCCGCGCGGGAGGTGCTCCCGTCCGCCGGGACCGCCGAGGCGAGCGCCGTCGCCACCGCGGCCAGCGCGGTGCCCACCGGAGCCGTGACCAGCACGTCGCAGCTCGCGGCGCGGCCCCGGCCCCGGTCGGGCGGGCCCAGCGGGTCTACGACGGTCAGCCGGATCTGCATCGCCGTCAGCGGTCCCTTCTGCGCGGACGAGTTCGCGGACAAGCACGCGCCCAAGTTCGTCGGCCTTGACGGTAGGCATCCTCGCACCTGCCACTGACAACGCGCCCGTCGCCCGAGGGCAAGTGATCTTGATTGGTCAGCTCTGCCCCCAAAAGTGCCTGACCAGTGCAGCGCGCGCGATCACTTGAGATCGGTCACGTCAACGTCCGGCAACCGGGAGACCCGGGCGGAGCGTCTTTCCTTCGAACGTGCTTGGCAACGCTTACGCAGTGCCAGGAGGAGCGGCACTACAGTGGGTCGGAAGTGGGTCGGAACGACAGCAAGCAGCAGGGAGTGCAGACGTGCGGCCGGTAGGCAGCAAGTACTTCCTCGAGGAGCCGCTCGGACGCGGTGCCACGGGGACCGTGTGGCGGGCCCGTCAGCGGGAGACCGCGGGCGCCGAGGCCGCCGTACCCGGACAGCCGGGCGAGACCGTCGCGATCAAGGTCCTCAAGGAGGAGCTCGCGAGCGACCCGGACATCGTGATGCGCTTCCTGCGCGAGCGCTCCGTCCTGCTGCGGCTGACCCATCCGAACATCGTGCGGGTGCGTGACCTGGTCGTCGAGGGCGATCTGCTCGCCCTGGTCATGGACCTCGTCGAGGGCCCCGACCTGCACCGCTACCTGCGCGAGAACGGCCCCTTCAGCCCGGTCGGCGCCGCGCTGATCACCGCCCAGATCGCCGACGCGCTCGCCGCCAGCCACGCCGACGGCGTGGTCCACCGCGACCTCAAGCCGGCCAACGTGCTGCTGCGGCAGTACGGCGGCCAGATGCACCCCCTGCTCACCGACTTCGGCATCGCACGCCTCGCGGACTCGCCGGGCCTGACCCGGACGCAGGAATTCGTCGGCACGCCCGCGTACGTCGCGCCCGAGTCCGCCGAGGGCCGCCCGCAGACCTCCGCCGTGGACATCTACGGCGCCGGCATCCTGCTGTACGAGCTGGTCACGGGCCGTCCGCCGTTCGCCGGGGGCTCCGCCCTCGAAGTCCTGCACCAGCACCTGAGCGCCGAGCCGCGCCGCCCCTCCACGGTCCCCGACCCGCTGTGGACGGTCATAGAGCGCTGTCTGAGCAAGAACCCGGACGGGCGCCCCAGCGCCGAGAACCTCGCGCGCGGGCTGCGTGTGGTCGCCGAGGGCATCGGCGTGCACGCGAACTCCGCGCAGATCGCCGCGGCGGACAACGTCGGCGCGCTGCTGCTGCCCGACCCGGACCCGGCGGCCGTCCCGGACACGCCCGGCGCCGCCGACCCGACCCAGGTCCTGCCGCACGGCGCCGGCGCCGCGGGCGGCTACGACCCGAACGCGGCGACCAGCTTCCTGCCGCACACCGGCCCTGGCAACCCCGTCGGCGCCGCCGACCCCACCGCCGTACTCCCGCACCGCGGCGCGGCCGACCCGACGGCCGTCATGCCGCCGGTGCCGCCGGGACAGCCGGGACAGGGGCAGTACGGGCAGCAGGGGCACCAGGGACAGCAGGGGCAGCAGTCCGGCGGGCCCGAGGACCCGCACCCCTGGCAGAACCAGCTGCGCGCGGCCCGGGACCGCAACGAACAGACGCAGGTCCAGTACCTCGACCCCAACGAGGACCCGCTGCGCCGCCGCCCTCAGCGGCAGGTCGCCAGGCCGCAGCAACAGCAGCCGCAACAGCAGCCCCCGCAACGGCAGCAGCGGCCCCCGCAGCGGCCGCCGCAGGGCGGTCGCGGCCGTCAGCAGCAGCCCCAGCCCCAGCAGTACGCCCCGCAGCAGCAACAGCCGCAGCGGTACGCGCCCCCGCCGCAGCCCGAGCGCCCCGCGCGCGAGCCCCGGCAGCCGCGGCAGCGCAGCGCCAACCCGATGAAGATCCCGGGTCTGGGCTGCCTCAAGGGCTGTCTGTTCACGATCGTCATCCTGTTCGTCGCGAGCTGGCTGATCTGGGAGCTGAGCCCGCTCCAGGACTGGATCGGCACCGGCAAGAGCTACTGGCAGCAGGTCGGGGACATCATCGACACCGTGAGCGGATGGATCGGGGATCTGAGCGGAAAGTCCTCAGGTCAGCAGTAACCCTGGGGATTTGTCGACATCCAGCGGGTGATTTCCGTCTCCGCGGTGAAGGTTGGCTCTTCCGGCGCGTAGCTTTAGCGACAACACGCGTCTGTAGGAGCAGTCTTGGCACGGAAGATCGGCAGCCGGTACACCGCCAACCAGATCCTGGGGCGGGGCAGCGCCGGCACGGTGTGGCTGGGCGAGGGACCCGAGGGGCCCGTCGCCGTCAAGCTGCTGCGCGAGGATCTCGCGTCCGACCAGGAACTCGTCGGCCGCTTCGTCCAGGAGCGCACGGCCCTGCTCGGCCTGGAGCACCCCCACGTGGTCTCCGTACGCGACCTCGTGGTCGACGGCAACGACCTCGCGCTCGTCATGGACCTGGTCCGGGGCACGGATCTGCGCACCCGGCTCGACCGGGAGAAGCGGCTCGCCCCCGAGGCGGCGGTCGCGATCGTGGCGGACGTCGCCGACGGGCTGGCCGCGGCGCACGCGGCCGGGGTCGTGCACCGGGACGTGAAGCCGGAGAACATCCTGCTGGACATGCAGGGACCGCTCGGCCCCGGTGGCTCGCACCCGGCCCTGCTGACCGACTTCGGTGTGGCCAAGCTCATCGACTCACCGCGGCGGACCCGGGCCACGAAGATCATCGGGACGCCGGACTACCTGGCGCCGGAGATCGTCGAGGGACTGCCGCCGCGGGCCGCCGTGGACATCTACGCCCTCGCGACCGTCCTGTACGAGCTGCTGGCCGGGTTCACGCCGTTCGGTGGCGGGCATCCCGGCGCGGTGCTGCGCCGCCACGTGACGGAGACGGTGGTGCCGCTGCCGGGTATCCCCGACGAGCTGTGGCAGCTGATCGTGCAGTGTCTGGCCAAGGCGCCGGCCTCGCGGCTGCGGGCGTCCGAGCTGGGGGCGCGGCTGCGGGAGCTGCTGCCGCTGCTGGCCGGGATGCCGCCGCTGGACGTGGACGAACCGGACGCGGAGTCGGAGGAGGAGCAGGCCGCCGAGGACGTGGCCGCGGACTCCTCCGGGGAGCCGGTGCCGTCCGGGCGCCCTGTGCGGCGGGGTGCGGTGCCTCTGGTGCCGGGGGCGAAACCCGCGGACTCCAACCGGGACACGCACACCTCGATGAGGGTGCCGGGCCCCGACGAACTGGCCGGAGGCGCGCGGGGGACGGCCCGGGTGCCGAGGCCCGCGGGTGCGCCCCGGCCGGGTTCGGCTCGCCATCGCGCGACCACGCGGCGGCGGAGACTGGTCGTGGGGATCGCGGGGCTGGTGCTGGTCGTCGCGGCGGGTGCCGGGATCTGGGCGGCCACGTCGGGCGACGACGCGGGGGCGGCACCGCAGGACACGAAGAACTCGGCGCCGGCTTCTCCCTGAGGGGGCGGAGGCCGGGGTCTGCGCGGCGGCGGAGGCTGGTCGTGCTGGTCGCCGCGGCGGATGTGGGGATATGGGAGGCGGCGTGGGGCGAGGACGTCGGGGTGGTCCCGGGTGCCGAAGCCCGCGGCTGCGCCCCGGCCGGGGCCCGCGCGGCACCGGGCGGCCACGCGGTGTGGGGATCGCAGGCCTGATGCCGGGTGCCGGGATCTGGGCGGCCACGTCGGGCGACGACGCGGGGGCGGCACCGCAGGA
>NZ_JBIAUQ010000001.1:59101-355526 GCF_042893155.1 Streptomyces sp. NPDC001668
GATGCCGGGTGCCGGGATCTGGGCGGCCACGTCGGGCGACGACGCGGGGGCGGCACCGCAGGACACGAAGAACTCGGCGCCGGCTTCTCCCTGAGGCTCTCGGGTGCCGCGGCTGGGGCCGGAGGCCGGTCGCGGGGCGGGTGCTGGTTGCCGCCGCTGGCGGGGGCGCACCGACACGAAGAACTCGGCGCCCGGCTCTCCCTGAGGGGTCGGCCGTCCGGGGGACGACCGACGTCGGTTGCCACAGCCGTTAGGCTGGAGGGCGTGGCAGTCGTCGATGTATCCGAAGAGCTCAAGTCCCTCTCCTCGACCATGGAGTCGATCGAGGCCGTTCTGGACCTCGACAAGCTGAGGGCAGACATCGCCGTGCTCGAGGAGCAGGCGGCCGCGCCGTCCCTGTGGGACAACCCGGACGAGGCGCAGAAGATCACCAGCAAGCTGTCCCACCTCCAGGCCGAGGTCAGGAAGGCCGACGCACTGCGCAGCCGGATCGACGATCTCGCCGTGCTGTTCGAGATGGCCGAGGAGGAGGACGACTCGGACACCCTCGCCGAGGCCGAGTCCGAGCTCACCTCCGTCAAGAAGGCGCTCGACGAGATGGAGGTGCGCACCCTCCTCTCCGGCGAGTACGACTCCCGTGAGGCGCTCGTCAACATCCGCGCCGAGGCCGGTGGCGTCGACGCCGCCGACTTCGCCGAGAAGCTGCAGCGGATGTACCTGCGCTGGGCGGAGCAGAAGGGCTACAAGACCGAGATCTACGAGACGTCGTACGCCGAAGAGGCCGGCATCAAGTCGACCACCTTCGCCGTGCAGGTGCCGTACGCCTACGGCACGCTCTCCGTGGAGCAGGGCACCCACCGGCTCGTGCGCATCTCGCCCTTCGACAACCAGGGGCGGCGCCAGACCTCCTTCGCGGGTGTCGAGGTGCTTCCCGTGGTCGAGCAGACCGACCACATCGAGATCGACGAGTCCGAGCTGCGCGTGGACGTGTACCGCTCGTCCGGGCCCGGTGGACAGGGCGTCAACACCACCGACTCCGCGGTGCGGCTGACCCACCTCCCCACCGGCATCGTCGTCTCCTGCCAGAACGAGCGGTCGCAGATCCAGAACAAGGCGACCGCCATGAACGTTCTCCAGGCGAAGCTGCTGGAGCGGCAGCGCCAGGAGGAGCGGGCCAGGATGGACGCCCTCAAGGACGGCGGCAGCTCCTGGGGCAACCAGATGCGCTCGTACGTCCTGCACCCGTACCAGATGGTCAAGGACCTGCGCACCGACTTCGAGGTCGGCAACCCCGAGGCTGTGTTCAACGGCGAGATCGACGGTTTCATCGAAGCCGGAATTCGCTGGCGCAAGCAGCAGGAGAAGTAACTTTGTCGACTTGACCACGCTTCCTCAACTGCCGCCCATCGGGCGGCAGTTTGCTTTATGTCTGGGTTTTACATCACACTCACAGACCGCTTTCCCCGGCAAAGAGCGCCAACCAGGACATCGTGCTCGCAACGGCCTTGACGTTGCTTTGAAAAATGGGAAAGGTAAAGCGCGGCATGCGTATCTCTGGGGCGCATGTGAACCGGGGGACTTGAGCACAGCTACCTTCTCCCGTCGATCACGGCCCCGAGCGCCGCCTCATTGACGATGAGCTACTGGGGGTAGCAACCACATGACGAAGAAGACGCGGATCCGGATCGCGCGCATAGCCGCCGGTGCCGTGATCGCGGCCGGTGCCTCTCTGACTGCCGCCGGCGCCGCTTCCGCGCTGGAGATCGGTGTGAGCGTCGGCGAGAGCGGGGTCGGCGTGAACGTCGACACCGGCCTCGGCGACGACGGCCCGGGTGACGGCACTCCGACCGACCCGGGCGACGGCATCCCGACCCTGCCCAACCCGCCCACCGAGGAGCCGCCGACCGAGCAGCCGCCGACCGAGGAGCCGCCCACGGAGCAGCCGCCCACCGAGGAGCCGCCGGTCACCCAGGACCCGACGCTCCCGTCGGAGCCCACCGATGACCCCACCGAGCCCACCGAGGACCCGTCCGACCCGGGTAACGGCAACGGCAACGGCAACGGCAACGCCGGGGGCGGCGGCAACAACGCCAACCCCGACGGCGGTTCCCACACCTCCACCCAGGAGGAGGGCTCCTCGGCCCTCACCGAGACCGGTACGGACACCACGTCCAACACGTCGGCCCAGGGCAACGGCCAGGAGCTCGCCGAAACCGGTGCCGGCCAGACCGCGTTCCTGGTGATCGGTGCCGCCACGATGATCGCCGGCGGTGTCGGCTTCCGCCTCCTGCCGCGCCTGGCGGGCGGCCGCGGTGGCGCTGCCGCCTGACGGTGACGTCAGGTAGTCCCGTGCCCGCTTAGCGTGCGCATGCTGTACGGCGAAGGGCCCGGAGCTTGTCCGCTCCGGGCCCTTCGTATGTCCTCGTGTGCTTTGGCCGCGGCCCGAGTCCTAAGCGGTCTGGTGCGCCAGCAGGGCCAGCGCCGCGATCAGGACGGCGAGCAGGGCGATCAGGGCCGTCGGGTTCAGGCCCGCGAAGAGGTTCTCCTGCTGCAGCCGCTCGCGGTTCGCGCGGCACACATGGCACCGGCCCTCGCTCACGGGCGCCGCGCAGTTTGCGCACACCAGGCGGTCGTACGTCATGCGCGTCACCCTTCTTGCGAATACGTTCCACGGGGTAGAACGCCTCCGGGCCGGAGAACGTTCCCCTCCCTACTGTGCCAGGTTCCCGAGGGGGTCGCCTGTGCGCTGCCGAAGCGTGGGTTTCCAGGTCGGCACAAAACCGCCCAACAGATACGCAACCCGAACCGGCGCCTGCGCTCGCGCACCCGGTTCGCGTATGGTCACGCTCATCTACCCCCGGCCTACCGTGGTGCATCCGTGATCCGATTCGACAACGTATCCAAGGTCTACCCCAAGCAGACCCGCCCCGCACTCAGGGATGTCTCCCTGGAAGTGGAGAAGGGCGAGTTCGTGTTCCTCGTCGGGTCCTCCGGCTCCGGAAAGTCCACCTTCCTGCGGCTGATCCTCCGCGAGGAGCGGTGCAGCCAGGGACAGGTGCACGTGCTGGGCAAGGACCTCGCCCGTCTGTCCAACTGGAAGGTGCCGCAGATGCGGCGCCAGCTGGGGACGGTATTTCAGGACTTCCGGCTGCTGCCGAACAAGACGGTCGCCGAGAACGTGGCCTTCGCGCAGGAGGTCATCGGCAAGTCCCGCGGCGAGATCCGCAAGTCCGTGCCGCAGGTGCTCGACCTCGTCGGGCTCGGCGGCAAGGAGGAGCGGATGCCCGGTGAGCTCTCCGGTGGTGAGCAGCAGCGCGTGGCGATCGCCCGGGCCTTCGTGAACCGGCCCAAGCTGCTGATCGCCGACGAGCCCACCGGCAACCTCGACCCGCAGACCTCCGTCGGCATCATGAAGCTGCTGGACCGGATCAACCGGACCGGCACGACCGTCGTGATGGCCACGCACGACCAGAACATCGTGGACCAGATGCGCAAGCGCGTCATCGAGCTGGAGAAGGGCCGCCTCGTCCGCGACCAGGCACGCGGCGTCTACGGCTACCAGCACTGACCGCCGTTCGAAGAGTCCCCGGAAAGGCCTGAAGAAGACGCCATGCGCGCCCAGTTCGTACTCTCCGAGATCGGTGTCGGTCTCCGTCGCAACCTGACGATGACGTTCGCGGTCATCGTCTCCGTCGCCCTGTCGCTCGCCCTGTTCGGCGGGTCGCTCCTGATGAGCGACCAGGTCGGCGCCATGAAGGGCTACTGGTACGACAAGGTCAACGTCTCGATCTTCCTCTGCAACAAGAGCGACGCCGAGTCGGACCCCAACTGCGCCAAGGGCGCGGTCACCGATGACCAGAAGAAGGACATCCTCTCCGACCTGAAGAAGATGTCGGTCGTCGAGACGGTCATCCACGAGTCGCAGGACGAGGCGTACAAGCACTACAAGGAGCAGTTCGGCGACTCCCCGCTGGCCGCGTCCCTCACCCCGGACCAGATGCAGGAGTCGTACCGGATCAAGCTGAAGGACCCGGAGAAGTACCAGGTCATCGCGACCGCCTTCAACGGGCGTGACGGCGTGCAGTCCGTGCAGGACCAGAAGGGCATCCTGGACAACCTCTTCACGATGCTCAACCTGATGAACCGGGCCGCGCTCGGCGTCATGGCGCTGATGCTGATCGTCGCCCTGCTCCTGATCGTCAACACGGTGCGTGTCTCGGCGTTCAGCCGTCGGCGGGAGACCGGGATCATGCGGCTGGTGGGCGCGTCCGGCTTCTACATCCAGGCGCCGTTCATCATGGAGGCCGCCGTCGCCGGGGCGATCGGCGGCGGGCTCGCCTGTGTCTTCCTGGTCGTCGGCCGGTACTTCACCGTCGACCACGGCATGGCCCTGGCCACCAAGCTCAATCTGATCAACTTCGTGGGCTGGGACGCCGTGTTGACGAAGCTCCCGCTCATCCTGGCCGCGAGCGTGCTGATGCCCGCGTTGGCCGCGTTCTTCGCGCTGCGCAAGTACCTGAAGGTGTGACGCATGCCAAGAGGGCCGTACGGTCAACCGGCCGTGCGGCCCTCTTGCGTTGTCCTAGACTCACCGGCATGTCGGGCCGAGACCTGTTCTGTCAGCCCCGCCGCATCCGCCGCGGGGCGGCCCTGACATTGGTGTTCGCGAGCGTGCTGGTGGCCGGCGCGGCGACCGGCTCCTTTCCCGAGGCCGACGGAAGCGACCGGAAGTCCTCGTCGCAGTCGGCCCGTTCGGTCCTTTCCGCGGATCACCACGAGGACGTGGCCAAGGCGGCCGAGGAGGCCAAGGCCGACGGCAAACCCCCCATCGAGGCCGCCGAGCGTGCCGTCAGCCGCAGCGGGGACCGCTGGGGTGCCGTCTACTCCCGGGGCGAGTACGAGGAGTTCGAGGAGGCCCTCGACGGCCAGTACACCGGTGTCGGCCTGTGGGCGCGGCGCGAGCGGGACGGCCGTATCGAGGTGACCAGGGTGAGTTCGGACTCGCCCGCGGCCGCCGCCGGGATCCGCCGCGGTGATCTGCTGCGCAGTGTCGACGGGGCCTCCGCCGACGGGCGGCCCGTCACCGAGGTCGTCTCCTTACTGCGCGGTGACGCCACGGGCGCGGCCGCCGGTACGGCGGTGAAGCTGGGCTTGCAGCGCGGCACGCGCGCGTGGACGGAGACTGTGCGGCGCGCGCGGCTGTCCACGGACTCGGTCATCGTTCGAGAACTCGTCGGCGGGATCACCGTCATCAAGATCGACTCCTTCACCAAGGGAGTGGGGGACGAGGTCCGTGACGCCGTCCGGGAGGCGCCGGCCGGCGGGGGGATCATCCTCGACCTGCGCGGGAACTCCGGCGGGCTGGTCACCGAGGCCGTCACCACGGCGTCCGCCTTCCTCGACGGGGGCCTGGTCGCGACGTACGACGTGGACGGGTCGCAGCAGGCCCTGCACGCGGAGCCCGGCGGGGACACGACCCGGGCGCTGGTCGCCCTGGTCGACGGTGGGACGATGAGCGCGGCGGAGCTTCTCACCGGGGCGCTGCAGGACCGGGGGCGGGCGGTGGTCGTCGGCTCCCGTACCTTCGGCAAGGGCTCCGTGCAGATGCCCAGCCGGCTCCCGGACGGGGCGGTGGCCGAGCTGACCGTGGGCCACTATCGGACTCCGTCGGGGCGAGGTGTTGACGGGCGGGGGATCACGCCCGACCTCGAGGCCGATGAGGGGGCCCTTCGGCAGGCTGAGACGGTGCTCGGGGGACTGGGCGACTAGGGGGGTGTCCCCTGGCTGCGGGGCTGTCCGCCCCTGAAGAGGCGCTCCCCCTCATCGCTCGTCCATAAGCACTGGCCTCCCCACCCCCTCCTAGTGCGAAAATGGGCAGCACTATGAGCAAGGGAATGTACGTACCGAAGGAGTCCCAGCCGAAGCAGGGTGGCGGGGGCGGCAAGGCCCGGGACGGGGAGAAGGGCGGCAAGCGCAAGCTGGTCGCCCAGAACAAGAAGGCCCGGCACGACTACGCGATCATCGACACCTACGAGGCCGGGATCGTGCTCACCGGTACCGAGGTGAAGTCCCTGCGTCAGGGGCGCACGTCGCTGGCCGACGGCTTCGTCCAGATCGACGGCGGTGAGGCGTGGCTGCACAACGCCCACATCCCCGAGTACAGCCAGGGCAGCTGGACCAACCACTCCGCGCGCCGCAAGCGCAAACTGCTGCTGCACCGCGAGGAGATCGACAAGCTGGAGACGAAGGCGCAGGAGACGGGTCACACGATCGTGCCCCTCGCCCTGTACTTCACCAATGGCCGGGCCAAGGCCGAGATCGCCCTCGCGCGAGGCAAGAAGGAGTACGACAAGCGGCAGACCCTGCGCGAGAAGCAGGACCGGCGGGAGTCGGACCGCGCGATCGCGGCGGTGAAGCGCAAGGAGCGCGGCCAGTAGAGCGGGGCCGCCGGGAATACGGTGGCATCGGCGCGCGTTGGTCACGTACGATGGAGTCAACACCGGCCGCGGTCGGTGTGCTGATTGACAACACAACATGGGGATGATCGGTTTCGACAGCGGCTGTTGAGGCAGGGGAAGCGTGTCGAGGAAGCGGCAATGATCTCGTAAACCATATGTCGCAACCAATAATCGCCAATTCCAAGAGCGATTCCCGCGTCTTCGCCCTCGCTGCCTAATAAGCAGTGAGCGAAGGCCCTAACGGGTGTCAGCCCGGGAGTGTTCCCGACCCGGATCCTGGCATAATCTAGGGGACTAAACCACCGAGCCCGGTCACGGGGTTCGATGGGAAACCAAACAGTGACTGGGCCCGTCGGCGACTTGTTCGCGTGATCGCCGGGGCCGAGAAAATCGCAGCGAACTGCACACGGAGAAGCCCTGGTTCTGCACCGTTGGACGCGGGTTCGATTCCCGCCATCTCCACTCGTCCCTCCGGGGACAACCCCATGTGGGCGAAGGCCCCGCTGCTTCACGGCAGCGGGGCCTTCGTCATGTCCTGTCCTGACCAGGTCTGCCCCGGGCTTCACACGTTTCCCTGCACCCGACATGTATGTCCAAGGTGAGCGCCGCGCCGGACGGAGCCGACCACTCCGCCACAGGGCGCGCACACCGGCGACCGGGGGAACACCGTCGCCACGGGGAGGACAGACCACCATGCCGAGATTTCGGCTCTTCACGCATGCCCGAGCGCGTTCCGGGCTCCTGACACCGCTGCTGACATCCGCCGTCGCCGTGGCCCTGATCGGCTCGGTGTCCGTACAGCCGGACCTGATCAGCCGGTACGCGGGCGACGACATGGCTTCCGTGGCCGATGCCGGCGCAGGTCACCAAGGCGTCGTCGGCCGCGCTGGACGCACTCGCCAAGCCCGGCGAAACCGCCTCCTCGGCCACCCGCGCAGCCGCCGGTGACAGCGAGACCATCGCCGCCCGTGCGCTGACGCAGGCCGCGCAGTCGAAGGCCGCATTCCGTACCGCGGCCGCGAACGAGGCCCGGGCCCAGGCGAAGGCCGCCGCCGACGCGGCCGCCCTGCAGGCGCAGACCGCCAAGGCCGCCCGGGACCTCGCGAAGACGAAGCTCGCCGAGACGCGGAAGGCCGAGGCGGACGCGAAGGCCGCGGCCGCCGACGCGCACGCCAAGCGGCTGGCGGCGGAGGCCTGGGCCGGTCTGCACACCTTCTACGCCGTGGCGGGCAGCACCCCCGTGCTGGTCCCTCGACGAGCACGTGGACCCGACCAAGGCGGAGGCGATCGCACTGGCCCAGGCCAAGACGGCCAGATTGGGCAGGGACACACCGAACAGCGTGTTCGTCGATCTGCAGACGGCACAGCAAGCAGGAGCGCGAGTTCGTGGGCACGTTCGGGGCGAGGAACTCCCTCGGCACGGTGTACTCCGCGAACGGAGCGGAGAAGGCCGCGAGCAACGGCTTCTACATCATGCTGAAGAGAGCGCCGGGCCATCCCCGGGGCTACTACGTGTACACCTGCTACCCGAGGTAAGGAGACGACCGACAGTGCGGCGCTTCACCGAGTTCGAGTTCGGTGTCCCCTGGGTGATGGGCTTCTTCCACCAGGACTGGATCTACGACGGGCCCACGGCCGCCGACGTCGGAGACGCTGGAGGTGCTGTGGACGGCCGGGACGCAGTACATACCGAGCTTCCAGCAGATCACGGGTGCCGAGTGGACGCGGACGGTCGTCGACCTGTGTGCGGTGCGACTGTCCGCGCAGGCGGACGTACGCCCGCTGACTGGAGCCGACATCGAGGACGGCCTCGCCCACCGGGACGACGTCGTGGCCGAGATCGAACGGGTGGAGTTCCTGGACGCCGAGGTCCGCGACGCGCTGGTGCAGTGTGCTCACCGCTGCACCCCGGACCTCGCGTTCCGCGTATTGCTGAGAGCAATGGTGTATGCCCCTGACGGTTCGCTCTCCCCGAACCAGTATCAGCGGATGGAGGCTCTCGGATCGGCGCTCCACTACGGCGAGTTCGTAGTGGGGAGTGCCAGGTTCTTGGTCGAGGAGCCGTAACGTCTGGTTGCGAAGGCTCGCACTGACTCAGTGCGGGCCTTCGCCGCACCCCTCGTCGAGGCGTCAGGAAACCGTCCGCCTCCCCGTACTCGCCCGCTCCGTCATCCTCGGCGGCAGCAACGTCGACTCCGGTACGGCCGCCCCGTCCAGCTTTCTCATCAGCAGCTCCACCGCCCGCGTGCCCACCTCCTCCGACGGCACCGCGACCGAGGTGACCGGCACCCGGGCCGACTGGGCCAGTTCGTCGGGGCAGATCGCGGTGATCGAGAGGTCGGCCGGGACGCGCAGGCCCAGTTGCTCGAAGGCGTCGACCAGGGGTTCGAGGAGGGCCTCGTTGTGGACGACCACCCCCGTCAGTGCGGGCTGTTCGCGCAGGAGGTGCTCCGCGACCTCGCGGGCCGTGCCCGGGTCGCCGGGGTGGACGGCCGACGACATACCGCCGCGGTCCGCGGCCGCGGTGAAGCCCTGGACCACCCGTTGGGCGAAGGCGGTCCGGCGCACGTACACCTCCGGCGGGGAGCCGACCAGGGCCACCGACCGGTGACCGAGCCGCGCCAGATGCTCCACGCACGCCTCGCCCGCCGCCGTGAAGTCGAGGTCGACGCAGGTCAGGCCCTCCGGGGCGGCGGGGAAGCCGATCAGTACCGACGGCAGGTCCAGGGACCGCAGCAATGGCAGCCGGGGATCGTCCAGTTGGACGTCCATCACGATCAGTCCGTCGACCAGGGCCGTGTCCGCGACCCGGGTCAGTCCGTCCTCGCCCTCCTCCTGGGTCAGCAGCAGCACGTCGTGGTCGTGGCGCCGGGCCGCCGTGACCACGGCCACCGCGAACCGCATCACGGTCGGGACATGGATCCCGGCCCGTAAGGGCACGACCAGGGCCAGTACGTTCGACCGCCGGCCGGCCAGGGCGCGGGCACCCGCGTGCGGCCGGTAGCCCAGCTCGCGGATGGCGTCCTCGACCCGCTGCCGGGTCTCCTCCGAGATCGGGCGCTTGCCGCTGAGGGCGTAGGAGACGGTGCTGGGGGAGACCCCGGCCCGCCGCGCCACATCCGTGATCTTCACCATCAGCCCAGCTCCAGGGAGAGGAACCCGGTGCCCGCCTGCGCCCGCGCCGTCCTGTCCCCGGCCGCCAGACTCCAGGGCGCCGACGGATCGGCGCAGGACGCCCGCAGCGTGTCCCCTTCCCGTACGACGGTGAAGGCGACCTCGCCGACCCGTACCGTGACCTGCTCGCCCCGGGCCAGGCCGTACGCCCGCAGCGTCACCCCGTCGGCGTGGTCGTAGTCGGGGCGGTCGTCCACCGCGCCGACCGGGAGGACGGCACCCGGCCTGACCAGCAGCGGCACGCTCATGAAGTCGTGCCGCTCGCGCACCCAGCGCGGCCCGGTGACCGTCTCCCCGGTCACGAAGTGGGTCCAGGTGCCCTCGGGGACGTAGTACGAGACCTCCCCGGAGTCACTGAACACGGGCGCCACCAGGAGATCGGGGCCGAGCATGTACTGGCGTTCCAGGTGCGCGCACCCGGGGTCGTCCGGGAACTCCAGGACCATCGCCCGCATCACCGGCACGCCCTCGGTGTGGGCGGCGCGCGCGGCCTCGTAGAGGTAGGGCATCAGGCTCAGCTTGAGGCGGGTGAAGTGGCGCAGGACGTCGACGGACTCCTCGTCGAACAGCCACGGGACCCGGTAGGAGGCGCTGCCGTGCAGCCTGCTGTGGGAGGACAGCATGCCGAAGGCCAGCCAGCGTTTGAAGAGCGCCGGACTCGGGGTGCCCTCGAAGCCGCCGATGTCGTGGCTCCAGAAGCCGAAGCCGGACAGGCCGAGGGACAGGCCGCCGCGCAGGGACTCGGCCATCGACTCGTACGTCGCCTCGCAGTCGCCGCCCCAGTGGACCGGGAACTGCTGGCTGCCCGCGGTCGCGGAGCGGGCGAAGACCACCGCCTCCTCCTCACCGCGGTGCTTGCGCAGCACGTCGAAGACGGTCCGGTTGTAGAGGTAGGTGTAGTAGTTGTGCATCCGCTCCGGGTCGGAGCCGTCGGACCACTCCACGTCCAGCGGCACCCGCTCGCCGAAGTCGGTCTTGAAGCAGTCCACACCCTGGGCGAGGAGCGCCTCCAGCTTGGCCGCGTACCAGTCGCGGGCGGCCGGGCTGGTGAAGTCGACCAGGGCCATGCCGGGTTGCCACAGGTCCCACTGCCAGACGCTGCCGTCGGGGCGCCTGAGGAGATGGCCGAGCGCCTTGCCCTCCGCGAACAGGGGGGATCTCTGGGCGATGTACGGGTTGATCCAGACCGACACCCGCAGACCCCGCTCGTGCAGTCGCGCGAGCATGCCCTCCGGGTCGGGGAAGACCCGCGGGTCCCACTGGAAGTCGCACCAGTTGAACTCGCGCATCCAGAAGCAGTCGAAGTGGAAGACGGAGAGGGGGAGTTCGCGCTCCCGCATGCCCTCGATGAAGGAGGTCACGGTCTCCTCGTCGTACGACGTCGTGAAGGACGTCGACAGCCACAGGCCGAAGGACCAGGTGGGCGGGAGGGCCGGGCGGCCGGTGAGGGCCGTGTATTTGCGGATGATCTCCTTGGGGGAGGGGCCGTAGATGACGTAGTACGTCAACTCCTGGGTCTCGGCGCTGAACTGGACCCGTGACACCGCCTCCGAGCCGACCTCGAAGGAGACCTTGCCGGGGTGGTCGACGAAGACGCCGTAGCCCGCGTCCGTGAGGTAGAACGGGACGTTCTTGTAGGCCTGTTCGGTGGCGGTGCCGCCGTCGGCGTTCCAGATGTCGACGACCTGGCCGTTCTTGACCAGCGGCCCGAAGCGTTCGCCGAGGCCGTACACCGAGGTGCCGACCCCGAGTCCCAGCTGCTCGCGCAGATAGTGGGCGCCCGACGCGTCCCGCATGATGCCCATGCCCTTGGGACCGCTGCCGGTCAGCAGCCGGCCGTCCGCGAGGAAGTCGACCTGCCAGGTGTCCGTGCGGGCCACCCGGACCGACAGCGCGCCGGAGGTGAGGGTGGCGTGCTCCTCGTCGTACTCCGTGTGCGCGGTGAAGTCCTCTTTGCGCACCTCGAACCGGGGGCCCTGCGGCTGCTCGCCCTCGAAGTGGGTGAAGGTGACGCCGATGACGTCGGGGATCGGGGCGTGGGCGCTGATCGTCACGACCGGTCCCTTCAACAGGTCGCCGCGGCGGCGGATGGGCTGGGTCGGCGCGAGGATGTCCAGCCGGCCGTCCGACGCGGCGACCTCGTGGACCTGGGCCGGATGCGCCGCGGTGACGCCCTCGCGCAGCAGCCAGTAGCCGTCGGTGAACTTCACGTGGGGGGTCCTTACTTGACGGCACCCACGGCGATACCGCGGGTGAGGGTTCGCTGGAAGACAAGGAAGAACACGATCGCGGGGAGCACGCCGAGCAGGGCGGCCGCGTTGGTCATCGTGGCGTCCATCAGGCGCTGGCCCTGGAGGACGCCGAGGGCCACGGACACCGTCTGGTTGTCGTTGGAGATCAGCATGACCAGGGGGAGCAGGAACTCGTTCCAGGTCCAGATGAAGAAGAAGACCAGCAGCACACCGAGGGTGGGGCGGCTGACGGGGACGACGATCCGCCACAGCACCTGCCACTTGTTCGCGCCGTCGATCCGGGCCGCTTCGAGGATCTCGCGGGGGAACTGGCCGAGCACCGCGGAGAGCAGATACGTGCCGAAGGCCGCCTGGATCACCGTGAACACGATGATCACGCTCAGCCTGGTGTCGTAGAGGCCGACTTCCTTGCTCAGGTAGTAGACCGGGTAGACCAGCGCCTCCTGCGGCAGCATGTTCGCCAGCACGAAGAAGGCGAGGACCCAGGTGCGGCCCTTGATGCGGCCGATGCCGATCGCATAGGCGTTGAGGACCGACAGGACGACGGCCAGGACCGCCACCGAGCCGCTGATCAGCACCGAGTTGAGGAGCTTCTGGCCGAAGTCGACGCGTTCCCAGAAGTCCTGGATGCCCTGCGTGTAGAGGCCGTCGGGGAGGCTGAGGGGGCCGTGCTGGGCGTACTCCGTGGGGGACTTGAAGGCGTTGACCGTGACGACGAGGAACGGCACGATCATGAACAGGGCCGCGACGCACAGGGCGATCAGCACCGGGTAGCGGCGCAGGGCGGTGGTCATGCGTCGGTCCTCTCCTGGAGCCGCAGACCGATCAGGGACAGCAGCAGGATGATCACCGTCAGCACGGTGGAGATCGCGGCGCCGTAGCCGACCTGCGTCTTCTCGAAGAACGTGGTGAAGGAGAAGTAGGAGGGCACGTCGGTGGCGCCGCCGGGCCCGCCCTTGGTCAGGACGTACACCGCGCCGAACACCTTGAGCGCGGCGATGGAGCACCAGGTCAGGACGACGTAGATCTCCGGGCGGATCTGCGGCAGCGTGATGTGCCAGAAGCGGCGCCACCAGCCGGCGCCGTCCAGCTCGGCCGCCTCGTGCAGCTGGGGGTCGACGCGCTGGAGGCCCGCCATGAAGATGACCAGTGGGAAGCCGAGTTGGACCCAGACCATGACGCCCATGACGCTGTAGAGCGCGAGGTCGGGGTCGCCCAGCCAGTCCTGCTGCCAGCCGCCGAGGCCGATCGCCTTGAGGAGGGCGTTGAGGGAGCCGTTGTCGGGGGCGAGGATCCAGCTCCAGACGATGCCGGCGACCGCGATCGGCAGCACCTGGGGGAGGTAGAAGCATGCGCGCAGGACGGCGGCGATCCGACTGCCGAAGTGCTTGCCCACGTAGTCGAACAGGGCGGCGGCGAGGACCAGTCCGAGGACCGTGGGGACCGCCGCCATCGCCACGACCATGAACAGGCTGTGCCGGAACGACGCCCAGAACTCGGAATCGTCCAGCAGCTCGCGGTAGTTGGCGAGCCCGGACCACTCGGGGGAGCCCACGCCCTGCCAGTCGGTGAAGCTCACATACGTGTTCATCACGAACGGCAGGACGATGACCGCGAGGAAGGCGAGGGCGCCGGGGAGGAGGAAGAGGGCGTAGGAGTCGCGGGGGCGGCGCGGGGGCCGGGGGGCGCTGCCGCCCTTGCCGACCACCCGCGCACCGCGTTCGACGGTCGCCGTCATTGCTTCGGCGCGCCCTTGTCGTAGGCATCCTGGAGATCGCTGAGGTAGGCGTCGGGTTTCTCGCTGCCGGTGATCAGCTTCTGGGTCGCGGAGACGAGGACGTCGTAGAAGCCGGGGACCGGCCAGTCGGGGTAGAAGGCCAGGCCGTCGTTCTGGGACAGGGTGTTGAAGTCGTCGATCAGGGTCTTCGACCGGGGGTCGGTGATGGCGGAGGCGTCGGCCGCGACCGGGACACCGCCGGAGTTGCCGAGCAGGTTCTGGATCTTCTTCGACATGGTGATGTCGATGAAGTCGTAGGCGAGGTCCTTGTTCTTCGAACCCTGCGGTACGACCCAGAGGTTGCCGCCGGAGCCGAGGGTGAGCTTCGAGTCGGGCCAGCGGAAGGTGCCCCAGTCGAACTTGTTGTCCGTCTTGAAGCGGCCGTACCACCAGCTGCCGGAGAACAGGATCGGCGCCTTGCCGGAGGTGAAGGAGACGCCGGCGGCCTCCTCGTTCTGGCCGCTGGAACTCTTGCTGAAGTAGCCCTTCTTCACCCAGTCGGCGAAGGTGTCGGCGCCGTACGTCCAGGCCGCGTCGTGGAAGTCCGTCTTGCCCTTGTAGAGCTGGTAGGCGTCGACCCACGAGCGGTCGGCCTTCGACAGCGCGAGCTGGTAGAGGTACTGCTGGGCGGGGTAGGCGGCGCCGCCGTTGGCGAGGGGGGTGACCTTGTTGTCGACGAACTTGTCCATCGCGGCGGTCAGTTCGGCGAACGTCTTCGGCTCGGCGATGCCGTACTTCTTGAAGAGGTCCTTGTTGTAGTAGACCATCGTGTACTCGGCGTAGTTGGGGACGCCGAACCACTTGCCGGAGCCCATCACGCCGTTGGTGTCGTAGAGGCTCGTCGTGCGGACGCTGGGGCTGAGCTTCTTGTCCCAGCCGCGCTTGGTGGCCTCCTGTGTGAGGTCCGTCAGCAGGCCCTGCTTGGAGAGCAGACCCGCGGTCGCGTTGCCCTTGTTGTACTCCATGAGGTCGGGCGCGTCGGAGGAGTTGAGGACCATCGGGGCGGTCTTCTGGATCTGGTCGAAGCTCTTCTCCTCGAACTCCACCTTCACACCGGGGTGCGTGGCCTCGAACTCCTTGATCGCCGCCTTCCAGGCGATGCCCATCGCGCTGTCCGGGCCCTCGTAGTGCCACAGCCGCAGTGTCTTTCCGTCGGAGGACCCGCTGTCGGAGCCTCCGCAGGAGGTCATCAGCAGCGATCCGGTCAGGACCACCGCCGTCGCCACCGCGCGCCTTCGTGCCGTCAACATCCCGTACCTCCGGGGAGTCGGATGGTGCTTCGGGCGGGGCGCTGCGCAGGGACCGTCGATTCGACTCGATTCGACGGCCCCTGTCGAAGCGCTTCGACGAAGGAACGTATGTGGCGGCTTTGAAGGTCGTCAATGGGTTGTGCAGGATCAGGTGAAGCGGTTCGATGGCGGGCGTGGTGGGGCGTGGTCGTCAGGGGTGCGGGGGTGGGGGAGCCGGGGTGCTGTGGCCTCCCCCGGTGAAAGGTGCTTCGACTGTCCGGCCGACGGCCGCGCTCCCGCCGGTCGGGCCGGTCACGGCAGGGGCGGTCGATGCGTCGAATTTCGTGCAGGTGAGCGCGGGCGTCGGGGCTCCCGGCGCTGCTGTCGCGGGGATGCCGTAGCCCGCCGCGGGCGCGACGCCTACCGCACCGCCAGCCGCTGGACGGCGCTGGACGGCGCCGGCGTGGGCGGCGTCGAGCGCGGTCATCGAGGCTGCTGCTGCGGCGGGTGCCGTCGGGATGGTGCGGCCCCTGGCGCGCCGCCCGGCAGGTCGCCTCACGGTGAGGCGTACGGTCTCGTCGGTCTCCACGCGAGCGCGGTCATCAGTGCCGCCGCGGACGCCGTGACCGGGATGCCGTAGCCCGCCACCGGTGAGACGTGTTCCACCGTCCAGCCGCCGGCCGCGCTCCCGCAGGCGATTCCGCCGAGGAGGCCGGTCACCGCGAGGGTCAGGCCCTCGTTGAGGCGGCCGGGCGGGGTGTGCCGTTGGACCAGGGCCATTCCGGTGACCACCGTCGGGGCGGTCGCCATCCCGGCGACCAGCAGCGCGGCCGCCAGGGCGAGCAGGGAACCGGTGACGGAGGCGGCCAGCAGGGGGAGTGTCAGCAGAGCCGTCATGGCGGCGACGCACCACACGTACCGGTCCTCCAGGGACCCGGTCCGCCGTACCGTCCCGTACGCGAGCCCCGCCGCGCACGAACCGGCCGCCTGGAGCGCGAGCACGACCCCGGCCGCCGATCGGTGTCCCTGCGCGTCGGCGAAGGCGATGGTGACCACCTCCATGGAGCCGAAGACGGCACCCATGGCGAGGCAGACGGCGAGCAGGGGCGGGATGCCGGGCGCGCGGAAGGGAGCCTTCGAGACGCCGTGCCGGTGTGCCGGCGGTTCCGTCGAGCGCTGTGCCGCGAACACCAGCACGCCCGTCACCAGCAGCGCCACCCCGGTCAGCGTGCCCGCCTCCGGGAACAACGCCGTGCACAGGAAGGCCGCGAGGACCGGGCCCAGCATGAAACACGCCTCGTCCACGGCCTGCTCGAAGGAGTTCGCCACATGCAGCGCCCGTTCGTCGCCGACGAGGAGGTGGGCCCAGCGGGCGCGGGACATGCCGCCGAGGTTGGGGGTCGTGGCGGTGGCGGCGTACGACAGGAAGAGCGTCCACACCGGGGCGCCGAGGCGCACGCACAGCAGCAGCGCCACCGAACCCAGTGCGGCGAGCAGCGTGGCCGGTACGGCGATCTTGGCCTGACCGTGTCGGTCGACGAGCCGCGCGGTCCACGGGGCGACGACCGCGGTGGCCGCGAGACCGGTCGCGGTGACGGCGCCGGCGAGGGCGTACGACCCACGCGTCCCGGCGATCATGACGACCGCGCTGACGCCGAACATGCCCATCGGCAGGCGGGCGAGAAGGTTCCCGATGGTGAAGGCGCGTGCTCCGGGGGTGGCGAGAAGACGGCGGTAGGGGCCGGGGGCGCGGCGGCGACGCGGACCCCGTGGGCTGAAGTCGGCGATGACGAGCGCGTCGGCGGTCGTGGTGAACAGCGGTCGGTCCGGTTGCGGCATGCGCCCACCGTCGCGCGGAGGCGATCAAGAGGTCCAACACCTTCTCCGCACCGACTCACGCACCTGTGTTGTAAGTTCGCCGGATGTCCGCGCCCAACCCCGGCCCCAGCCCCAGCCCCGACCCCAGCCCCGGCCCCACCCCCCGCTCCCACCACCTCGACCCCCGCCTCCTGCGCGCCTTCCTCGCCGTCGCCGACGAGCTCCACTTCACGCGCGCGGCGGCCCGGCTCTACGTCGCCCAGCAGGCCCTCAGCCGTGATGTGCGGCGGCTGGAGCGGGAGTTGGGCGCGGAGCTGTTCGTGCGCACCACCCGGCAGGTGACACTGACCGTCGACGGCGAGCGGCTGGTGCCGTACGCCCGCCGGGCCCTGGACGCCCAGGACGAACTGCTCGCCGCCTTCGCGCAGGCCCGCCCCCTGCTCGTCGACCTGAACTTCCCCGACCAGGCCACCGCCCGCGCGGTGCTGCTGCGGGCCCGGGAACTCGCCCCCGACCAGGAGCTGATGGCCCGCTACGAGAGCGGGCTGACCGGCGCGGCGGGGGAGCTGCTCGCCGGTCGTCTCGACGCGTCCTTCGGCCGGTTCGCCGGTCTGGACCCGGCGCTGCGGGCGGGCCTGGACCATCAGCCCGTGCGCTACGAACCCATGGCCGTCGTCCTGCCGGAGGGCCACCGGCTGGCCGCGCTGGAGCGGGTGCCGCTCGCCGCCCTGGAGGGCGAGACCGTGTACGCCGGGGCCGGAAATCCGCGTACTCCGGAATGGACCGATCTCGCTCGTCGGTTGTTCGAAGGCCGGGGTATCCGGATCGCCCCGCCGGTCCCGCTCGCGGTCGGCGACGAGGAATTCCAGCGGATCATGGCGAAGACCCGGAACCCGATTCTCGCGGTCGTGGATTTTCCGGCCATGCCCGCCACGGTGCTGCGTCCGCTGGTCGACCCGGTACCGCTGTCGCCCGTGTCGCTGGTGTGGCGCAAGGGTCTGGCGCATCCCGCTTTCGACGCCCTGCGGCGCGCCGCAATCGAACTGTCCGTCGAACATGGATGGCTCCACCGGCCCTCCGATGGATGGATTCCAGCCACCGATGAGGCCGATATGAACATCCACAAATGACACGTGGCAAACACGCTTCCCCCGTGTGCGCTACATTCGTGGCCTGAGCACGGTGTGGTAAAGGGGGCGCTCGGACCGGGTGGGGGCCCGGTTCAGCCGACGTGTGCTCAAGGTCGAAGCGCGCCCAGAACAGCCCGTGGGGGGATGTGCGTGCGCGTGAAAAAGTGGCGAGAAGACGCCCAACCGGAATGGCCCGAGGTCGCATCAGGCACCCAGGACATACCGGCGACGGGGGGCGCGACACAGACGTTCCCGGAAACCGGAGCCACCGGCGAGGCCGACGTGTTCGGAGCCGCCGGAGCCACCGGAGCCACCGGTCCGGCCGGGGCAGCCGAAGTGATCGGCGCGGCCGGGGTCCCGGCTGGGGGTCTCTCCCGTTCGGTCGCGTCCGAAGGCCCCGAGCCGACGCCCGAGCGCACCGAGGTGCTGTCGGGAAAGAGCGCCGGCCGGGACTTCCCGGGGGCTCCGCGAGCCGACCGCGCCCTGGACGGCCCCGAGCCGGCCGGCCGCAGAGCCGTCGTACGCGACCCCTGGGACGAGTCCGACAGCGGTGCGGGTCACCACCACGACCCGCACGAGGTGACCGTCCAGCTCGACGCGATCGGCGTGAACGGCGACCACCGCATCGAGGGCCGCCCCGGCGCCGACGGCGGATCCGAGGGCTCCGACGCCCCGGTCTTCGTCGACGAGTCGGGCCGGCGCAGCCGCCGCTTCCGCCGGATCGGCATCGCCGTCGGCCTGGCCTGCGCGGTCTACGCCGTCGTCATCGTCGTCACCCTGCTGTCCGGCAACTCCAACGCGCCCTGGCTGCCCGTGACCGGCCCGAAGGACGACACCCCGGCCGGCAAGGTCGACACCAGCCCGCTGCCGGCCCGGCCCGCCGAGCCCTCCGACGCCGGAGGTGTCATCCCGGGGACCACCCCGACGGTCAGCGGCGGTGTGACGCCGGCTCCCGGAGTCGGTGGCACCGCGCCCGGCGCCACCGTGAGCCCGGGCCGGTCGGGAGTGTCCGCCGACCCGTCGGCGACCGCCACCCGGCCGGGCGGCAACCCGTCGGTCAGCGCGGACCCGTCCACGCAGCCGTCCCCGTCGGTCACCCCGCCGCCCAGCCCCTCGGTGACCCCGCCCGTCACCACCAGCCCCGACCCCTCGGTCGCCCCGACCCAGACCACGGGTGGTGGCAGCGCCGGGCCCGGCACGGTCGCCGACGGCCCGGCCGAACCCTCGCCCATCGCGTCGGAGACCTCCGGCACCGCCGCTCCCGCGCCCTCGGGCGCCCCGCTCTCCTCCCCGTCCCCGGAGAACATCCTCTGATGGCATCCCGCACCCGCCGCCCGGGGTCCGCACCAGGAGCCCCCGTCGGCTCCAGGCGCCGTCGCCTGCCCATGCGCCTGCTGCTGCCCGTGCTCGTCCTCGTCGCCCTCATGGCGATGCTGATGCTGCGCGGCTACGTCCACAGCGAGATCCTCGCCGACCACCGCATCCAGCCCGAGGCCGCCACCGACAAGGTCCCGGAGAACATCATCGACGGCGGCCCGGTGATCGACACCCGCGGCGGCAAGGCCACCAGCCTGAAGATGCCGGACCGCCGGCTCGTCCTCACCTTCGACGACGGCCCCGACCCGACCTGGACCCCCAAGGTCCTGGACGTCCTGAAGAAGCACCACGCGCACGCGGTCTTCTTCGTCACCGGCACCATGGCCTCCCGCTACCCGGACCTGGTCAAGCGCATGGTCGACGAGGGCCACGAGGTCGGGCTGCACACCTTCAACCACCCCGACCTGTCCTTCCAGTCGAAGAAACGCATCGACTGGGAGCTCTCCCAGAACCAGCTCGCGCTCGCCGGCGCGGCCGGGATCCGCACCTCGCTCTTCCGCCCGCCCTACTCCTCCTTCGCCGACGCCATGGACGACAAGTCCTGGCCGGTCACCGAGTACATCGGCACGCGCGGCTACATCACCGTCGTCAACAACACCGACAGCGAGGACTGGCAGAAGCCCGGCGTCCGCCGCATCATCCGCAACGCCACGCCGAAGCCCGGCAAGGGCGCGATCGTGCTGATGCACGACTCCGGCGGCGACCGCCACCAGACGGTCCAGGCGCTCGACCGGTTCCTGCCGGAGATGAAGGACAAGGGCTACGAGTTCGACAACCTCACCGAGGCCCTCGACGCCCCCTCCGCCCACACCGCCGTCGCCGGGCCCGAACTGTGGAAGGGCAAGGCGTGGATCTTCCTGGTCCAGGCCTCCGAGCACATCACCGACGTCCTCGTCGTCGGGCTCTCGATCATCGGTTCCCTGGTCATCGCCCGCTTCGTCCTCATGCTCCTGCTCTCGGGCGTCCACGCCCGCCGGGTGCGCCGCAAGGACTTCCGCTGGGGAGAGCCGGTCACCCAGCCGGTGTCGGTACTGGTCCCGGCGTACAACGAGGCCAAGTGCATCGAGAACACCGTCCGTTCACTGATGGCGAGCGAGCACCCCATCGAGGTGCTCGTCATCGACGACGGTTCGAGCGACGGCACCGCGCGGATCGTCGAGGCGATGGGCCTGCCCAACGTCCGGGTGGTCCGCCAGCTCAACGCGGGCAAGCCCGCCGCGCTCAACCGCGGCCTGGCGAACGCCCGCCACGACATCATCGTCATGATGGACGGCGACACCGTCTTCGAACCGTCCACGGTCCGCGAACTGGTCCAGCCCTTCGGCGACCCGCGCGTAGGAGCCGTCGCCGGCAACGCCAAGGTCGGCAACCGCGACTCCATGATCGGCGCCTGGCAGCACATCGAGTACGTGATGGGCTTCAACCTCGACCGCCGGATGTACGACATCCTGCGCTGCATGCCGACCATCCCGGGCGCGGTGGGAGCCTTCCGCCGGTCCGCGCTGGAACGCGTCGGCGGCATGAGCGACGACACCCTCGCCGAGGACACCGACATCACGATGGCCATGCACCGGGACGGCTGGCGCGTGGTCTACGCCGAGAAGGCGCGCGCGTGGACCGAGGCACCGGAGTCCGTCCAGCAGCTCTGGTCGCAGCGCTACCGGTGGTCGTACGGCACCATGCAGGCGATCTGGAAGCACCGGCGCGCGCTGGTCGAGCGGGGCCCGTCGGGCCGCTTCGGCCGCGTGGGGCTGCCGCTGGTGTCGCTGTTCATGGTGGTGGCCCCGCTGCTGGCCCCGCTGATCGACATCTTCCTTCTGTACGGCGTCGTGTTCGGCCCGACCGAGAAGACGATCGTGGCCTGGCTGGGCGTCCTCGCGATCCAGCTGGTCTGCGCCGCCTACGCGTTCCGCCTCGACCGGGAACGCATGACCCACCTGATCTCGCTGCCGCTGCAACAGATCCTCTACCGCCAGCTCATGTACGTCGTGCTGCTCCAGTCCTGGATCACGGCCCTCACCGGAGGCCGCCTGCGCTGGCAGAAGCTGCGCCGCACGGGGGTCGTCGAGGCACCGGGCGGACCGGTACCGCGGCAGCAGGCGCGCAGTGAGAGTGACGAGCGGAGGCCGGTCGGATGACGCAGGAGTACACGGCGGGGCAGCGTGACGCGGCTGCCCCGCCCAAGGCACCCGGCCGCGACCGCTACCTCGACCTTCTCCGCTCCCTGGCCCTGGTCCGGGTGGTCCTCTACCACCTCTTCGGCTGGGCATGGCTGACCGTGCTGTTCCCCTCCATGGGCGTGATGTTCGCGCTGGCGGGCTCGCTGATGGCACGCTCGCTGAACCGCCCGGCGCTGAGCGTGATCAGGGGCAGGACCCGCCGACTGCTGCCTCCCCTCTGGGCGTTCAGCGCGGTGGTGCTGCCGCTGATGTTCGTCGGAGGCTGGAACCTCTCGGAGGACCCCGACCACAGCGGTACCTGGGGCCTGCTGGAGCTGGTGAACTACGTCATCCCGATCGGGGCGCCGCCGTACCCCTGGGAGGTCGGCTTCCCGTCCGACCTCCTGGAGAGCACGTGGGCGGACCAGGCGGTGGGCCCGCTCTGGTACCTCCGCGCGTACCTGTGGTTCGTGCTCGCCTCCCCGCTGCTGCTCTGGGCGTTCCGCAGGGTTCCGTGGGCGACGCTGCTCGCGCCGCTGGCGTTGACGGCCGTCGTGGGCACGGGCCTCGTGACGATCCCCGGCGAACTCGGCAACGCGGTCACCGACTTCGCGGTCTACGGCAGCTGCTGGGTCCTCGGTTTCGCGCACCACGAGGGGGTGCTGGCGAAGGTCCCGCGCTATCTCGCCGTCTCCGGTTCGTTCCTGGTGATGTCCTTCGCCCTGTGGTGGGCCTCCGGCCACCTGGGCCCCGAGGGCTGGGACCTCAACGACATCCCGCTCGCCCAGGCGGCCTGGTCCTTCGGCTTCGTGGTCATCCTGCTCCAGTACTCACCGTCCTGGCAGGAACTCCCGGGCCGCCTGGCCCGCTGGGACAAGCTGGTGACCCTCTCCAACAACCGCGCCGTCACGATCTACCTCTGGCACAACCTCCTCATCATGGCCACGGTCCCGATCATCGACCTGGCCTACGACCTCCCCTTCATGCAGAGCGACCGCGCGGTCGCGGCCCTCGACTCCACGGACACGCTGTGGATGTTCTTCCTGGTGTGGCCACTGATCGGGCTGGCGATCCTGGCCTTCGGGTGGATCGAGGACCTGGCGGCGAAACGGAGGCCGCGGTTGTGGCCGAACGGCTCGCGCCGGCGTCGGGGCGGGGTCGCGGCGCACGCCTCCTGAGAGCGCGGTGTGAAGGTTTTCCGGCCCTGAGCGAAGTCCCGGTCGCGTACGCACCCTTTGCCTCGAAGCGAAGGGCTGATCCGCAGAGCATCGCGGTCGAGGCGATGCGTGCCCTCGTCGACCGCGGCCACCCCCAGGACCTGATGGACGTCCACGAGGCGCGCCGGCACTTCTCCGTCATCGAGCTCGAGAGTTCGCCTTGCGGATCCTTGAGGACTACGAGAACTCCCAGGACGACGAGTACTGACGCGGAGGGTTTCGTAACACAAAGCACCCACGACCTCTCATCCCGCCCCCCGCCGGGGTGAGAGCAAAGTTCCTTTCCGGTCACCCGGTGCCACAGGCAGGAAACGCATCCTCCCTACCTTCGGGATCAGCCACTCGAAGCAGGACCTGAGCCCCGTCGCACCGTGGAGGCGTCATGACAGCCCCTAGCACAGCCCCCGCACCCCCGAGCAGGGGCGGCCGCTGGATCCAGCAGTGGGATCCGGAGGACGAGACCTTCTGGAAGGAGACCGGAGAGAAGGTCGCCAAGCGGAACCTGCTCTTCTCCGTTCTCTCCGAGCACATCGGGTTCTCGATCTGGACCCTGTGGTCCGTGCTGGTGCTCTTCATGGGCCCGGAGTACGGGCTGACCCCGGCCGACAAGTTCCTGCTGACGTCCATGGTGACGCTCGTCGGGGCCGTCGTCCGCGTGCCGTACACCTTCGCCGTCGCCATCTTCGGTGGCCGGAACTGGACGATCATCTCGGCCAGCCTCCTCCTCATCCCCACCATCGCCGCGTTCACGGTGATGGAGCCGGGGACCTCGTTCAACACCTTCCTGCTGGTCGGCCTGCTGGCCGGTATCGGCGGCGGCAACTTCGCCTCGTCGATGACCAACATCAACGCGTTCTTCCCCCTCCGTAAGAAGGGATGGGCCCTCGGGCTCAACGCCGGCGGCGGCAACATCGGCGTCCCGGTCATCCAGCTGGTCGCCCTCGCGATCATCGGCGCCAGCGGTGGCCCCCGGGTGCTGCTCGGGATCTACATCCCGCTGATCCTCGTCGCCGCCGTCCTCGCCGCGGTCTTCATGGACAACATCGAGAACGTGAAGAACGACACCGGCGCCGCCAAGGACGCCGCGCGTGACGGTCACACCTGGATCATGTCCTTCCTCTACATCGGCACGTTCGGCTCGTTCATCGGCTACAGCTTCGCCTTCGGCCAGGTACTGACGAACCAGTTCGGCCGGACCCCGCTGGAGGCCGCGTACGTCACCTTCATCGGCCCGCTGCTCGGCTCGCTGATCCGTCCGGTGGGCGGCGCGCTGGCCGACAAGTACGGCGGCGCGAAGATCACGCTGTGGAACTACGTCGCGATGGCCGCAGCGACCGCCGTCCTCATCGCCGCCAGCATGCAGAAGTCGCTCGGACTGTTCACCGTCGCCTTCGTGGTGCTGTTCGTCCTCAGCGGTCTCGGCAACGGCTCGACCTTCAAGATGATCCCCGGCATCTTCCACACGAAGGCCCTGGGCAAGGGGCTCGAAGGCGAGGAGGCCGCCGCCTACGGCCGCCGTCTCTCCGGTGCCTCGATGGGCCTGATCGGCGCGGTCGGCGCGCTCGGCGGTGTCGGCATCAACCTGGCCTTCCGCCAGTCCTTCCTCTCCTACGGCTCCGGGACCGGCGCGTTCGTCGCCTTCCTCGCCTTCTACGCGGCCTGCTTCGGGGTCACCTGGGCCGTATACCTTCGCCGTACGGCCGCCAAGGGGCAGACCACGGCGGCGGCGGAGGCGAAGCCGCAGCTCAACTACGCCGAGGTGTGACGTAACACTGGCGACATGAACCGGAACCGAGCCTGTCACGAGCCGTTGACAGGCTCGGTCGGCATGTAGGGACGACGACGTACGACTGTGTACGACGACTCGAGTGCGGGACGAGAGCCATGTACGAGCAACAGCAGGCAGCAGAGCAGCACGGCCCCCTCGCGGGGTTCACCGTGGGAGTCACGGCCGCGCGCCGGGCGGACGAACTCGGTGCGCTGCTCCAGCGTCGCGGGGCCGCGGTCCTGCACGCGCCCGCCCTGCGGATCGTGCCGCTCTCCGACGACAGCGAGCTGCTGGCGGCGACGAAGGACCTGATCGACCAGGCCCCGGACGTGGTGGTGGCCACCACCGCCATCGGCTTTCGGGGATGGGTCGAGGCCGCCGACGGCTGGGGGCTCGGTGAGGCGCTGCTCGACCGGCTGCGCGAGGTCGAACTGCTCGCGCGCGGCCCCAAGGTCAAGGGATCCATCCGGGCCGCCGGGCTGACGGAGGACTGGTCGCCGTCGTCCGAGTCCATGGCCGAGGTGCTGGACCGGCTGCTCGAGGAGGGGGTCGAGGGGCGCCGGGTCGCCATCCAGCTGCACGGCGAGCCGCTGCCCGGGTTCGTGGAGGCGCTGCGGGCCGGCGGCGCGGAGGTCGTGGGCGTGCCGGTGTACCGGTGGATGCCGCCGGAGGACATCGGGCCGGTGGACCGGCTGCTGGACGCGGCGGTCTCGCGGGGCCTGGACGCGCTGACCTTCACCAGTGCGCCCGCCGCGGCCTCGCTGCTGTCGCGCGCCGAGGACCGGGGTCTGCTGCCGGAGCTGCTCGCCGCCCTCAACCACGACGTGCTGCCGGCGTGTGTCGGGCCGGTGACCGCGCTGCCGTTGCAGGCACGCGGGGTGGACACCGTCGCGCCCGAGCGTTTCCGGCTCGGGCCGCTCGTGCAGCTGCTGTGCCAGGAGCTTCCCGGGCGGGCCCGGGCGTTGCCCATCGGCGGCCACCGGGTGGAGATCCGGGGGCACGCGGTGCTGGTCGACGGGGTGCTGCGGCCGGTGCCGCCGGCCGGGATGTCCCTGCTGCGGGCGCTGTCCCGGCGGCCGGGATGGGTGGTGTCGCGGGCGGAGCTGCTGCGGGCGCTGCCGGGCGCAGGGCGCGACGAGCACGCCGTGGAGACGGCGATGGCGCGCCTCCGTACGGCCCTGGGGGCGCCGAAGCTGATCCAGACGGTGGTGAAGCGGGGGTACCGGCTGGCGCTGGACCCGGCGGCCGACACCAAGTACGGGGACGTCTAGCGGGTCGAATCCGCCGTGCGACTCCCGGTGGCCTTCACCAGGAGGCCCGTCGCCATCGTCAGCAACACCGCCCGCACCACGTTCCACGCCACCCACGGGTCCTCGAACTCCTCGCGCAGGGCGCCGGGGTCGCCGTCGCGCGTGAGGGCGTCGTTGAGGGGGACGTCGAAGACGACGGTGACCAGGAAGGCGAGCGCGGAAGCCGCCAGGGCCGCCCACAGCCACCCGCGGTGGTCCCTGCCCCGCGCCTGCCGGGCCGCGACCGCCGTGAGGGCCGGGGCGCCCAGGAAGCCCAGGAAGAACACCGGGTTCTGGATGACCTCGTTGATGTCGCGCATCACCTCGACGTACACACGGTCGTCGCTGCGGGCCAGGGCGGGCATCACGGCGCACGCGAAGATGTAGAAGGCCCCGGCGATCAGGCCCGTGGCGACCGTGGCCGCGCCCAGGACGAGTCGGCTGCTCCTGCTGCTCTGTGTCATGCCACCCAGTCAAGGACCCGGCCCCTGCGCGCCGACATGGCCGAGACGCGCTGTCGCATACGTGCGCGTCCAGGCACCGCCCCCGGTAGAGGGGTTCCGGCGGCGGGGGAGGGAAGGCACTGTGGGAGGGAGCCCCGGAACAGCCGCACAACCCCGCACAGCCTCCGAGCACCTCGCCGACTCCCGACGACCGGGGCACCCCAAGGCGGTGACAGGCACATGGCACTGGGTACGGCCACGGTCGCGTACGAACTGCGGTTCGACGCCGGACGGATCTGTCTGGACCTCCTCGCGACCACCCACCCCGAGGAACGCCTCGACTCGACGCAGGTGCTCGGCGCCTGGATCGTCGGCTCGGGAC
The DNA here is from genome assembly GCF_042893155.1 of Streptomyces sp. NPDC001668. NCBI lineage: Bacteria > Bacillati > Actinomycetota > Actinomycetes > Kitasatosporales > Streptomycetaceae > Streptomyces > Streptomyces sp. NPDC001668. The sequence goes on from NZ_JBIAUQ010000001.1 coordinate 85,575, forward strand.
TGGTGCCCGAGGGGACGGACCTGACGCACGCGGACCCCTCCTGGCTCGTCGGCTTCCGCGAACTACGGGGATGCATCGGACAGTTGGTGAGGGGTGCCCCCGGTCACGGCTACGACCTCGCGCTCGCCCGCCTCAACGCCGCCGCCCGTGTCGCGCCGCCCGCCCCGCGCGCCGTACGCGGCGAAGACGGTGCGCTGGTGCGCGAGTTGGACGGCCCGCCGGGCTGCGCGGCACTGCTCGGGGCCATCGCCAGGGACGCCGTGGGATTGCTGACGGACCCGGTCGCGCGGGCCGGGATCAGGGAGTGCGAAGGGGACAACTGCCCCATCGTGTACCTGGATACGTCACGGGGGCGCAGGAGGCGCTGGTGCTCCAGTGAGGTCTGCGGGAACCGCGAAAGAGTGGCCCGGCATCGCCGGCGCGCGGCGCTCTCGCGCACCTGACTGGTCGTTATGTCCCTTCTGTGGAGGGGGAGTCGAAGTGATTTCGATTACATGTCGTTTAATCGCTCAACCTTACGGGCCGTAGCCGTGATCTTGCCTGTGTGGTGGAAATGTAAAGATCGCGCGGCGGGAATGTGCGCGCATGTCCTGTCTCGTCACGTCACTCAGAAGAAAACTGTCGTCGCCCTTTGAACACCCCACCCCTCCCGTCCGTACCCCTCCACGAGCGACCGACTGGGGGAACCCCCGGACATCGGAGGTGGGCGTGCGCAAGGATTCTGTCGTGGCCAATGAACGTGGATCGAGGGCCCGACATCGCATGTCCCAGCCCTCGGAACCTGATGAGGAGCTGATGCGTGCCCTGTACAGAGAGCACGCCGGGCCTCTCCTTGCGTATGTCCTTCGGTTGGTTGCGGGCGACCGCCAGAGAGCCGAGGACGTGGTGCAGGAGACGCTCATCCGTGCCTGGAAGAACGCCGGACAGCTCAATCGAGCGACCGGATCGGTACGCCCCTGGCTGGTGACGGTCGCCCGGCGCATCGTCATCGACGGCCACCGCAGCCGGCAGGCCCGGCCGCAGGAGGTCGATCCGTCGCCGCTGGAGGTCATCCCCGCGGAGGACGAGATCGACAAGGCGCTGTGGTTGATGACGTTGTCCGACGCGCTCGACGACCTGACCCCGGCCCACCGGGAGGTGCTCGTCGAGACGTATTTCAAGGGGCGTACCGTCAACGAGGCGGCCGAGACCCTGGGCATACCCAGCGGAACCGTCCGCTCGCGGGTGTTCTACGCCCTGCGTTCGATGAAGCTCGCACTGGAGGAGCGGGGGGTGACGGCGTGATGAGTGTGTACGGGGGTAACCAGGGATTCGGCACAGGTGGTTCGGGTATGTCTGGTTCCATGATGGGATCTCCGGTGCCGAACGAGCACGAGACCGTCGGCGCCTACGCGCTCGGGATCCTCGACGACGCCGAGGCGACCGCCTTCGAGGCGCATCTCGCGACCTGCGAATGGTGCGCCCAGCAGCTCGACGAGCTCGCCGGCATGGAGCCGATGCTCGCCGCCCTCGCGGACCTGCCGGGCTCCGGCACCCCCGCGATCGGTGAGTCGCTCTCCGCCAAGCCCAGCCCGCGGATCGTGAACAAGCTCGTGGACGAGGTCGCGGAGCGCCGTGCGCAGAAGCGGCGCCGCAGCTTCTACATGGTCGCGGCCGCGGCCGCGCTGATCATCGGCGGTCCCTTCGTCGCCATGGCGGCGAGCGGCGGCGACTCGGACGGCGGGCCCAAGCAGGGCCAGGTCCTGGCGGCCACTCCCAAGGAACTCTTCGAGTCCATGACCGACAAGGTGACGGCCACCGACTCCTCGACCGGGGTCAGCGCGACGGTCGCCATGGCACAGAAGGACTGGGGCACCTCCCTCGGTCTGGAGCTCAAGGGCGTCAAGGGACCGCTCAAGTGCTCCCTGATCGCGGTGGGCACCAACGGCGAGCGCTGGACGGCCTCCACCTGGTCCGTCGGCAAGTGGGGCTACGGCATCCCGGACGGCAAGACCCCGGAGTCCAAGAAGCCGCTCTACATCGGCGGCGCGGTCGCACCGGCCCAGAACGAGATCGACCACTTCGAGGTCGTGGACTCCGACGGCAACAAGCTCGTCCAGGTCGACGCGTAGCTTCCGGGGCCCCCTTCGCGTACGGTTGACGGCTGCCCAGCACGTCAGAAGGGGGCCCGGTGGCCGCTCAGGCTCAACCAACCGCGGTCGGCACGGTTCAGGACTCGGTTCGGGACCGTGAGATCAGCGTCGAACAGGAACATCTGGACCGGGTCTACCGGCGCCTCGAGGAGAAGATCCACGAGGCGGAGTTCCTGATGAACGACGCGGCCAAGCGTGGCCAGGTCGGCACGCCCGGCGCGCTCGCCGAGCGGGACGCCCAGGTCTTCCGGGCCGGCGTCCACCTCAACCGGCTGAACAACGAGTTCGAGGACTTCCTGTTCGGCCGGATCGACCTGCTCCTCGGCAAGGACGGCAAGAAGGGGCCCGACGGCGCCTACACCGCCGTGGAACCCGCCGAAGGAGCCGTCCGCGAGGACAACTCCGCCGACATCGCGGAGACCCTGCACATCGGCCGGATCGGAGTCCTGGACTCCGAGTACGCCCCCCTCGTCATCGACTGGCGGGCCCCCGCCGCCGCCCCCTTCTACAGGTCCACTCCGGTGGACCCCGGGCGTGTCGTACGACGCCGGGTCATCCGCTCCAAGGGGCGCAGGGTCCTCGGCGTCGAGGACGACCTCATGCGCCCCGAGCTCAAGGCCTTCCTCGACGGCCACGAGCTGGCCGTCATCGGCGACGGCGCCCTGATGGCCGCGCTCGGACAGGCCCGCAGCCACACCATGCGGGACATCGTCGCCTCCATCCAGGCCGAGCAGGACCTGGTCATCCGCGCCCCCGCCGCCTCCGTGACGTACGTCGAGGGCGGGCCCGGCACCGGCAAGACCGCCGTGGCCCTGCACCGCGCCGCCTACCTCCTCTACCAGGACCGCCGTCGCTACTCGGGCGGCATCCTCATCGTCTCGCCCACCCCCCTGCTGGTCGCCTACACCGAGGGCGTCCTGCCCTCCCTCGGCGAGGAGGGCCAGGTCGCCATCCGCGCGATCGGCTCCCTGGTCGACGGCGTCGAGGCCACCCTGTACGACTCCCCGTCGGTGGCCCGCGCCAAGGGCTCGTACCGGATGCTGAAGGTGCTGCGGAAGGCCGCGCGGGGCGTGCTGGAGGTCGGCACCGGCGGTTCCGGTGGTTCCGGCGGGACCCACGGGCGGTCCGACTCCGGGCAACTCGCCTTCGGGGACACCGTCGAGTCCGAGGGCGGTCCCGGGGTGGGACACGGCGCCGACACCGCCGTATCCCGGAATCCCTCCGGACCCCCCACCCGCCTGCGCGTCGTCGCCTTCGGGCGGAGGCTGGAGCTGGAGGCGGACGAGCTGGACCGTGTCCGCCGCAACGCCCTCGGCGGCACCGCGCCCGTGAACCTGCTGCGGCCCAGGGCCCGCAAGCTGCTGCTGGACGCGCTGTGGGCGCGGTCCGGCGCCGGGACCCGGCACACCGATCCGGAGCTGGCCGCGGAACTGCGGTCCTCCTTCGACGAGGACATCACCTCCGAGGACAGCTTCATCGAGTTCTTCGACGCCTGGTGGCCGGAGCTCACCCCGAAGACCGTGCTGGCCGCCATGGCCGACGAGCGGCGCCTCGGGCGCTGGGCCCGCCGCATCCTCAACCCCGGCGAGGTCCGCCGGGTCGCCCGCTCGCTCAGGCGCGACGGCCTGTCCGTGCACGACATCGCCATGCTCGACGAGCTCCAGGCGGTCCTCGGTGCCCCCGCCCGCCCGAGGAAGCGGCGCGACCTCGACCCGCTCGACCAGCTCACCGGCCTCGAGGAGCTGATGCCGGTCCGCGAGGAGACCCAGCGCGAGCGCGCCGAGCGGCTCGCCCAGGAACGCGTCGAGTACGCCCACGTCATCGTCGACGAGGCCCAGGACCTCACGCCGATGCAGTGGCGCATGGTCGGCCGCCGCGGCCGGCACGCCACCTGGACGGTCGTGGGAGACCCCGCGCAGTCCTCCTGGTCCGACCCCGACGAGGCCGCCGAGGCCCGCGACGAGGCCCTCGGCACCCGCCCCCGCCGCCGCTTCCAGCTGACCGTCAACTACCGCAACCCCTCCGAGATCGCCGACCTCGCGGCGAAGGTGCTGGCCCTGGCCATGCCGGGCGCCGAGTCCCCGCGAGCCGTACGGTCCACCGGTGTCGAGCCCCGATACACGGCCGTGGGCAGGTCCCTGGCGGAGACCGTCCGCGCCGAGGCGGCACGCCTGCTCGAACTCGTCGACGGCACCGTCGGCGTCGTCGTCGCCATGCAGCGCCGCGAGGAGGCCGCCCGCTGGCTCGCCGGGCTCGGCGACCGGGTGGTGGCGCTCGGCAGCCTGGAGGCCAAGGGCCTGGAGTACGACGCCACGGTCGTCGTGTCGCCCGCCGAGATCGCGGACGAGTCACCGGCCGGGCTGCGGGTGCTCTACGTCGCCCTCACCCGGGCGACCCAGCAGCTGACCGTGGTCTCCGGGGACCGCGACCAGCCGGACGCCCAGGGTGTCCCCGATCTCCTCAGGGACTGATCCCCAAAGAACTGTCGAGACGGGAATGGCCTTACGGGATCTGTTTGTTAGCCTGGATGTGGCACCGGCCCGATCCAAGCCCCCGGGCCCAACCTTCGTCCCTCAGAGGGACCACTTGCCGCGAGGCGAGCATGGCGGGTCGGTGCCACTTGGCTGATGAGAGGCCCACGTCCGTGTGACGTGGGCCTCTTTCTCATGAACGGCCACGTGAACAAAACGTTCGCAATCCAGGGCGGCTAACGCCTACCCGGCAGTAGGTGCGACCATCGGACGGCATACAGCTCCGCAGGTGAAAGCAGAGGAAGTCGGCCATGGCAACGGCGCCCAGCGTCTCCTACTCGATGACGGTCCGGCTGGAGGTGCCCGCGAGCGGAACCGCCGTCTCGCAGCTCACCACCGCCGTGGAGTCCTCCGGAGGCTCGGTGACCGGCCTCGACGTCACCGCGTCCGGTCACGAGAAGCTCCGGATCGACGTCACGATCGCGGCCAGCTCGACCACGCACGCCGACGAGATCGTCGAGGAACTGCGCGGCATCGAGGGCGTCACGCTCGGCAAGGTCTCCGACCGTACGTTCCTCATGCACCTCGGCGGCAAGATCGAGATGCAGTCCAAGCACCCCATCCGCAACCGTGACGACCTCTCGATGATCTATACGCCGGGCGTGGCCCGCGTGTGCATGGCGATCGCCGAGAACCCCGAGGACGCTCGCCGCCTCACCATCAAGCGCAACTCCGTTGCGGTCGTGACGGACGGCTCGGCCGTGCTGGGCCTCGGCAACATCGGCCCCAAGGCCGCCCTGCCGGTCATGGAGGGCAAGGCGGCCCTCTTCAAGCGGTTCGCCGGCATCGACGCCTGGCCGATCTGCCTGGACACCCAGGACACCGACGCGATCGTCGAGATCGTCAAGGCGATCGCCCCCGGGTTCGCCGGCATCAACCTCGAGGACATCTCCGCGCCCCGCTGCTTCGAGATCGAGGCCCGGCTGCGCGAGGCCCTCGACATCCCGGTCTTCCACGACGACCAGCACGGCACCGCGATCGTCGTCCTCGCCGCCCTGACGAACGCGCTTCGCGTCACCGGCAAGGCGATCGAGAACATCCGGGTCGTCATGTCCGGTGCCGGCGCGGCCGGTACGGCCATCCTCAAGCTGCTGATCGCCGCCGGCGTCAAGAACGCCGTCGTGGCCGACATCCACGGTGTCGTGCACGCGGGCCGTGAGGACCTCGTGGACGCGGCTCCGGGCTCGGCGCTGCGCTGGATCGCCGACAACACCAACCCCGAGAACCTGACGGGGACGTTGAAGGAGGCCGTGCGCGGCGCCGACGTCTTCATCGGTGTCTCGGCCCCCAACGTCCTGGACGGCACCGACGTCGCCGCCATGGCCGAGGACGCGATCGTGTTCGCGCTCGCGAATCCCGACCCCGAGGTCGACCCGGCGATCGCCCGCCAGACGGCGGCCGTCGTGGCCACCGGCCGCTCCGACTTCCCGAACCAGATCAACAACGTGCTGGTCTTCCCGGGTGTCTTCCGCGGTCTGCTGGACGCCCAGTCCCGCACGGTCAACACCGAGATGATGCTCGCGGCCGCCAAGGCCCTCGCGGACGTCGTCACCGAGGACGAGCTGAACCCGAACTACATCATCCCGAGCGTCTTCAACGACAAGGTCGCGGGCGCGGTCGCGGGTGCGGTGCGGGAGGCGGCGAAGGCCGCGGGAGCGACGGCGTAGGGTCCCTGTCCGGGCCTCCCGGTCCCGCGTCTACAGTGGGCGTCGTATGTTTGTTCGGCTGTGAGGATCGCCACGGCGGCCCCCCGGCCCGGCGCGTCGCGGAACCGGGCGCTTCACGGCACCCTCTAGGGTGGCGCCACGCCCAGGCCTCTGTTCGTGTGACCCCCTAGGGTGTTCATACGAGTCCTACGGGTGCCGGATTGGCTTTCCCGCAGCAGGTAGGGGCAGGATGCGTCCCTGGGCGCGAGCGCATCGGCTTCGCTGTGCCTCGTGTGCGGCACCGCCGCGAGGCACACCCCAACGGCAAGAAGAACACGGGAGTAACAACATGAACCGCAGTGAGCTGGTGGCCGCGCTGGCCGACCGCGCCGAGGTGACCCGCAAGGACGCCGACGCCGTTCTGGCCGCGTTCGCCGAGACCGTCGGCGAGATCGTCGCCAAGGGCGACGAGAAGGTCACCATCCCCGGCTTCCTGACCTTCGAGCGCACCCACCGTGCCGCTCGCACCGCGCGCAACCCGCAGACCGGCGACCCGATCCAGATCCCGGCCGGCTACAGCGTCAAGGTTTCGGCGGGCTCCAAGCTCAAGGAAGCCGCCAAGGGCAAGTAGGTCCGACGGTGCGTCTCGGGACGACGTACACGTCTCAGTAACGTCAATGGGGCGGCCACCCGGAACCGGGTGGCCGCCCCATCGTCGTGTGCGGGAAGCGGTCAGCCGAGCGCCTTGCCCGGCAGTTCCACCTTCGCGCCCAGTTCGATGAGCTTCTCCATGAAGTTCTCGTAGCCGCGGTTGATCAGGTCGATGCCGTGGACGCGGGACGTGCCCTGGGCCGCCAGAGCGGCGATCAGGTAGGAGAAGCCGCCGCGGAGGTCGGGGATGACCAGGTCGGCTCCCTGGAGCTTGGTGGGCCCTGAGACGACCGCCGAGTGGAGGAAGTTGCGCTGGCCGAAGCGGCAGTTCGAGCCGCCCAGGCACTCGCGGTACAGCTGGATGTGCGCACCCATCTGGTTGAGCGCGGAGGTGAAGCCGAGGCGGGACTCGTAGACCGTCTCGTGGATGATCGACAGGCCCGTGGCCTGCGTGAGGGCGACGACGAGCGGCTGCTGCCAGTCCGTCTGGAAGCCCGGGTGCACGTCGGTCTCGAGCGCGATGGACTTCAACTGCCCGCCGGGGTGCCAGAACCGGATGCCCTCGTCGTCGATCTCGAAGGCACCGCCCACCTTCCGGTAGGTGTTCAGGAACGTCATCATCGAGCGCTGCTGGGCGCCGCGGACGTAGATGTCGCCCTCGGTCGCCAGCGCCGCGGACGCCCAGGAGGCGGCCTCCAGGCGGTCCGGCAGGGCGCGGTGGTTGTAGCCGCCGAGCCGGTCCACGCCCGTGACGCGGATGGTGCGGTCGGTGTCCATCGCGATGATGGCGCCCATCTTCTGCAGCACGCAGATGAGGTCCTCGATCTCCGGCTCCACCGCGGCGTTGGAGAGCTCGGTGACACCCTCGGCGAGGACCGCGGTCAGCAGCACCTGCTCGGTCGCGCCCACGGACGGGTACGGCAGCCGGATCTTCGTGCCGCGAAGGCGCCGCGGCGCCTCCAGGAACTGACCGTCCGCACGCTTCTCGATCGTCGCGCCGAACTGCCGCAGCACCTCGAAGTGGAAGTCGATGGGCCGGCCGCCGATGTCACAGCCGCCGAGGCCGGGGATGAAGGCGTGCCCGAGCCGGTGCAGCAGCGGACCGCACAGCAGGATCGGGATGCGCGAGGAACCCGCGTGGGCATCGATGTCGGCGACGTTGGCGCTCTCGACGTGCGTCGGGTCCATCACCAGCTCGCCCGGTTCCTCACCCGGACGGACCGTCACACCGTGCAGTTGCAGCAGCCCGCGTACGACACGCACGTCACGGATGTCCGGAACGTTGCGCAGTCGACTCGGCTCGCTGCCCAGCAGGGCGGCGACCATGGCCTTCGGTACGAGGTTCTTCGCACCGCGGACACGGATCTCGCCCTCCAGCGGGGTTCCGCCGTGGACAAGCAGTACGTCGTCAGAGCCGTTGACGGTCATGTATCTCGCGTTCCGATGAGTCGGGCAGGGGCCGGAAGGGACAAGGGTAATCGCCGCCCACCCCCCTTCTGTAAGCCCAAGTGCCGCCCAGTCACGTCATAGCTCTGTCACAACACGAACTGCTAGGTGCCGGGTACAAGGGGTCACCGGCGCCCGGCGTGCGCTCACGGCGCACCGTTGCGCTCTGAGCTGCATCCACCGCCGTAGCGGCATTGCCTCCCCACGCGGAGGGAAGATGCGGGATCATGTCTGGCATGACCGAGGTGTCCTCGCTCACAGGGCGGTTGCTCGTGGCAACGCCCGCCCTGGCGGACCCGAACTTCGACCGTGCGGTGGTGCTCCTTCTCGACCACGACGAGGAGGGCTCCCTCGGTGTCGTCCTCAACAGGCCCACCCCGGTGGACGTCGGCGACATCCTGGAGGGCTGGGCCGACCTCGCGGGCGAGCCCGGTGTCGTCTTCCAGGGCGGCCCGGTCTCGCTGGACTCCGCGCTCGGGGTCGCCGTCATCCCCGGCGGCGGGGCCGTCGACGGGTCCCCGCTGGGCTGGCGCAGAGTGCACGGCGCGATCGGACTGGTCGACCTGGAGGCGCCTCCCGAACTGCTCGCCTCGGCCCTCGGCAGCCTGCGCATCTTCGCCGGTTACGCCGGCTGGGGCCCCGGCCAGCTGGAGGACGAGCTGGTGGAGGGCGCCTGGTACGTCGTAGAGTCGGAACCCGGCGACGTCTCCTCGCCGGCCCCGGAAAGACTCTGGCGCGAGGTCCTGCGGCGCCAGCGCAACGAGCTGGCGATGGTGGCCACGTATCCGGACGACCCTTCGCTGAACTGATCCATGTGACCTTCAGTACTCTTGGCGATATGAGCACTCTCGAGCCCGAGCGCGGGACTGGTACGGGGACCCTCGTCGAGCCCACGCCGCAGACTTCCCACGGCGACGGCGACCACGAGCGCTTCGCCCACTACGTCCAGAAGGACAAGATCATGGCGAGCGCCCTCGACGGGACCCCCGTCGTGGCGCTGTGCGGCAAGGTGTGGGTACCCGGCCGCGATCCCAAGAAGTACCCCGTGTGCCCCATGTGCAAGGAGATCTACGAGTCCATGGGTTCCGGGGACGACGACAAGGGCGGCGACAAGTAGTCCTGCCACCCGGCTGAGCTTCACGAGGTCCCCGAGGCGTGTTCGGCGCGCCTCGGGGACCTTTCGCGTGTCTGTGAATTTTCCACGGCCTGCCCGGCGCGTGTCCGGAGGGCGGGATTTCGGTCGGTATTTCGTCAACGGTCTTGTCGTCGTGCGCGGTGTCGTGATCGTCTCGGCGTTGATCGCGTTTCTCGCGGCGACCGCCGTCACGCGATTCCGCTTCCGCTTCCGGATCACCGCGATCTGGATGCTGAGGGGGTATTTCCTCGTCATGGCAGCGTCCATGGTCATGACGATTCCGGTGCTGGTGTTCTCCGTACTAGTACAGCGACGCCCGGTCCCGGGGCCTGGCGGAGCGGTTAAGGACTGACGTGGTCGATGTGATTCCCGAGCCGAGACATGTGCAGGTCCACGGGGACGGCTCCTTCGAACTGGGCCCGGCCACCAAACTGGCCGTGGGCGAGGGAGCGGAGCGGACGGAGCGCTGGCTGCGCGCCACGCTCGGCGCGGCCACCGGGCTCCCACTGCCGCCGGGGGAGGGGGAGGACGACGACGTCGTCCGGCTGTACACCCACCCCACGGTCACCAAGGACCTCGGCGAGGAGGGCTACCGGCTGGCCGTCCGACCGAACGGGGTGCACCTCGTGGGCGGCGGCCCCGCCGGGCTGTTCTGGGGCGCCCAGACGCTACGGCGGCTGCTCGGCCCCGACGCCTTCCGTCGCGCCCCGCTGCCCGGCAGGCGGTGGAGGCTGCCCCTGACCCGGATTCAGGACGCCCCGAGATTCCGCTGGCGTGGCCTCATGCTCGACGTCTCCCGGCATTTCATGCCCAAGGACGGTGTCCTGCGCTACCTCGATCTGATGGCCGCGCACAAACTCAACGTCTTCCACTTCCATCTGACGGACGACCAGGGATGGCGGATCGAGATCAAGAGGTACCCCCGGCTCACCGAGGTGGGCTCATGGCGGGCGCGTACCAAATTCGGCCACCGGGCCTCGCCGTTGTGGGAGGAGAAGCCGCACGGTGGCTTCTACACCCAGGACGACATCCGGGAGATCGTCGCCTACGCCGCCGAACGGCATATCACCGTCGTCCCCGAAATCGACGTACCCGGACACTCGCAGGCCGCCATCGCCGCGTACCCGGAACTCGGCAACACCGATGTCATCGACACGTCCTCCCTCACGGTCTGGGACAACTGGGGCATCTCCTTGAACGTACTCGCCCCCACTGACAACACCCTTCGCTTCTACGAGGGCGTGTTCGAGGAAGTACTGGAGCTGTTCCCCTCGGAGTTCATTCACATCGGCGGCGACGAATGCGCCAAGGAGCAGTGGCGGGAGTCGCCTTCGGTCCAGGCCCGGATCGAGGAACTCGGCCTCGCGGACGAGGACGAGTTGCAGTCCTGGTTCATCGGACACTTCGACAAATGGCTCTCCGCGCGCGGGCGCAGGCTCATCGGCTGGGACGAGATCCTGGAGGGCGGGCTGGCCGAAGGCGCGGCGGTCTCGTCCTGGCGCGGCTACGCGGCCGGCGTCGCGGCCGCCCGCGCGGGCCACGACGTCGTCATGTGCCCCGAGCAGCAGGTGTACCTGGACTACCGGCAGGACGCGGGCGCGGACGAACCGGTCCCCATCGCCTACGTCCGCACCCTGGAGGACGTCTACCGGTTCGAGCCCGTTCCACCGGAGTTGACGCCCGAGGAGGCCGCGCACGTCCTCGGCGCACAGGCCAACGTGTGGACGGAGGTGATGGAGGACCAGGGGCGCGTCGACTACCAGACCTTCCCCCGCCTTGCGGCCTTCGCCGAGGTGGCCTGGAGCGCTCTGCCCGCCCCCGCGGAACGGGACTTCGCCGACTTCGAGCGCCGGATGGCCGCCCACTACGAGCTGCTCGACGCCCTGGGCGTCGGCTACCGGCCACCCACCGGGCCGCTGCCGTGGCAGAAACGGCCCGGAGTGCTGGGCCGGCCCATCGAGGGCGCGCCCCCGAACAGGTAGGGGAAAAAGACCTCAAGGGTCACCGAAGAGTGTCAATCCCCATGTGTGGGTGATCCCGTGTGAAAACGGACTATCTCCCTGGTGGGGCGGGCGACAGCGGCCGAACGCCTCCTGGCGGACCCCTGTCCTCGCGTGTGGCGAAGATGTGCCAGAGTTGCCACGTCCGCCCTGTCAGCACGTACCGTACGGCAGCAACAGGCAGGACCAGGTGGGCAGCGGGAAGGGGCAGCCGGTTTGACCACGCACACACCGCAGGCGGCGCAGGCCGTCACGCTGCCCACGACGCTGGACGAGGCCGTGGCGGCGCTCACCGCCATGCCGGCCGCCGTGCCCGTCGCGGGCGGCACCGACCTGATGGCCGCCGTCAATTCCGGGCAGCTCAGGCCCGCCGCCCTCGTCGGCCTCGGCCGGATCAGCGAGATCCGCGGCTGGCAGTACCAGGACGGGCACGCCCTGCTCGGCGCGGGACTCACCCACGCGCGGATGGGCCGCCCCGACTTCGCCGCCCTCATCCCCGCCCTCGCGGCCGCCGCCCGCGCGGCGGGCCCGCCGCAGATCCGCAACGCGGGCACCCTGGGCGGCAACATCGCCTCGGCGGCCCCCACGGGCGACGCGCTGCCCGTCCTCGCCGCCCTCGAGGCCACGCTGATCATCGCGGGCCCCGACGGAGCCCGCCGGGAGATGCCGGTCTCGCACCTGCTGGCCGGCATGGAGATGCTGCGCGCCGGTGAACTCATCGGCTACGTGCGCGTGCCGCTGCTGCACGCCCCGCAGGTCTTCCTCAAGGTCACAGGGCGCACCGGCCCGGGCCGCGCGATGGCCTCCGTCGCGCTGGTCCTGGACCCGGCCCGGCGCGGGGTCAGGTGCGCCGTCGGTGCCATAGCGCCGATGCCGCTGCGGCCCCTGGACGCCGAGCAGTGGGTCGCCCGGCTCATCGACTGGGACAACAACCGCGCGATCGTCCCGGAGGCCCTCCAGGCCTTCGGCGAGTACGTCGCCGCGGCCTGCATCCCCGACCCGGCGCCGGCCCCGGACGGCTCCGTACCGCAGCATCCGCCCGCCGTACTGCACCTGCGGCGCACCGTCGCCGCGCTGGCCCGACGAGCACTGGGGAGGGCACTTTCGTGACCGACGACCAGCACGGAGAGGGCACACCCCGGGCCGCCGGCCGCTGGGACCCGCTGCCCCAGGGTGACTACGACGACGGCGCGACCGCCTTCGTGAAGCTCCCCGAAGGGGGCATCGACGCCTTCCTGGCCTCCGCCGACAGCCCGCTTGCCGCGCCCGGTCACGGCTATGTGCCGCCGCAGATAACGGCGACGCCGGGCGACGGGACCGACCCGGCGGGCACGGGCAGTTGGGCCGTACCGGCCGAGGGCGCGCAGTGGCCCGACCCGAGCACGCTGCCGCAGGGCCACACCGGACAGTTCACGTACAACCCCGCGACCACCCAGCAGTGGCACGTCGAGGACCCCGCGGCCGCGCCCGCGCCGGGTCACGACGTCACGGGCCAGTGGTCGATCCCCGTCGCCGGGGGCGACCTGCCGGACGAGTCGGGCGAGTTCACCGCCTCGTCCCTGGTCGAGCAGTGGGGCGGCACCCCGCCGGCGACCCTGCCGGGCGGTGCGGCGGCGCCCTGGGCGACCCAGCCGTGGGGCGACCAGCCCCAGGGCGGCCCGGGAGCGGGACCCGAGCACGGCGGACCGGCCGGCGAACGGCACGCGCACGCGCCGCACGGTGACGTGCACGGCGGCTTCGACGACGGTCACAGTGGTCCGGTCGGCGACACCCACGCCCACATGCCCGCGGCCGAGGCACCGGACACCGAGGCCGACGAGCGGCACGGTGACGCGCACGCCCCGACGGACGAGGCGCCCCCCGGCTCCGCGCACCCGCACACCGACGGTCGCGGCATCGCCCTCCCCGAGCCGCCCGACACGGCCCAGCCCCACGACCCCGCCGAGCCCTACCCGGACAGCACCTCCGCAGCCGCCTCACAGCCCTCGTCCGGCCCCGGTGAGGCACCGGCGGCCCTCCGGAGCCCCGAGGGCGCCGAAGAGGCCGTAGAAGCCGCTGACGGCCTCGCCGAGCACGGTGGCGAACCTGGTGCCGAGCACGGTGGCGAGCACGCTCCGGCCGAGGGCGACGACGAACCGTCCACCGAGGCCGGCGAGGAGCGCGCCGCCGACCCCGGCGAGAACCCGGACGGCCAGGCCCCCGCGCACCCCGGCGAGGAACACCCCCTCGCCGCCTACGTCCTGCGCGTCAACGGCGTCGACCGCCCCGTCACCGACGCCTGGATCGGCGAGTCGCTGCTCTACGTGCTGCGCGAGCGGCTCGGACTCGCCGGCGCCAAGGACGGCTGCTCGCAGGGCGAGTGCGGGGCGTGCAACGTCCAGGTCGACGGACGGCTCGTCGCCTCCTGCCTGGTGCCCGCCGTGACCGCCGCCGGCAGCGAGGTCCGTACCGTCGAGGGCCTCGCCGAGGACGGCCGGCCCTCCGACGTGCAGCGGGCCCTCGCCCGGTGCGGCGCCGTGCAGTGCGGCTTCTGCGTGCCCGGCATGGCGATGACCGTGCACGACCTGCTGGAGGGCAATCCCGCGCCCACCGAGCTGGAGACCCGCCAGGCGCTGTGCGGCAACCTCTGCCGCTGCTCCGGCTACCGGGGCGTCGTCGACGCCGTCAAGGAGGTCGTCGCCGAGCGCGAGGCCCACGCGACGGGCGACGGTGAGACGGACGGCGACGAGGCACGTATTCCGCATCAGGCGGGCCCCGGAGGCGGAAGCGTCCACCCGTCGGCGTTCGACTCCCCGGGGTTCCCGAACGCCTCCGGACCACATGAGCAGGCGTACGGACAGGGACAGGACGGAGGCCAGGCGTGAGCAACGAAGCCGCCACCGCGACCACCGCCGCGGAGGCAGCACCCGCCCCCGAGCCGATTCCGCACGGCATCGGCGTCTCCCTGCCGGCCGCCGACGCGCGCGCGAAGACCGAGGGCACCTTCCCCTACGCGGCCGATCTGTGGGCCGAGGGGCTGCTGTGGGCGGCCGTCCTGCGCTCCCCGCACGCGCACGCGCGCATCGTGTCCATCGACACCTCCCACGCGCGTGAGATGCCCGGGGTCCGCGCGGTCGTCACCCACGAGGACGTCCCCGGCAGCCCGGTGCACGGCCGCGGCAGGGCCGACCGTCCGGTCTTCGCCTCCGAGGTCGTACGCCACCACGGCGAGCCCATCGCGGCCGTCGCCGCCGACCACCCCGACACCGCGCGCATGGCCGCGGCCGCCGTCATCGTCGAGTACGAGGTCCTCGACCCGGTCACCGACCCGGAGCAGGCCTTCGAGGCCGAGCCCCTGCACCCCGACGGCAACCTGATCCGGCACATCCCGCTCCAGCACGGCGACCCCACCGCGGCCGGCGAGATCGTCGTCGAGGGCCAGTACCGCATCGGCCGCCAGGACCCCGCCCCCATCGGCGCCGAGGCCGGCCTCGCGGTGCCCAGACCCGACGGCGGCGTCGAGCTCTACCTCGCCTCCACCGACCCGCACACCGACCGCGACACGGCCGCCGCCTGCTACGGCCTCGAACCCGAGCGCGTCAAGGTCGTCGTCACCGGGGTGCCCGGTGCCACCGCCGACCGCGAGGACCAGGGTTTCCAGCTCCCGCTCGGCCTGCTCGCGCTCAAGACCGGCTGCCCGGTGAAGCTGACGGCCACGCGCGAGGAGTCCTTCCTCGGCCACGTGCACCGCCACCCCACCTTGCTCCGCTACCGCCACCACGCCGACGCCGAGGGCAGGCTGGTCAAGGTCGAGGCGCAGATCCTGCTCGACGCGGGCGCCTACGCCGACACCTCCTCGGAGGCCCTGGCCGCCGCCGTGGGCTTCGCCTGCGGGCCGTACGTCGTCCCGAACGCCTTCATCGAGGGCTGGGCCGTGCGCACCAACAACCCGCCCTCCGGCCATGTCCGCGGCGAGGGCGCCATGCAGGTGTGCGCCGCCTACGAGGCGCAGATGGACAAGCTGGCCAAGAAGCTGGGCGTCGACCCGGCGGAACTGCGCCTGCGCAACGCCCTCGCCACCGGCGACGTACTGCCGACCGGCCAGACGGTGACCTGTCCGGCCCCGGTCGCCGAACTGCTCCAGGCCGTACGGGACTTCCCGCTGCCCGCGCTGCCCAAGGACACCCCCGAGGACGAGTGGCTGCTGCCCGGCGGCCCCGAGGGCGCGGGAGACCCGGACGCGATCCGCCGGGGCGTCGGCTACGGCCTCGGCATGGTGCACATGCTCGGCGCGGAGGGCGCGGACGAGGTCTCCACGGCGACCGTACGGGTCCAGGACGGCGTCGCCACGGTCCTGTGCGCGGCCGTCGAGACCGGCCAGGGCTTCACCACGCTGGCCCGTCAGATCGTCCAGGAGACCCTCGGGATCGACGAGGTGCACGTCGCTCCCGTCGACACGGACCAGCCCCCGGCAGGGCCGGGCGCGCGCGGCCGCCACACCTGGGTCTCCGGCGGCGCGGTCGAACGCGCGGCCAAGATGGTCCGCACCCAGCTCCTCCAGCCCCTGGCGCACAAGTTCGGCATGTCCACCGAGCTGCTCCAGATCACCGACGGCAAGATCACCTCGTACGACGGCGTCCTGTCGACGACCGTCACCGAGGCCATGGACGGCAAGGAACTGTGGGCCACCGCCCAGTGCCGCCCGCACCCGACGGAGCCCCTCAACGAGATCGGCCAGGGCGACGCCTTCGTCGGCATGGCGTTCTGCGCGATCCGCGCGGTGGTCGACGTCGACATCGAACTCGGCTCGGTCCGCGTGGTCGAGCTGGCGCTCGCCCAGGACGTCGGCCGCATCCTCAACCCCGCCCAGCTGGAGGCCCGTATCGAAGCGGGCGTCACCCAGGGCGTCGGGATAGCGCTCACGGAGAACCTGCGCAGCGCGCGCGGGCTGATCCGCCACCCGGACCTCACCGGGTACGCCCTGCCGACGGCCCTGGACGCGCCGGAGATCCGGATCGTCAAGCTCGTCGAGGAGCGGGACGTGGTCGCCCCGTTCGGCGCGAAGGCGGCCAGCGCGGTACCGGTGGTCACCTCACCGGCGGCCATCGCCTCCGCCGTACGCGCCGCCACGGGCCGTCCCGTCAACCGGCTCCCGATCCGCCCGCAGGCCGCGGTGGTGACGGACCGATGAGCGCTCCCGGCCAGGAGCCCCGCGAGTACGAACCGCCGCCCGGCCTGGGCAAGCTGGCGCTGTGGATCCTGCTGTTCGTGGTGGCGGCGATCGTGGTCGTGCTGGGCGGCGTGTACTTCGCGTGAGCGAGGTGCCGCCGGCCGCCCGCGAGTTCACCTGATGCGCGGCGTCGTGCTCGTCACCGGCGTGATGGCGGCCGGGAAGTCGACGGTCGCGCAGGCACTGGCCGAGCGGTTGCCGAGGGCGGCGCATGTGCGCGGGGACGTGTTCCGGCGGATGATCGTGTCGGGCCGCGAGGAGTACGTACCCGGGGCCTCCGAGGAGGCGTCCGCCCAACTCCGCCTGCGCCACCGGCTGTCGGCGGCGACCGCGGACGCGTACGCCGAGGCCGGGTTCACGGCGGTCGTGCAGGACGTCGTCCTGGGCGAGGACCTGACGGCGTGGGTGGGACTGGTCCGGACCCGGCCGCTGTACGTCGTGGTCCTGGCGCCGGACCCCAGGACCGTGGCGGCCCGGGAGGCAGGCCGGGCGAAGACGGGCTACGACGGCGAGGCCTGGACGATCGCCGCGCTGGACGATGCGCTGCGGGAGTCGACCCCGCCGATCGGGCTGTGGCTGGACACCTCCGCGCAGACCCCCGCACAGACGGTGGAGGCGATGCTCGCGGGGTGGGAACGCGCGCGGGTGCTCTGACGTCTCCTTGGTACGGGGGCGTTGTCAGTGGCGGCGCGTAGTGTTTCGAGCAGTGGGGGACGAGCGCAGACCCGGCGGGTTCGCCGTGCCGTGCCCGGCCAGGGGACTGCGTACGAAGCACACGGGGGAGCCATGAGCACGACCGAAACCGCCGTACCGGCGATCAGACTCACCGAGGACGAACTGCACCCGTACATCACGCATGCCCCGACCCGCGGCTGGCTCAGCGGCCCCGGACTGCCCGGCGCCAGCGACCTGTTCACCTTCGAGGAACTGCGCCGCGCGGGCCTGCGGACGGTGGCGGACACGACGGACGACCCGGGCGGGCGGCTCAGCGAGGAACTGCGCGGCCAGCTGGTCATAGGCGGACTCACGGACCTGGGGGGCAGGGAGACGGAGTCGGTCCTGCTCGACGGCGTCACCGGCGAGGTCTCCACGACGGCGTTCTTCCACGCCCGCCCCGGCCTGACGGACCGCACCCCCCTGGCGCCCTCCCTCCCCACCCTGGTCCGCTTCGCGACGGCGACGGACGAACTGACGGAGGTGCGCGGCCAGTTCGCCGCGTACGCCGGCCGCTTCGGTCCTACGGCGGTGGAGGACGCGACGCGTCAGCTGATGACGGTGTTCGAGGAGGGCACGGGCGGCGAGGTGCCGACGTTCTGGAAGATCGCGGCCCTGATCCGCCCCCTGGCCCTGGTCGCGGGCCCGGGCACGGACTCCGGTCTGGCCCTGGACCTTCCGCCACGCCTCCTGGACCACGAGTTCGGCCGGAACCGGGTCGCCCGCTTCGAGGACATCGACTTCCCGTCCACGCTCACGCACGCGCCGACCCGCCGCTTCCTCGCGGAGACGGGCCTGCCCGAGGACGGCGTCCTCTTCCACACCGACCCGGACGCCCCGCTCCCGACCCTCGCGGAACACCAGGCCGACCGGCTGGTCGCCCTCCCGCCCCGCGCCGAACACCTGATCGTCCTCGGCCACCTGATCGAGGACAACACCCTGGTCGTCGACGGCGCGACGGGAGCGGTCCTGAACTGGAGCGAACGCGAGGGCACGCTCCACCCCCTGAACACCGACATCTCCACCCTCGCCTTCACCCTCTGGCTCCTGCACCGGGAGCGCCGGATAGACGAGTCACTCGCCCACGAACTGACGAACACCCTGTACGCCCAGGTCGCCAAGACGATGATCCGGGCCCTGTCCACCATCGACCCCACGGGCACGACGACGGACGCGGACTGGCACTACTGGACGGAGCTGTTCCAGGACGAGGCGGGCGGGGTGCTCTGAGCTTCCGCGCGGCGCAGAGTCGCCGACAGGTGATGCTGCAGGGGCTGCCCGACGGCTGCGAGGTCGTGGACGAACGTGAAGGTGTCCCCGTCGGCGAGGGTGTAGCGGCGACGGGTGGCGGTGACGTCCTTGGCGGTGGGTGTCAGCGCCACGGCATGCGTGGCGAGATCGACGGCGCCCTCTGTGACGTGCCCGACCAGGATCTCGGTGATGCCGGTGGGCTGGGTGACCAGCGCCTCCACCCGGCCGCCCGACTGCAGCCGCCACCACCCGCTCTCCCTGGCCGCGGGCCGCACAGGCACCCCGTCACCGTCGACCAGCCAGGCCCGGGCCTCGTACCGCAGAAAGGGACGCCCGTCGTGACGGAAACTGACCTCCTGTGCATACGCGAAGTCCCCGTCCAGCGTCGGATACCCACCCCGCCCCCGTCCGCGCCACACCCCGAGAAACCCGAGCACGGGCCCCAGCAACGCGTGCGGAGCGGGCGCCTGATCGGCCCGGACCGCATCGGAAAAGGGAGGCTCCGCCACACCGTCGACCACGCCCGCACTCCTCACTCACAGCCACTGCCGGCCGCAAGCCTAGGACGCCGCGCAGCGGAAGGGGCGGCACCTTGAACGAGATGCCGCCCCTTCACTACAGAGGCCGTGGCGGGAATCGAACCCGCGTAACTCGCTTTGCAGGCGAGTCCCTGAACCACTCGGGCACACGGCCATCACCGGAGTTCGGTCGTGTCTCCCTGGTGGGGCGGGGATCGAACCCGCGTAACTCCCCGCGAGCGGAGCTCGCTGATGGATGCAGCGCGGGCGAGTCCCTGAGCCACTCGGGCACACGGCCGGGGTAACCCGGTGACTTGACCGTAGGGGGCTGTGGGGGGAGGGCTCAAGGGAACCGCGGGCGCTGCAACGGGACTGCCACACGCCGTTCATGAACCGCATCGGGCCGGCTCGTGGTCGTACGACCAAGGTCTCAGGGCCGGACGGGCTTTTGACAGGGGTCAACCTGGGATATGGCCCTTACCCTGGCGGGCATGGCTGTGCTGGAACCGCGTGACGCCGGTGTCACCGATGACTCTGAGGTCCCGTCCGGTCGAGAGGGAGAGGAGGGGGTGCTGGGGCGTTCGTACCGGGCGTTGAGCGTAGGCATCGTGTCCGTCGTGCTGTTGATCGCGTTCGAGGCGACCGCCGTGGGGACCGCCATGCCGGTTGCCGCGCGGGAGTTGGACGGGGTCGCGCTCTACGCGTTCGCGTTCTCCGGGTACTTCACCACCAGCCTGTTCGGGATGGTGCTCGCCGGGCAGTGGGCGGACCGTCGGGGGCCGCTCGGCGCGTTGACCGCCGGGATCGCCGCCTTCGGGGCCGGGCTGCTGCTGTCCGGGACGGCCGGCGTGATGTGGCTGTTCATCGTCGGGCGGGCCGTGCAGGGGTTCGGGGGCGGGCTCGTCATCGTCGCCCTGTACGTCGTGGTCGGGCGGGCCTACCCCGAGCGGCTGCGGCCCGCGATCATGGCGGCGTTCGCGGCGGGCTGGGTGGTGCCGTCGATCGTGGGGCCGCTCGCGGCCGGTGCGGTGACCGAGCATCTCGGGTGGCGGTGGGTGTTCGTCGGGATTCCGGTACTGGTGGTCTTTCCGCTGGTGCTCGCCCTTCCACAGATACGGCGGCGGGCGTCCGGCCCGGTCGACGACACCCACGGACAGGCCTCCTTCGACCGGCGCCGCATCCGGCTCGCCCTCGGCATCTCCCTGGGCGTTGGACTCCTCCAGTACGCCGCCCAGGACCTGCGCCCCCTCTCCCTGCTCCCCGGCCTCGCGGGCACCGCGCTGCTTGTGCCGGCCGTGCTCGGGCTGCTCCCGCGCGGCACGTACCGGGCGGTGCGCGGACTGCCCTCCGTCGTGCTGTTGCGCGGGGTCGCCGCGGGGTCCTTCGTGGCCGCCGAGTCCTTCGTGCCGTTGATGCTGGTCACCCAGCGGGGGCTGTCGCCGACGCTGGCCGGGTTCTCGCTGGCGGCGGGTGGCGTCACGTGGGCGCTGGGGTCGTGGGTGCAGTCGCGGGCGCGGGTGGAGCCGTACCGGGAGCGTCTGATGACCGCGGGGATGGTGCTGGTCGCGGCCGCGATCGCCGCCGCGCCGAGTGTGCTGGTGCACTCCGTGCCTGTGTGGACCGTCGCGGTCGCCTGGGGGTTCGGCTGCTTCGGGATGGGGCTGGTGATCTCCTCCACCAGTGTGCTCCTGCTGCAGCTGTCCGCCCCCGAGGAGGCCGGTACCAACTCCGCCGCCCTCCAGATCTCCGACGGCCTCGCGAACTCGGTGCTGCTGGCGGCGGGCGGAGCGGCGTTCGCGGCACTGGGCGGGGGCGCGGTGAGCCATACCGCCGCCACTGCGGACACTGCGGCCACTGCGGCCACGACGGCCACCGCGGCCACGGCGTCCGGGGCACAGCATCCGGCGGCCTTCGCCGCGGTGTTCCTGCCGATGGCGGCGGTGGCCCTGGTCGGGGCGTGGGTGACGACCCGGCTCCATGCCCAAGATCGCAGCCCGTCTGCGCGCGTCGCACAAGAACTGTGACCTCGGTCCCACCCAGCGGCGCCCCGGCCCCGTCCGCGCCCTGACCCGACCCGCCCGCCGGTAGGGTGACCCGGTCGTCATACCCAGCCGAAGAGACCGCCGAGCCGCTCGACCCTGTTACGGAGACCGTGACTACCACCGCCGCCTCCTCCCAGCACCACCTTTCCCCCGCCTTCCCCGGCCGGGCCCCCTGGGGTACCGCCAGCAAGCTGCGTGCCTGGCAGCAGGGGGCGATGGAGAAGTACATCCAGGAGCAGCCGCGTGACTTCCTGGCCGTCGCGACGCCGGGCGCCGGCAAGACGACCTTCGCGCTCACGCTCGCGTCCTGGCTGCTGCACCACCATGTCGTGCAGCAGGTGACGGTCGTCGCGCCGACCGAGCATCTGAAGAAGCAGTGGGCCGAGGCGGCCGCGCGGATAGGGATCAAGCTGGATCCCGAGTACAGCGCCGGGCCGCTCGGCAAGGACTACCACGGGGTCGCCGTCACCTACGCGGGTGTGGGCGTACGGCCCATGCTGCACCGCAACCGCGTCGAGCAGCGCAAGACCCTGGTCATCCTCGACGAGATCCACCACGCCGGTGACTCCAAGTCCTGGGGCGAGGCGTGCCTCGAGGCCTTCGAGCCCGCCACGCGCCGGCTCGCGCTCACCGGTACGCCGTTCCGGTCCGACACCAACCCGATCCCCTTCGTGACGTACGAGGAGGGCAACGACGGCATCCGCCGCTCGGCGGCCGACTACACCTACGGGTACGGCAACGCGCTCGCCGACCATGTCGTGCGGCCCGTCATCTTCCTGTCCTACAGCGGGCAGATGCGGTGGCGGACGAAGGCGGGGGACGAGATCGCCGCGCGGCTCGGCGAGCCCATGACCAAGGACGCGATCAGCCAGGCCTGGCGTACTGCGCTGGACCCGCGCGGTGAGTGGATGCCGAGCGTGCTGCGCGCCGCCGACCAGCGGCTCACCGAGGTCAGGAAGGCCATCCCGGACGCCGGTGCCCTCGTCATCGCCTCCGACCAGGACTCCGCGCGCGCCTACGCCAAGCTGATCCGCGAGATCACCGGCAACAAGGCGACCCTCGTCCTGTCCGACGACGCCGGCGCCTCGAAGAGGATCGACGACTTCAGCGAGAGCAACGACCGGTGGATGGTCGCGGTGCGGATGGTGTCCGAGGGCGTCGACGTGCCGCGGCTCGCCGTCGGGGTGTACGCCACCACCATCTCCACACCCCTCTTCTTCGCGCAGGCCGTCGGCCGTTTCGTACGGTCCCGGCGGCGCGGCGAGACCGCCTCCGTCTTCCTCCCGACCGTCCCGGACCTCCTCACCTTCGCCAACGAGATGGAGGTCGAGCGCGACCACGCCCTCGACAAGCCGAAGAAGGACGGCGAGGAGGACCCGTACGCCGAGTCCGAGAAGGAGATGGAGGAGGCGAACAAGGAGGAGGACGAGGACACCGGCGAGCAGGAGCAGTTCGCCTTCGAGGCGCTGGAGTCCGAGGCCGTCTTCGACCGGGTGCTGTACGACGGCGCCGAGTTCGGCATGCAGGCCCACCCGGGAAGCGAGGAGGAGCAGGACTACCTCGGCATCCCGGGACTGCTGGAACCCGATCAGGTGCAGCTCCTCCTCCAGAAGCGGCAGGCCCGGCAGATCGCGCACAGCCGCAAGAAGCCGGACTCCGAGGCGGACCTGCTCGAACTGCCCGCCGAACGGCGGCCCGTCGTCTCGCACAAGGAGATGATGGAGCTGCGCAAGCAGCTCAACACCATGGTCAGCGCGTACGTCCACCAGAGCGGCAAGCCCCACGGAGTGATCCACACCGAGCTGCGCCGGGTGTGCGGCGGGCCGCCGAGCGCCGAGGCCACGGCCGGGCAGCTGCGGCAGCGGATCGCCAAGGTGCAGGAGTGGGCCACCCGGATGCGGTGACCACCGCGTCCGCTCATGCCCGGCGGCTGTCACACCGTACGTATCAGGACAAACGGAGTCGTCCGTACCGGCCGCTGCCCGGATTCTGGACGGAGGCTTCCGCTGAGCGAACCCGCTTCGCTACTGTCCCGCTACGCACACGCCCCGTGGCAGCGCCGCCGCGGAGCGCAGCCGTGAAGCGACGCGGCCCGGAAAGAGACCGGGCCGCCGGCCGATCGGCGGCCTCTGAAGCGCGTCACTGACGGGACTCGGTGACGCATCCGCCGCGAGGGGGCTGCCGACCTCACCACTTGGAGGAGTGGGCGTCGTGACCGCGGAGACCTCTCAGACGCTTGACCGGGGACTGCGTGTCCTCAAGCTCCTGGCCGACACGGACCACGGGCTCACCGTCACCGAGCTTTCCAACAAACTGGGCGTGAACCGGACCGTGGTGTACCGGTTGCTGGCCACGCTGGAGCAGCACGCCCTCGTACGGCGTGATCTGGGCGGCCGTGCCCGAGTGGGACTCGGGGTGCTCAGGCTCGGACGGCAGGTGCATCCGCTGGTACGGGAGGCCGCGCTGCCCGCGCTGCGCTCCCTCGCGGAGGACATCGGGGCGACGGCCCACCTCACGCTGGTGGACGGTGCGGAGGCGCTGGCCGTGGCCGTCGTGGAGCCCACCTGGACCGACTATCACGTGGCCTACCGCGCCGGGTTCCGGCATCCGCTGGACCGGGGGGCCGCGGGGCGGGCGATACTCGCGGCCCGGCAGCAGGGGTTCGGTGAGCCCGGCTACCTGCTGACGCACGGCGAGCTGGAGGCCGGTGCCAGCGGGGCGGCCGCTCCTCTGCTCGGGGTCACCGGGGTCGAGGGCAGCGTCGGGGTCGTGATGCTGGCGGACGCGGTGCCGGAACGGGTGGGGCCCAGGGTGGTGGACGCGGCCCGCGAGGTCGCGGAGGCGCTGCGCTGAGCTGAGCGGTGGGGTGTGGCTTCGTCGGGTTCGTCGTCGGCCGCGGGTCCGGTGGGGGCTGGTCGCGCTGACGCGGCGGAGCCGCATATCGATACAGCCCCGCGCCCCTGGGCGGGTGCGGTGCCCGTCGGCCGCCATGTGCGGTCCTCAACCGCCGGCCGCCCCAGGCCCGAGCCCCGCCAGCACCCTCAACTGCAGCCACAGCACCAGCCGTTCGTCGGGGTCGTCCAGGTCGATCCCGAGCTGCTGACGCACCTGCTTCAGCCGGTAGCGGACGGTGTTCGGATGCACGGCGAGCAGCTTCGCCGCCCCCGCCATGTCGCATCCCGCGTCGAACCAGCAGGCCAGCGTGCGGGCGTAGTCCGTCCCGTGCTCGGCGTCGTACGCCAGCACCCGCCGCCACGAGCCCGCGCTCAACTCCCGCTGCTCACCGAGCACTTCGGTCAGCCGCAGCAGTGTCACCCGGGCCCGCACCTCCTCCACCGTCGCCACCGGCCGCGACGGTCCCAGCACCCGCAGCACCAGATCGGCGTCCGCCCGTGACCCGGCCACCTCCGCGGGTCCCGCGACCACCTCGCCCAGCCCCGCCCGCACCGGCACCCTGAGCGCCTGTCCGGCCCGCGCCACGATGTCCTCCGCGAGCCGCTTGTGGCGGACCCCGGGGGCCGGCAGCAACGCGTACACCACCCCGTCGACCAGGACGCACGCGTGCCGCCCGTACCGGGCCTCGCACTGCAGCCGTACGACGTCCAGGAGCCGCAGTCCGGTCTGTTCGGCGTCCGGAAGGCCGGCCGCTTCCAGGACGAAGGCGGCCACCCGCACCGGGCCCTCCATCCCCAGCCGCCCGGCAGAGGCGTCCGCCGTGCCGTCCAGCACCCGGCGCAGCAGATCGCTGTTGCGGTGCCGGGCCAGCTCCCGCGCCGCGCGCGCCCGCAGGAGCAGCAGGGCCGCCGTCGACGCCCCCTGGACGAGTGTGTCCTCCGCGTCCGCCGCGAGTGTGCCGTCGTCGACGACCCACACCGAGCCGAGGGTCTCGCCGCCCGCCCGGACGGCGACCGCGAGGCGCGGCAGCTCGCCGTCCCGCACCGCGGGCAGCCGTACCGGGCCGTCGGCCGCGAACAGCGTCCGGTACTCGTCGCTGTTCTCCGCGGCCTCCGGTACCTGGAGGCCCAGGATGCCCTGGCGGCGGACCTCGTCGACCGGCTGGCCGGGGACCGTGGAGTAGGCGAGGATCCGCCGGCGGGGGTCCTCCACGGCCGTCGCCCCGCCGGTCGCCGCCGCGATGGCGTCGGCGAGCGCGAAGAGGTCACCGTGGCCGTCCGCCGAGGGGACCGGCCGGGCGCCGATCGCCGAGGCCAGCAGCAGGTGCGCCTGGTGCCAGGCCATGTCCTCGGCGACGGACAGCAGCGCCACGCCGTACGTCTGCGCTGCGGCCGCCGGCCCATCAGGACCGCGCACGACCAGGCCGGTCATCCCGGCCTCCGCGGCCGCCCGCACCAGCGGCCCGGCCGCGGCCGCCCGCACTCCGACCGCCAGCAGCAGCGCGCCCGGCACCTGCGGGAGCGGGGCGTCGGCGTCGTGGAGAAGGACCTCCGTGACCGGGGCGGCGAGCCCCGCGGGCGCGGTGTGCAGCCGTACGGAGGTGCCGCCGACGAGGTCCAGGAGGTCACCGAGGGTGAAGGTGTCCATGGTGCCCCCAGAGGAATGCTTCAGCCGATCCGCTTTAGCCGATCCGCAAAGAAACCTATGTGTGCCTTGTACGGCCGCACAACCCGGGGCGGTGGACCGGGCCGGAGACTCGGCACATGAGCGAAGTGAGCATCCGTACCGTCCACGACGTCCCCGGCCTCGGGGCCGTCAGCGCGTACTTCGGCGAGGTCTGGCAGGCGCCCAGCGCCCCGCCCTACCCGGCCGAAGTGCTGCACAGCCTGGTCCACGCGGGCGGCGCGGTGCACGCCGCGTACGACGGCGAGCGGCTGGCCGGGGCCAGTGTCGCCGTGTTCGGGCCGCCGGGGTCGGCGGAGGTGTACTCCCTGGTCACCGCCGCGGAATCCGGGCTCGGGCAGGTGGTGAAGCAGGCGCAGCGGGCCTGGGCGCTCGGCCTGGGCGCCCGCACCATGCGCTGGACCTTCGACCCGCTGGTGGGCCGCAACGCCCGCTTCAACCTGGTCAAGCTCGGCGGGGCCGGCACCGAGTACCTCGTGGACTTCTACGGCCCCATGCGGGACGGCGTGAACGCAGGCGACGAGAGTGACCGGCTGACGGTGACGTGGGACCTGGCGGCGCCCGGAACGTCGTACGACCCAGGGGATCGCGAGGCCGCGCCCGCCACGCACCAGGCCCCCGACGGAGGAGTCCTCGCCCGCCGCGACCCCGCCGGCCGGCACGTCTGGTGCCGGGTCCCGGACGACGTCGTCAAGCTGCGGGCCGCCGACCCGGCGCTCGCGCTGCGGTGGCGGCGGGCCGTGCGCGAGGTGTTCACGGAGGCGTTCGCGCAGGGGTTCAGGGCGACCGGGATGTCCCGGGACGGCTGGTACACCCTCACCAAGGAGGCCGCCGCGTGAAGCTGGAGCGCGTCGAGGTCGTCCATGTGGCGATCCCCCTGGTCAGCCCCTTCCGTACCTCCTTCGGCACGATGACCACGAAGGACACCTTCCTGCTGCACGTCGTCACGGACAGTGCCGAGGGCTGGTCGGAGTTCGCCGCCGACCCGCAGCCGCGCTACTGCTCGGAGTTCGTCGCGGGCGCGGAACTCGTGCTGCGGGACTTCCTGATCCCGAGGGTGGCGGCACTGCCCGCGCTCACGGCCGCGCTGGTCGGGCCCGCCGTCAGCGGGATCAAGGGCCACGAGCTGGCGAAGGCGGCCCTGGAGACGGCGGTGCTGGACGCGGAGCTGCGGTCGTACGGCATGCCGCTCGCGGTGTACCTGGGCGCGGTGCGCGAGCGGGTCCCGGCGGGGGTGTCGGTCGGCATCAAGGAGTCGGTCGCCGAACTGCTGGACGACGTCGAGCGGTATCTCGCCGAGGGGTACGTCCGGATCAAGCTGAAGATCGAACCGGGCTGGGACCTCGAGCCGGTACGGGCCGTCCGCGAGCGCTTCGGCGCCGGCCTGCCCCTCCAGGTCGACGCCAACACCGCGTACACGCTCGCGGACGCCGAACACCTGCGGCGGCTCGACGAGTTCGGGCTGCTGCTGATCGAGGAGCCGCTGGACGAGAACAACCTGTACGGCCACGCGCGCCTCCAGAGCCGTATCGCCACCCCCGTCTGCCTCGACGAGTCCCTCCACAACGCCCGGGACACCGCCTCCGCGATCGCGATGGACGCGTGCCGGGTCGTGAACGTCAAGCCCGCGCGCGTGGGCGGCTATCTGGAGGCCCGCCGCATCCACGACGTGGCCCGCGCGCACGGCGTGCCGGTGTGGTGCGGCGGCATGCTGGAGACCGGAATCGGCCGCGCCCCGAACCTCGCCCTGGCCGCCCTGCCCGGCTTCACGCTCCCCGGCGACACCTCCGCCTCCTCCCGCTACTTCGCCGAGGACATCACCGAGCCGTTCGTCCTGGCCGACGGCCACCTGCCGGTACCGCGCACCCCGGGCATCGGTGTCGAACCGCTGCCCGATGTCCTACGCCGCTTCACGCGGGCGCGACGGGACCTGTACGGGGGCTGACCGGCGCGTGGCCGGAAGTGACCGCCGCGTTAGATTGATCCCGTGCTCTCACGCCTCACGCGCCCCCAGGCCGTCGCCGTCTGCGCCCTGCCCGTCGTGGCACTGGTCGCCACGGCCCTGTTCGCGCCACTGCCGTTCGCGCTGGCGCAGCCCGGGATGACGGCGAACGTCCTCGGCGACAACAAGGGCGCGGCGGTGATCACCATCGCCGGGGCGAAGACCCGTACGACGAGCGGCCAGCTGCGGATGACGACCATCGAGGCGACCGGGCCCGACACCCATGTCTCGCTCGGCGACATCCTCGACAGCTGGTTCCGCACCGACCGGGCCGTCATGCCCCACGACGCGGTCTACCCGAGCGGGCAGAGCGTGAAGGAGATCGAGCAGCACAACACCGCGCAGATGAAGGAGTCCCAGGACGCGGCGACCGAGGCGGCCCTGAACTACCTCAAGCTCAGCGGCGACAAGGTCAAGGTCACGCTGAAGCTCGCGGACGTGGGCGGGCCGAGCGCGGGGCTTCTGTTCACCCTGGGGATCATCGACAAGCTCGACGGCGACGGCAGCGGGGGCGACCTCACGGGCGGCCGCAAAGTCGCCGGGACGGGCACGATCGACGCGGACGGCACGGTCGGCGCGGTGGGTGGCGTGGCGCTGAAGACACAGGCCGCGAGGCGGGACGGGGCGACGGTGTTCCTGGTCCCCGAGGAGGAGTGCGCCGACGCGAGGGCGGAACTGCCGAAGGGCCTGCGGCTGATCCCGGTGACGTCCCTGAAGGGGGCGGTGACCGCCCTGACCGCACTGGAGTCGGGCAAGGGGTCCGTCCCCGCCTGCTAGTGCGCGAGGGCCGGCCTGGGGGAGGCGAGCCGGAGTCCGACCTCGACGAGGGTCCAGCCGAGCCGGGTCCTGATGGCGTACGGCCGCCCGGCCTGCGCGGCGAGCCGGTAGGCGTCGGCCTCGGCACGGAGGTCGGCGGCGCGCAGGTGGTGTGCGGCGAGGTGGGTGTCGGGGTGCATGGTGGGGCCCTTTCAGTCCGTGGCGACGGGGAAGGCGTGCGTGTGGATGCGTACCTGGGCCGTGTCGTCTCCGGTGGTGGAGCGTTCGCGGTAGGTGTCCACCAGGGCGTGCATCTTCTCGATGAGCTCTTTGGTCAGCTCGGGGGTCAGTCGTAGCGTCGCGCTGCTCATGTCCCAGACGCGGTTCCACTCCTCGGGCCAGGTGGCGCGGTCGCCCAGCCAGTTGGAGAGGTTCTGGATCTGGGCGGTGGCCACCTCGTGCAGGTACATGTCGGCGGCTCCGCGGACGGCGGGATCGCTGTCCGTGAGCAGGGCGTCGTCGAAGCGCAGCCCCTTGTGGACCGCCTTCCACCAGCGCTCCCGGCCCTTGCCACGCTCCGGGGCGTCCTCCACGAAGCCGTGCGCGGCCAGTTGCCGCAGGTGGTAGCTGGTGGCGCCACTCGACTCGCCCAGTTTCTCGGCGAGTTGGGAGGCGGTGGCGGGACCGCCGAAGCGCAGGGCGTCCAGCAGCTGCATCCGCAGGGGATGCGCCAGCCCGCGCAGTGAACGGGCGTCGAGGTTCCGTACCTGGGGCTCTTCCGGCATGCGTACAAAGATAGCGTTGCAAAGAGTTCTTTGCAACGGGTTCTTTGTACGTTACGCCCCGGGCGACTCCTGACCGCTCGCCTGCTGCACCAACGGGATGATCCGCAGCGGAACGGGGTTCTCCATGACGATCGCGGTGGCGGCCCGGACGATCCCGTCGAAACCGACCACCCGGTCGATCACCCGTTGGAGATCGGCGTTGGAGCGGGCCACGAGGCGGCACAGCATGTCCCCGCTGCCGGTCGTGGTGTGCAGCTCCAGCACCTCCGGCACGGTCGCCAAGTGCGCCCGTACGTCGGCCCCTTGCCCCTGCCGGATCTGGAGCGTGGCGAACGCGGTCACCGGGTAGCCGAGCGCCGCCGGATCGACCTGCGGGCCGAATCCCCGGATGACGCCGCTCGACTGAAGCCGGTCGAGGCGCGCCTGCACGGTGCCCCGGGCGACCCCCAGCCGCCGGGACATCTCCAGGACCCCGATCCGCGGTTCGCGCGCGAGCAGCACGATGATCCGCCCGTCCAGCTCGTCGATGCCCACGCCGGCCTCCCTGGGAGATGGTCATCCTGTACAGAAAGGCCGCCGATACGGCCGTATCGCTGAACATATTGTCCAGTGGATACGCGAACTATTGCGCACCTTGCAGAGCAGGTCCAGGCTTCGGGCATGACCCAGACCACACACCACACTCCCGACACCGCCCGGCAGGCCGACCCCTTCCCGGTCAAGGGAATGGACGCGGTCGTCTTCGCCGTCGGCAACGCCAAGCAGGCCGCGCACTACTACTCGACCGCCTTCGGCATGCGGCTTGTCGCCTACTCCGGACCGGAGAACGGCAGCCGCGAGACCGCCTCGTACGTGCTGGAGAACGGCTCCGCCCGTTTCGTGTTCACCTCGGTCATCAAGCCCGCCACCCCCTGGGGCCACTTCCTCGCCCAGCACGTGGCCGAGCACGGCGACGGCGTGATCGACCTCGCCATCGAGGTCCCGGACGCCCGTGCCGCCTACGCCTACGCGATCGAGCACGGCGCCCGCTCGGTCGCCGAGCCGTACGAGCTGAAGGACGAGAACGGCACGGTCGTCCTCGCCGCGATCGCCACCTACGGCGAGACCCGCCACACCCTGGTCGAGCGCACCGGCTACGACGGTCCGTACCTGCCCGGGTTCGCCGCGGCCGCGCCCATCGTCGAACCCCCCGCCCACCGCACCTTCCAGGCCGTCGACCACTGCGTCGGCAACGTCGAGCTCGGCCGGATGAACGAGTGGGTCGGCTTCTACAACAAGGTCATGGGCTTCACGAACATGAAGGAGTTCGTGGGCGACGACATCGCCACCGAGTACAGCGCGCTGATGTCGAAGGTCGTGGCCGACGGCACGCTCAAGGTGAAGTTCCCGATCAACGAGCCGGCCATCGCCAAGAAGAAGTCCCAGATCGACGAGTACCTGGAGTTCTACGGCGGCGCCGGCGTCCAGCACATCGCGCTGAACACCAACGACATCGTGCGGACCGTGCGGACCATGCGCGCGGCGGGCGTCCAGTTCCTCGACACCCCCGACTCCTACTACGACACCCTCGGCGAGTGGGTCGGCGAGACCCGGGTGCCGGTCGACACGCTGCGGGAGCTGAAGATCCTCGCCGACCGCGACGAAGACGGCTATCTGCTGCAGATCTTCACCAAGCCGGTCCAGGACAAGCCGACCGTCTTCTTCGAGATCATCGAACGGCACGGCTCGATGGGCTTCGGCAAGGGCAACTTCAAGGCCCTGTTCGAGGCCATCGAGCGGGAGCAGGAGAGGCGGGGCAACCTCTAGCCTCCGACCGGTCCCGACCGGTCTCGACTAGTCCCCGACCGGTCCCGACCAGTCCCCGGGCGGCTCGTCCGGTACGTCCCCCAGCGCCGCCAGCGCCTCCCGCGCCTCCCGCACCCGCGAGAGCGAGAAGCAGGGGTTGATCCGCAGGGCCTCCTGGAGATGCCGGCGCGCGGGGGCGTACCGCTCCGACTCCCGCTCGATCATGCCCAGGTGGTACATGTACAGGGCGCTGCGCACCCCGCCCCCGTGCGCCCCGTCCGTCGCGATCCGGGCGTAGCGCAGGGCCTCCTGGTCCTCGCCCGCCCGGTGCAGCGCCCAGCCCAGGGCGTCGGCCACCGCGATCCCCGGCTGCCGTCGCCACTCGGCCCGCAACCGCCGTACGGCGTCGGCCGGTTCACCGTGGTCCGCCTCGAACTGCCCGAGCACCAGCTGCTCGTCCGCCCCGCCCGCCTCGGCGCGTTCCACCGCCGCCCGCAGCAGGTCGTACTGCACCCGCGCCGCCTGCCCCAGCCCCAGCGACTCGTACAACTCGCCCAGTTCCAGGGCGTACTGCGGCAGCGGCTGCTTCGCGAGGGCCATCCGGTAGGCGCTCAGTGCCTCCGTCGTGCGGCCCAGCGCCGCAAGGACCCGTCCCTGCCCGGCCTGCGCGGCCCGCTGGTCGGGGTCGACACGGACCGCCTCCTGGAAGTGCCGCAGCGCGTCCTCCAGGTCGCCGCGCTCCCAGGCGAGCTGCCCGGCCTGCTCCAGATACGCGGCCCGCTCGGCGGGCGCCCGCGCCCCCGCCGCCGCGTCGGCCAGCTGGGCCGCCGC
The DNA here is from genome assembly GCF_042893155.1 of Streptomyces sp. NPDC001668. Lineage (NCBI taxonomy): Bacteria > Bacillati > Actinomycetota > Actinomycetes > Kitasatosporales > Streptomycetaceae > Streptomyces > Streptomyces sp. NPDC001668. The sequence goes on from NZ_JBIAUQ010000001.1 coordinate 117,587, forward strand.
GTCCTCGCGCCAGCCCCGGTCCCGGTACACGGCCGCCGCGCGGGCCATCACCGCAGGCCCCGAACGCAGCTTCATGAGCCGCTCCAGCGCCCCGCGCGCCGCCTTGTAGTCGCCGAGCCCCGTGTACGCGTCGATCAGCGCCGGATACGTCGTCCACCGCCCCGGCTCCAGCCGCCGCGCCGCCTCGCCCCAGGTCCGCGCGGTCCGGAAGTCCCGGCGCGCGTTCGCGAGGGCGGCCAGACCGCCGAGGGCCTCCGCGTTCTCGCGCACCTTCAGGGAGGTCCGCAGCGCGTCCTCGGCCCTCGGGAAGAACGCCGTGTCGGCCGCCCGCCGCCCCCGTTCGACATACGCCGTCCCTAGCACCGCCCACGACCGGGCGTCCTCGGGATGCCCGCGCAGATGGCTCTCCCGCTCACGGATCAGCGCCGCCAGGTCGGGCAGCGAGGCCGGCACCCCGGCGGCGACCGCCGTCAGCGCCTGCGCCCCCGGGGCCGGGGCGGGAGCGGCGCGGCGCACCGGCCGCTCCGCTGGCAGCAGCATCAGCACCGTACCGAGCACCACGCAGCCCGCGACGGCGGCGATCACCAGACGCCCGTGCAACCGGGCCCGCCGCTCCTGCCGCCGCTCCTCGCGGCGCGTCTGCCGAGGCTCCTCCCGGGCCTCCTGCCGACGTTCCTCCCGGGCCTCCTGCCGACGCTCCTGCGGCCGGTGCTCCGTGGCTTGGTTCTCCATGGCGCTCACTGTGCGTCAGCACGACGAGCGCACCCCGGCACCCGCCAGCTGCCGCTGCCGGGGTTCACACCGATGGCCCCCGGTGCGACGCTGTGATCATGAGCCGTATCGAAGCCCCCCGCGACGAGGTCACCGGCAACCTGGTGGACCGCCTGCTCAGCGGGCTGCCCGCCGAGGCCGTCCTCATCGACCCGGACGTCACGGTCGCCTACGCCAACGACATGGCGAGCTTCTGCCCGGCCGGCACCCCCGCCGTGGTGGTCCTGCCGCGCACGGTCGAACAGGTCCAGCACGTCATGCGCATCGCCACCGAACTGCGCGTCCCGGTCGTCCCCCAGGGCGCCCGCACCGGCCTGTCGGGCGCGGCCAACGCCTCCGACGGCTGCATCGTGCTGTCCCTGACGAAGATGGACCGCATCCTGGAGATCAACCCGGTCGACCGCATCGCCGTCGTCGAACCCGGTGTCGTCAACGCGACCCTCTCCCGGGCGGTGGGTGAACTCGGCCTCTACTACCCGCCGGACCCCTCCAGCTGGGAGATGTGCACGATCGGCGGCAACATCGGCACCGCGTCCGGCGGGCTGTGCTGTGTGAAGTACGGGGTGACGGCGGAGTACGTCCTCGGACTGGACGTCGTCCTCGCCGACGGACGGCTCATGTCCACGGGCCGCCGTACCGCGAAGGGCGTCGCCGGATACGACATGACCCGCCTCTTCGTCGGCTCCGAGGGCTCGCTCGGCATCGTCGTCCAGGCCGTCCTGGCGCTCCGGCCGAAACCGCCCGAGCAGCTGGTGCTGGCCGCCGAGTTCTCCTCCGGGGCCGCCGCCTGCGACGCCGTGTGCCGGATCATGGAGGGCGGGCACGTGCCGTCCCTCCTCGAACTGATGGACCGTACGACCGTCAAGGCCGTCAACGACCTGGCCCACATGGGACTCCCGGAGGCCACCGAGGCCCTGCTCCTCGCAGCCTTCGACACCACGGACCCGGCCGCCGACCTCGCCGCCGTCGGCGCGCTGTGCGAGGCCGCCGGGGCCACGCAGGTCGTCCCCGCGGACGACGCGACCGAGTCGGAACTGCTCCTCCAGGCCCGCCGGCTCTCCCTCACCGCGCTGGAGGCCGTGAAGGGCACCACGATGATCGACGACGTGTGCGTGCCCCGCTCGCGGCTCGGCGAGATGATCGAGGGGACCGAGCGGATCGCCGAGAAGTACCGGCTCACCATCGGTGTCGTCGCCCACGCGGGCGACGGCAACACCCACCCCACCGTCTGCTTCGACGCGGCCGACCCCGACGAGTCCCGGCGTGCCCGCGAGTCCTTCGACGAGATCATGGCCCTCGGCCTGGAACTCGGCGGCACGATCACCGGGGAACACGGCGTGGGCGTACTGAAGAAGGAGTGGCTGGCGCGCGAGATCGGACCGGTGGGCGTGGAGATGCAGCGGGCGGTGAAGGGGGTCTTCGACCCGCTGGGCATCCTGAACCCGGGCAAGCTGTTCTGACCCCCGGCCGGCTCCGGCGTCACGCCCGTCCGCCGCGACGTCACGCCCGTCCGCTCCGGCGTCACTCCCCGTCCGCCGACCCCTCGCTCGGCCAGGGGTCGCGCAGCCAGAGATCGTCGGCCGGAGTGGGGGCCAGCAGCTCGGCGAGGCCGTCGTCGATGCCGAGCTGCTCCGCCTCGGAGCCCGGGGGGACCGCCGTCAGCGTGCGCTCCAGCCAGGCCGAGACCTGCGCGGCCGGGGCCTGGAGGAGGGCGTCGCCGTCGGGGGAGCTCAGCGCCATCAGCACGACGCCGCGCCCCGCGACCTTCGTCGGCCACACCCGCACGTCCCCGTGCCCGCACGGGCGGAACACCCCCTCCACCAGGAGTTCGCGGGCGAAGGTCCAGTGGACGGGGTGGTCCGAGCCGATGTGGAAGGTGACGTGGACGGCGAAGGGGTCGTCGCTGCGGTAGCCCAGGCGGGCCGGGACCGGGATGCTGCGCTCGGGCGACAGGATGAGGTGGAGTTCCAGTTCGCGCTCTACCACGGTGTGGTGCATGTCGTTCGTTCCTCTCTCGGCTCTCGTCCGGGTCCTGCGGTGGGCCCGTACGAGTGGAGAGGGGGGAGGGGCCGGGATCATTACGCGGGTTCGGCGAACTTTTTTCCGGCCGCGCCGGGGCCGGTGTCACGGCCGGTACCACGCCGGGTACCACGGCCGGTGTCAGGTCGTGCTCAAAAGGGGTGGGTCCGGTGGGACTGGCGGTGGGTCTTGCGCCGGTCTGATAGATGTGGAGCCCCCTCTATTGACCCCCGAGCAGATACGGGACGACGGACATGAGCGCCCCAACCCCGGCACCCGGTGACGACAGGCCCCGCGAGGGCTACTACCCGGACCCGTCCATTCCTGGATATGTCCGTTACTGGAACGGCGCCTCCTGGGTACCGGGCACCAGCCGTCCCGCCCCGGCGGACGGCGAACCGCTCGCGCCGCCGTCCGGTGGCGGCGGCTCCGCGCCGGCCCCGTCCCCGGTGGAGGAGACCGGCCCGCACTTCTTCGACGAGGACCCGGCCGAGGAGCCCCCGCACCCCGGGACCCAGCACGGCAGCCGCCCCGAACCCGCCTCCGCGTGGGCCGCCGACCGGGCCCACCAGGCGGGCTTCGGCGGCGACCAGGACCGCCGGGTGTCGTGGGGATCCCCGCAGCCGGCCGCGCAGGCCGGGCAGGCGGCGCCGCAGGGGGTTCCTCCGCAAGGGGCTCAGCAGGGACCGCAGGGCGCCCGGCCCGGCGTACCGCGGGCTCCGCAGGGCGCCGATCCCAGGGTGCCCGGTCCGGGGCGGCCCGCCGACGGCTCGGCTCCGGCCCAGCCGGACGGACACGCGGCCCGTACCGACGGCACCGCGACGATCCCGCCCGCCGAGCCCGACGAGGACGGCGGCACGCGCGTCTTCCGCAGGCCCACGGCGGGGGCCGGGGGAGCGGGGGCCGGGGGAGCGGGGGCCGCCCAGCGGTCCGACGACGGTGACGACGGCACCATGAAGTTCCGCGCGCTCTCCCCGCGCACGGCGCAGCAGGGCGCGGGTCCCGGGGCGCAGAACGGGAGCACGCCCGGACCGGCGTATTCCGGTCCCACCGCACAGGGCGGCGGTTTCGGCGGTCAGGGCGCGGCCGACGGCAGCGCGGTCGCCGGTCACCCCAACGCCCCCGGTTTCGGCGCGGGCAAGGCCGCCGCAGAGCGGGCTGCCGGTGCCGGTGCCGGTGCCGGGGCCGGGGCCGTCGGCCACCAGGGTCCCGCCTCTGCCCCCGGTCCCCTGGCGGCCCCTCCGGGCGTACCCCAGCAGGGACAGCCGCAGGGCGCCGGGGTCCTGCCCGCCGCCACGCCCATGAGCCCGGGCCCCGGTGGCGGTCAGCCCTCCTGGGCCCAGCAGGTGCACCGGCTCGCCGGGCCCGACGAGGAGCAGCCCGCCCCCTGGAAGCCGCCGGTCGAGGACATCTTCCAGGCGGCCGCCCGCCGTCAGGCCTCGGCCAGACCCGCCGGGCTCGGCAAGCGCCTGGCCGCCCGCCTCCTGGACACCCTCGTCGTCGGCGCGGTCACCGCCGTGGCCGCCGTCCCCCTCGGCGCCAAGGCGGCCGACCACATCAACGAGAAGATCGACGCGGCCAAGCTGTCCGGGGAGACCGTGACGGTCTGGCTGCTCGACGGCACCACGTCGGTGTACCTCGGCATCGTGGTCGCCGTCCTCCTCGTCGCCGGCGCCCTGTACGAGGCGCTGCCCACCGCCAAGTGGGGCCGCACCCTCGGCAAGAAGCTGCTGGGTCTGGAGGTGCGGGACATCGAGGCCCATGAGCCGCCGTCCTTCGGCGGGGCGCTGCGCCGCTGGCTGGTCTACAGCGTGCCGGGCCTGCTCGGCATCGGCCTCGTGGGCGTCGCCTGGTGCCTGTTCGACCGGCCCTGGCGCCAGTGCTGGCACGACAAGGCGGCGCATACGTTCGTGGCGGGCTGAGCGGATCCCCCGAACGGCGTACAGAATTCGGTACTCCGGACGGCCGCTCGCCGGATGCGGAGCCGGGGGGTTCGCGGTCGACTCGGGCCATGAGCAGTGAACCGCCTCCCGGCCCCGGTCAGCAGCCGCCGGATGACGACCCGTTCAGGAAGCAGCCCCCGCCCGGCGAGGGTTCGGGACCGCCGTACAGCTCGCCGCCACCCCCGCCCTACGGGGGCAGTCCCTACGGCGGCGACCCGTACGGCGGCGGCTCCGGGCCCGCCGATCCGCTGGCCGGCATGCCGCCGCTGGCGTCGAGCGGCCGGCGCACGCTCGCCCGCATCATCGACATGATCCTGGTGGCCATCGTCGTCGGACTGATCACCTGGGGCTTCGGGGTGAGCGAGTACAACGTGGACAGCGACGACATGCAGTACGGCAAGTCGCTGGCCCAGTCGGCGCTCGCCGCGGTGCTCTACATCGCCTACGACACCGTCCTGATCACCCGGTCCGGGCAGACGCTCGGCAAGAAGTGGCTCGGCATGCGGGTGGCGAACCTCGACAACGGCTCCACGCCCTCCGTGCAGACCACGCTGATCCGCTCGGCGGTGCTGTGGATCCCGTTCGCGTTCTGCTGCGCCTGCATCTGGACCGCCATCTCGGGCGGCTGGAGCTACTTCGACAAGCCGTACAAGCAGGGCCTGCACGACAAGGCGGCGAAGACGGTGGTGGTCAGCACGACCTGAACCGGGCGGGCCCGGTGGTCATCCTCCGGGTCGGCTTCGGCCCCAGTACCCCGTACCCGGTACGGCTTCGGCACCGGACGCCTTCCAGGCCCGAGCCGTGTCTCCGGGCGCCGACGCCGCCCCGGCCTGTCGGCGGAGGCTCTTCGCTCGACGGGCTCGGAAACCCCGTCGCGCTGCCCGGAGTTGGGCTTGCCCTCGTCCCGGTCTGGGAGACGGGCCGGCGGTGTCCGTGGCCTTTGGAACCCGCCGCGCTGGCGGCTCGCCCGGTGTCCTGGCGGCCTTGGCGCGCCTACGCGGTCCGGTAATGGGCGACCGACGGCCACCGGGCAGGGCCCGAGCCGGGGCCGGGGGCCGCTGGTATGCGCGGACGCATTGCTCCCGACGGGCTCGGAATCCGTTACGCCGCCCGGGAGTTGCGCTTGCCCTCGTCCCCGGCTGCGTGACGTGCCGGCGGGCGTGCGCGATCCAGTGCCGATGGGCAACCTGAGCCGGGGGCGGCCAGATAGACCGGCGGTCGCTTCCTTCCCGACCGGCGTGGGAATCTGCCGTGCTGCCCGGGAGTCGGGCCTGCCCTTCTTCCCGTCCGGGCGAGGGGCCAGCGGTCCTGGTGCTCTCCCGGCCGACCTTGCAACCCGCCGCGCTGACGCCCGGCGCGGCGGCCTGGTGGCTCTGCCGGGCCCTGGGCGGTCCGGTGTCTGTGGGTGGCCGACGGGTGTCGGGCAGGGCCCGAGCTGTCTCTCCGCGCTGACTGATCCGGATACCGGGAGTTGCCCCGGCACGCTGCCGAGCGTCTTTCTCCCGGCCGACTTTGGAACCCGCCGCGCTGACGCCCGGCGCGGCGGCCTGGTGGCTCTGCCGGGCCTTGGGGGGCGGCGGTGTCTGTGGGTGGCCGACGGGTGTCGGGCAGGGGCCGAGCCGTCTCTCCGGGCTGACTGGTCCGGATACCGGGAGTTGCCCCGGCACGCTGCCGAGCGTCTTTCTCCCGGCCGACTTTGGAACCCGCCGCGCTGACGCCCGGCGCGGCGGCCTGGTGGCCGTGCCGGGCCCTGGGTGGTCCGGTGTCTGTGGGTGGCCGACGGGTGTCGGGCAGGGCCCGAGGCAGGGCGCCGGGGGCCGGCGTACCGTCGAACGCCGTCCCTCCGGTCGGTCTTGGAACCCGCCCCCGCTGGCACGTCCACAGGGTCCAGGAACCGTGGGCGACGGAGACAGTCACCCATGTCTCCGGGACAGCGGGGGCAGCCCGGGCGTACCGGGCCCGGCCCGCGGCACCCGGTTCAGCCGACGCAGTGTTCAGGCAGCGGTCTTGGAGCTCGTGGCCGCGGCCGGTACGGGCTCTTCCGCCGCGTGTTCCACGGGCCTGCTCACCGCGACGACGCGGGGCTTGGGCTGGGGCACCGTCATGGCGACCAACAGGCCGAGGGCGAGCGCCGAGACGGCGATGACCGCTGTCCCCACGGCCGAACTCGTCTGTGACAGCAGCAGCATGGCGAGCGTCGAGAAGATGACGGTGATCGAACCGTAGGCGAGCTGTGCGGCGGTCGGACGAGGCATGGCAATCGTGTCCTCGGAATTGGGGGTCCACGGGGGGTGTCGGCCTGGCATTCCGCCGACACCCGGGCGTTCCGCCAATCGACTCTAATCGGCTGTCTGCCCGAGTGGAACGAACGGTAAGCGTGACCTAACCAACAGTGCCGGTGCACAGGGGGCGCACGGAGTCATGACGTCCACCACGTGGACGGCCGCACGCGCCTGTCGGGTGACCGTCACGCGTCCGCAATGCGAACACCGGCTCCCAATAATGCACTTGTCGCGTCCAAGTCAAGGTCTGTCTTTTCTCCTCAAACTTTAGTCAAATACCGGTCACTTGCCTGATAGGGGAGAGGTACAAGTGACAGACAGATCCTGGACGTTCAGGACGGCAGCGACGGTCGTGGCGATAGCCGCGGCCTCGGCCACGTTCTCCACGTTCGCCGTGGCGCAGGCCGCCGACAACTCCACCGGAACCTCCGCCGGGACCTCGGCGGTCGACCGGCAGGACCCGCAGCCGGCGAAGGCCAGGGAGCACGACTTCGACGGCCCGCTGACCAAGACCCAGGAGGCGCAGCGGAAGGAGGCGCTCGACCAGGTCATATCCGGGGACGCGGCGGTGAGGAACCGCGACGGCTCCCAGGTGGTCGAGCTCAAGGGCCGCAAGGGCGACAGCAAGTACGTCGAACTCGGCCGTGAGAAGACCGACAAGATCTTCACCATCCTGGTCGAGTTCGGCGACAAGGTCGACCCCCGCTACGGCGGCACGCCCGGCCCGCTGCACAACCAGATCGCCCAGCCGGACCGCAAGAAGGACAACAGCACGGCCTGGCAGGCGGACTACAACCAGGCGCACTTCCAGGACCTCTACTTCGGCACCGGCAAGAAGACCGAGTCGCTGAAGAAGTACTACGAGAAGCAGTCCTCGGGCCGCTACTCGGTCGACGGCGAGGTCACCGACTGGGTCAAGGTGCCCTACAACGAGGCCCGTTACGGCTCCAACAAGTGCGACCCCGACAACTGTGCCTGGTACGCGGTCCAGGACGGCGTCAACGCCTGGGTCGCCCAGCGCGAGGCCGCCGGGGACACCCCCGCCGAGATCAGCGCGGAACTGGCCGAGTTCGACCAGTGGGACCGCTACGACTTCGACGGCGACGGCAACTTCAACGAGCGCGACGGCTACATCGACCACTTCCAGATCGTGCACGCCGGCGAGGACGAGTCCGCGGGCGGCGGCGCGCAGGGCGAGGACGCCATCTGGGCGCACCGCTGGTACGCCTTCGCCAGCGACTCCGGCGCCACCGGCCCGGCCGGCAACAAGCTCGGCGGCACCCAGATCGGCGACACCGGCGTCTGGGTCGGCGACTACACCATCCAGCCGGAGAACGGCGGCCTGGGCGTCTTCGCCCACGAGTACGGCCACGACCTCGGCCTGCCCGACGAGTACGACACCTCGGGCGGCGGCGAGAACTCCACCGGCTTCTGGACGCTGATGTCCTCCGGTTCCTGGCTCGGCACCGGCAAGGAGTCCATCGGCGACCTGCCCGGCGACATGAACGCCTGGGACAAGCTCCAACTGGGCTGGCTCGACTACGACGTGGCCACGGCCGGCAAGCGCTCCGCCCACAAGCTGGGCGTCGCGGAGTACAACACCAAGAACCCGCAGGCGCTCGTGGTCCAGCTGCCGAGGAAGACGGTCACCACCCCGGTGGTCACCCCGGCGCAGGGCGCGACCCAGTGGTGGAGCGGCAGTGGCAACGACCTGCGCAACACCCTGACCCGCCCGGTCGACCTGACCGGAAAGTCCTCGGCGGCGCTGACCCTCGCCGGCTGGTGGGACATCGAGAAGGACTTCGACTACCTCTACACCGAGGTCTCCACCGACGGCGCCAACTGGACGCCGATCGACGGCACTCTGGCCGACGGCACCGCCATCCCGCGCGACGGCAGTGACAAGCCCGCCCTGACCGGCTCGGTCGACGCCCACCAGAAGCTGACCTTCCCGCTGAACGCCTACGCGGGCCAGAAGATCCAGCTGCGCTTCCGCTACGCCACCGACGGCGGGGTCGCCCTGAAGGGCTTCACGGCCGACGAGATCACGGTGACCGCCGACGGCGCGACCCTGTTCTCCGACAACGCCGAGACGGCGGACGCCGCCTGGGCCGCCAACGGCTTCTCGCGCATCGGCGCCTCCATCACGGACGACTACGCGCAGTACTACCTCGCCGAGAACCGCCAATACGTGTCCTACGACAAGGTGTTGAAGGTCGGCCCGTACAACTACGGCTTCTCGAAGACCCGTCCGGACTGGGTGGAGCACTACGCCTACCAGAACGGCCTGTTGATCTGGAAGTGGGACACCTCCCAGGCGGACGACAACACCAGCCAGCACCCGGGCGAGGGTCTGATCCTCCCGGTCGACTCCCACCCGACCGCGCTGAAGTGGTCCGACGGCACGCTGATGCGCAACCGCATCCAGGCCTACGACTCCACCTTCAGCTGGTACCCGACGGACTCGGTCACGCTGCACAACGCCGACGTCCCGACGAAGATCAAGTCCAAGCCGGGCGTCCCGGTCTTCGACGACGGCACGTCGAGCTACTACGACGCGTCGAACCCGTTCGCCGGTGTCAACATCACTGACACCGACACCCGGATCAAGATCGTCAAGGAGCCCCTGGACGGCTCGATGATCACGCTCCAGGTCGGACCTTCGGCCAAGAAGAAGTAAAACCGCAGGTCAGAAGCGTATCGGCGGCAACCCCTGGCGGGTTGCCGCCGATCGTGTTTAGGTGCGTCCTGTGGCTTCCTTATTGACACCGACGCACACGGGGGTGTGACCGCATGGCCGCAGGAGGTTTCTGCAAGCTGCCGAACGGCAGGGTGGTGGTGGCGCTGAACCTGCCCCGCCCGCCCGCCGACGGCTACGGCGACGTGCGGGTGCTCGTCCACGCCCAGAACCGGGCGCGCGCCCTGACCAGGCTGCGCAACCTGGGGCTGCGCGCGGTGTACCTGCGCGGCAACGGCGCGCCCCCGACCCCGGACGAGGTCACCGCCGTACTCCACCACCCGGACGGGCTGATATGGCGAACCGCCCCCGACAACGCTGTCGTGGGCGGTCCCGAGCTGGCCCAGGAACTGTGGCATCCGATCAGATCACTGCTGAGGAGGCCGACGGCACGGGCCTGAGGCCGCCGGCCCTGCCCTGGATCCGAACGACAGGCCCTAGACGACCGGCTTCCCGGACAGCTCCACGCCCGCCTCCCGCAGCTCCTCGATCGCCCGCTCGGTCGTCGCCTCGGCGACCCCGGCGGTGAGGTCGAGGAGGACCTGCGTACGGAAGCCCTCCCGGGCCGCGTCCAGCGCGGTGGCCCGTACGCAGTGGTCCGTGGCGATCCCGACCACGTCCACCTCCGTCACCTCCCGCGCCCGCAGCCAGTCGGCCAGCGTCACGCCGTTCTCGTCGGCGCCCTCGAACCCGCTGTACGCCGCCGCGTACGCCCCCTTGTCGAAGACCGCGTCGATCGCCCCCGAGGCGACGGCGGGCGCGAAGTTCGGGTGGAAGCCGACCCCCTCGGTCCCGGCGACGCAGTGCGCGGGCCAGGAGTGCACGAAGTCGGGGTTGTCGGCGAAGTGGCCGCCGGGGGCGATGTGGTGGTCCCGGGTGGCCACCACGTGCTGGTAGCCGGAGCCCGCCGCCTGCCCGATCAGCTCGGTGACGGCGGCGGCCACGTCGGCCCCTCCGGCCACCGCGAGACTGCCTCCCTCGCAGAAGTCGTTCTGCACGTCGACGACGATCAAGGCGCGGCGCATGGTGGGTGTCCTTCGACTAAGAGTGAACTTACGAGCCTAGAGACTTCGGGGACCGTGCGGGAGGGGGCATTGCGGGGCGCGTTCGGGGCGACAGCCGACTAGCTACCCGTGCGCGCGTTGACATACTCCGTCGGAATGACGGGCTCCCCGCGCGAGAGCTGGGTCGCCGACAGCGGCAGGTTGGCCCGGGCGGCGGCATGCCGGTCCCGTACGACGTCCAGCGGCTCGCGGGCGACGACCTCGCCGCTCTTGACCAGCTCCACCAGCAGCTGCCGGTCCGCGAGCTCCGCCGGGACCGGCCCGGTGCCCACGACCTCGGCCTCCGCGATGCCCTCCGCGTCCAGCCGCCGGGCCGCCCACTTGCGGCCGCCGACCGAGCTCTTGCCCCCGGACGACTTCTTCGCGACCGGGATCAGCGGCGCCTTCGGGTCGTCGGACTCGGCGCGCGCGACCAGCTTGTAGACCATCGAGGCCGTCGGGTGCCCGGACCCGGTCACCAGCTGGGTGCCGACGCCGTACGCGTCCACCGGGGCCGCGGCCAGCGAGGCGATGGCGTACTCGTCGAGGTCGGAGGTGACGATGATCCGCGTCCCCTTCGCGCCCAGCTCGTCCAGCTGCTGCCGCACCCGGTGCGCGACCAGGAGCAGGTCGCCGGAGTCGATGCGCACGGCCCCCAGCTCGGGCCCGGCCACCTCGACGGCCGTACGGACGGCCTCGGTGACGTCGTACGTGTCGACCAGCAGGGTGGTGTTCCGGCCCAGCGAGTCCACCTGGGCCTGGAAGGCGTCCCGCTCCTGGTCGTGCAGCAGGGTGAAGGCGTGGGCGGAGGTGCCCACCGTCGGGATGCCGTAGCGGAAGCCGGCGGCGAGGTCGGAGGTGGTGGCGAAGCCGCCGACGTAGGCGGCGCGGGCGGCGGCCACGGCGGACAGCTCGTGGGTGCGGCGGGCGCCCATCTCGATCAGCGGCCGGTCACCCGCGGCCGAGGACATCCGGGAGGCGGCCGCGGCTATCGCGGAGTCGTGGTTGAGGATCGAAAGGATCACGGTCTCCAGCAGCACGCACTCGGCGAAGGAGCCCTCGACCCGCATGATCGGCGAGCCCGGGAAGTACACCTCGCCCTCCGGGTAGCCCCAGATGTCGCCGCTGAAGCGGTAGGAGGCGAGCCAGTCCAGGGTCTCCTCGTCGACGATGGAGCGCTCGCGCAGGAAGCCGAGGACGTCCCCGTCGAAGCGGAAGTTCTCCACCGCGTCCAGGACGCGGCCGGTGCCCGCGACGACGCCGTAGCGCCGCCCTTCCGGCAGCCGCCGGGTGAAGACCTCGAACACGCTGCGCCGTTCGGCGGTACCCGCCTTCAGGGCGGCCTGCAGCATGGTCAGCTCGTACTGGTCCGTGAAGAGCGCCGTCGAGGGAACGTCCACCGGCAGCCCAAGGTCCGCTGTGTTCATAACAAGAGATGCTACCCCACTTCGCGTCAGTGTGACGATTTGTGGAGTGCGTGGCAGCATGGGCCGTGTGACGTCACCCGCTCCCGTAGAGATCGAACGCACCGAGTCGGCGGAAGAGGTCTTCGCCGTACCCGAGCCGGACGTCCCCTGGGTCACGATCGTCCACAACGACCCGGTCAACCTCATGAGCTACGTGACCTACGTCTTCCAGACCTACTTCGGCTACTCGAAGGACAAGGCCACCAAACTGATGCTCGACGTCCACCACAAGGGCCGGGCGGTCGTCTCCAGCGGATCCCGCGAGGAGATGGAACGCGATGTGCAGGCCATGCACGGCTACGGTCTGTGGGCCACCCTCCAGCAGGACCGGAAGTAGCGACACACCCTGATGCCAGGAACCTTCGAACCGCTCCCCGGCGGCGGCGCGGCCGTCGCCCTCGACGACGTCGAGATCTCCATCATCCGGTCGCTGGCCGTCCAGCTCCTGGAACTCATCGGCCCCGGGCCCGCCGAGGACGCCCCCGACGACCCGCTCGCCGAGCTCTTCGCCGAGGGCCCGAGCGAGCCGCCCTCCGACCCGGTGCTCAAGCGGCTCTTCCCGGACGCCTACAGCGACCCCGAGGGCACGCCCCAGGCCGAGGAGGCCGAGGAGCAGCGGGCGTACTCCTCGGAGTTCCGCCGCTTCACCGAGAACGACCTGCGGGCCGGCAAGCGCGAGAACGCCCTCGCGGTGGTCCGCTCCCTGGACGCGCTGCACTCCGCGGGCGACGGCGGGGCGGTCCTCAAGCTGTCCGCCGGCGAGTCCCAGCAGTGGCTCGGCGCCCTCAACGACCTGCGGCTCGCCATCGGCTCCCGCCTCGACATCACCGACGAGGAGGACACCGACCTCCTCTACCGGCTGCCGGACGAGGACCCCCGTAAGCCGATGGTGATGGCGTACCTGTGGCTGGGCGGTCTCCAGGAGACCCTGGTGACGACCCTTATGCCGTGACATGTGACGGTTTTGTGCCCGGTTTTCGACGGTGACGTGTTCGCTCAGAGGACGCTCAAATCCGGATAACGATCATGTCACCGTGATGGCCGCGTATGCCCGCCGCAGGTGCTCTTTGTCCCCTTCTCCCTGTGGTCCGCGTCACATCCCACCCCGGTGATCACTGTTGCGGCCGTGATAAATCTTCACGACCGCCCGGCGAACACCACCCGTATGTTCAGCCGGGTGCGCCACAGCGCCGACGACCGTCGGCCTGGCACCACTCCATCAATCCGGGGGGATCGAGAACCGGTCCGAGGCCGACGAGAGGCCCGGTCCGGTATGGAGAAAGGCGCACCACCAATGACCTCCGCTCAGGTCGAAGACAAGGGCTCAGGCCAGGAGAAGGCCCCGAACGCGTCCGAAGAGGGGTACGAGCGCGGACTCGGCAGCCGCCAGGTCCAGATGATCGCGATCGGCGGCGCCATCGGCGTCGGCCTCTTCCTCAACGCCGGGGCGAACATCGCCAAGGCCGGTCCGAGCCTCATCCTGATGTACGCCGTCGCCGGCGTGATCATCTTCTTCATCATGCGGGCCCTCGGTGAGCTGCTGCTCTACCGCCCGGTCTCGGGCTCCTTCGCGGAGTACTCCCGCGAGTTCCTCGGCCCGTTCTTCGGCTACTTCACCGGCTGGACGTACTGGCTGCTGTGGGTCGTCACCGGTATGGCCGAACTCACCGCCGCCGCGATCTACGTCAACTACTGGTTCCCGGCCGTCCCGCAGTGGACGACAGCTCTGGTCTTCCTGGTCGTCCTGTTCGTGGCGAACCTGATCTCGGTGAAGCTGTTCGGCGAGATCGAGTTCTGGTTCTCGATGATCAAGGTCACCGCCCTCATCGGCATGATCGTGATCGGCCTCGGCGTCCTCACCTTCGGCTTCAGCGCGGCCGGCGACACCGCCGCGGTCTCCAACCTCTGGGCCTTCGACGGCTTCTTCCCCAAGGGTGTCGGCTCGTCCCTCATGACCCTCCAGGGCGTGATGTTCGCCTACCTCGCCGTCGAGCTGGTCGGCGTCACCGCGGGTGAGTCCGAGAACCCCGAGAAGACCCTCCCCAAGGCGATCAACACCCTGCCCTGGCGGATCGGGCTCTTCTACGTCGGTGCCCTCACCGTCATCCTGTGCGTGGTCAAGTGGACCGAGTTCGCGGCCGGCGTCAGCCCCTTCGTGAAGGCGTTCGCCGTGATCGGCATCCCCGCGGGCGCCGGCATCGTGAACTTCGTCGTCCTCACCGCGGCCCTGTCCTCCTGCAACTCCGGCATGTACTCCACGGGCCGCATGCTGCGCACCCTGGCCGACAGCGGCGAGGCCCCGCAGGCCTTCAACAAGCTCTCCGTCACCCGCACCCCGGCGCTGGCCATCACGGTCTCCGTGCTCTTCATGGGCATAGGCGTGGTGCTGAACTACGTCGTGCCGGAGAAGGCCTTCGGATACGTCGTCTCGGTCGCGACCGCGGCGGGCATCTGGACCTGGCTGATGATCCTGGTCAGCCATGTGCGCTACCGGCGTGAGGTCGTGGCGGGGCGTCTGCCCGCCTCCCCCTTCCCGGCACCCGGCGGCTCGGTCGGCAGCTGGATCGCCATCGTGTTCCTGCTCTTCGTGACCGGCCTGATCGCCTACGACGCCGAGTCCCGCGTCTGCCTGTACGTGATGGCCGGATGGGCCGTGGCGCTGGGGATCGGCTGGGCCGTCCTGAAGACCCGCAACCCGCAGATCGCCAACCGGCGTGAGCCTGAGTTCGAGAAGGTCGGCGGCTAGATCGTCCGGCATATGGGCCGTCCCGTACCGATCCCCGGTACGGGACGGCCCTCTGCTTATCCTTTCGGCATGCTGACCATCACCCAGGCCCTCGTCGACCAGATCGTCGCGCACGCGCGCAAGGACCACCCCGACGAGGCGTGCGGAGTCGTCGCCGGGCCCGCGGGGTCCCACCGGCCCGAGCGCTTCATCCCCATGCTCAACGCGGCCATGTCGCCCACGTTCTACGAGTTCGACTCCGGCGACCTGCTCAAGCTCTACCGCGAGATGGACGACCGCGACGAGGAGCCGGTGGTCATCTACCACTCCCACACCGCGACCGAGGCCTACCCGTCCCGCACCGACATCTCCTACGCCAACGAGCCCGGCGCCCACTACGTCCTCGTCTCCACCGCCGACACCGACGGCCTCGGCGACTTCCAGTTCCGCTCCTACCGGATCGTCGACGGCGAGGTCACCGAGGAAGAGGTGGAGATCGTCGCCGCGTACTAGTCTCGTACGCACGATCAACTTCCCGTATCGGAGCAGGTGTTGACGCGGCACGCGAACGGACGACGGCCCACCCTGGAGGATGTCGCACGGCGCTCGGGGGTGTCGAGGTCCACGGTCTCCCGGGTGATCAACGGCGAGCCCAGAGTGCGTGCCGAGGTCGTCGAGCAGGTCCGGCAGGTGATCGCCGAACTCGGCTACGTGCCCAACCAGGCCGCCCGCCAGCTCGTCACCCGCCGCACCGGTGCCGTCGCCGTGGTCGCCAGCCGGCCGCAGAACCGGCTCTTCCTCGATCCGTTCTTCGACTGCCTGCTGCGCGGGGTCCGCCGCGAACTCGCCGAGCACGGTTCCCAGGCCGTCCTGCTCTTCCTGGACGAACCCGACGACCACACCCGCGTCGCCGACTACCTCGGCGGCGGCCATGTCGACGGCGCCGTGCTGTTCTCCCTGCGCCCCGGCGACCGGCTGCACGAGATGGCCGACCGGCTCGACATCCCGGTCGTCTTCGGCGGCCGCCCCCTGCTGCGCGACGGCGACACCGCCCACGCCTACGTCGACGGCGACAACCGCGGAGGAGCCCGGCAGGCCGTCCGGCACCTGGTCTCCCTGGGCCGCACCCGCATCGCCACCGTCACCGGCCCCCACGACCAGGAGCACTCCGCCGCCGAACGGCTCGCCGGATACCGGGACGTCCTGCCGGACGCCCCGCCCGAGCTGACCGAACGCGCCGACTACACCGAGCAGGGCGCCGCCGACGCCATGGCCGCGCTCCTCGACCGCTGCCCCGCCCTGGACGCCGTCTTCGTCGCCTCCGACCTCATGGCCGCCGGCGCCCTGCGCACCCTGCGGGAGTACGGCCGCCAGGTCCCCGACGACGTCGCCGTCATCGGCTTCGACGACCTGACCGCGATCAGCGAGTCGACCGACCCGCCGCTGACCACCGTCCACCAGGACGTCGGGCTGATGGGCCGGCTGATGGCCCGCCTGCTCTTCGACCGGCCCGCGC
Organism: Streptomyces sp. NPDC001668; assembly: GCF_042893155.1. Classification (NCBI taxonomy): domain Bacteria; kingdom Bacillati; phylum Actinomycetota; class Actinomycetes; order Kitasatosporales; family Streptomycetaceae; genus Streptomyces; species Streptomyces sp. NPDC001668. The sequence continues at coordinate 134,089 of NZ_JBIAUQ010000001.1, forward strand.
AGCCGTCCTCGGTGGTCGTGCCCACCGGACTGGTCCTGCGGCGGTCCGCCTGAGCTGCCGTATCTCAGTCAGCGGCCGGATTACGTCCACATGGTGGGATCACATTCCAGGACCCGGATGGGGAATCGATACGATGAGCCCATGGTTCTGAATGACGTGAGCGAGAAGGCGCCGGGCATCCTGCTCGTGGCGCGGCTGCACGTCGACCTGTGCAGGCTGAACAGCGCCATCTGTTGACATTCCCTGCCGCCGTACGGCCGTGAGCCGCGGCGCGCGTCGTCGTGCGCCCACCGACCAGAACACTTCCCGACAGGAGCCCGCAACCATGGCCATCGAGGTCCGCATCCCGACCATCCTCCGCACCTACACCGACGGCCAGAAGGCGGTGGAGGGCAACGGGAACACCCTCGCCGAGCTCTTCGCCGACCTCGAGACCCGGCACGCGGGCGTCCAGGCCCGCATCGTGGACGGCGGTGAGCTGCGCCGCTTCGTCAACGTCTACCTGAACGACGAGGACGTCCGCTTCCTCGACGGCATCAACACCAAGCTCACCGACGGCGACAACGTCACGATCCTGCCGGCCGTGGCCGGCGGCATGGCCTGATCGTCGATGCGTTACGACTCCCCGCTGGCCGCGGTGGGCAACACCCCTCTGGTGCGCCTGCCGCGGCTCTCGCCGTCCGCCGACGTCCGCATCTGGGCCAAGCTGGAGGACCGCAACCCCACCGGCTCCGTCAAGGACCGCCCCGCCCTGCACATGATCGAGCAGGCGGAGAAGGACGGCCGTCTGACCCCGGGCTGCACGATCCTGGAGCCGACCTCCGGCAACACCGGCATCTCCCTCGCGATGGCGGCCAAGCTCAAGGGCTACCGGATCGTCTGCGTGATGCCCGAGAACACCTCGCAGGAGCGCCGGGACCTGCTCGCCATGTGGGGCGCCGAGATCATCTCCTCGCCCGCCGCGGGCGGCTCCAACACCGCCGTACGGGTCGCCAAGGAGCTCTCCGCCGAGCACCCCGACTGGGTGATGCTCTACCAGTACGGCAACCCCGACAACGCGGGCGCCCACTACGCCACGACCGGCCCGGAGATCCTCGCCGACCTCCCCTCGATCACCCACTTCGTCGCGGGCCTCGGCACCACCGGCACCCTGATGGGCGTCGGCCGCTACCTGCGCGAGCACAAGCCGGACGTGAGGATCGTCGCCGCCGAACCGCGCTACGACGACCTGGTGTACGGGCTCAGGAACCTCGACGAGGGCTTCGTACCCGAGCTGTACGACGCGTCCGTCCTCACCACCCGTTTCTCCGTCGGCTCGGCGGACGCGGTCACCCGCACCCGTGAGCTCCTCCAGCAGGAGGGCATCTTCGCGGGCGTCTCCACCGGCGCCGCCCTGCACGCGGCGATCGGCGTCGGCAACAAGGCGCTGAAGGCGGGGGAGTCCGCCGACATCGTCTTCGTCGTGGCCGACGGCGGCTGGAAGTACCTGTCGACCGGCGTCTACACGGCGGCGACGACGGAGGAAGCGATCGAGACCCTGCAGGGCCAGCTCTGGGCCTGACCTAGGTCGCCAGGTGACGGACCTGGTCCCACAGGACCGGGTCCACCACCCCCGCCTTGCGCCGGAAGTCCCCCACGGCCACCTGACGCAGTTCGTCCGTCTCCAGGAAGCTCGCGCGGCCCTGAGCGTCGCCCACCGAGCCCGGAGGCAACGGGATCACCCCGGCCCGCTCGTCGTGGTACTTGCTGGTGATCTTCGCGACCGTCGCCCGCCGGCCGTGCACCGCCAGCACCAGACACGGCCGGTCCTTGGCCCCCGGCCCGTCCTCGTACGGCACCTGCGCCCACCAGATCTCGGCGGGCCGCGGCCGCACCCCCGTCGTACGCCCGGACGGCCGAGTCGTACGGTCCGCACGCCCCCGGGGCCGATGCCCCCGCCCCCACCCGTCCACGAGCGTGGCGACGAGCGCGAGCAGTACCACCGCCGCGAGCGCGAGCCACCAGGACGTGTCCATGAGGACGACGTTACCGGCGCGCGAACTGCCCCGCGCGCCCTCTGTTGAACCCGTGATCCCTCTCTCACCTCCCACACGCCCCCGGTCCAGCCGAACCGGTGACAGCACAGGTGAGTTCGCCCACAACAGACCTTGGCGGAGGAGCGACCGGAGGTTTTGCGCCTTACGCTCGACGGACCGCACGACCCCCGTCCCTATCCCAGAAACAGTCCCGCCCGCGGAGGTTTCTTTTTTATGAAGCTCACCGTCGTCGGCTGCTCGGGGTCGTTCCCGTCCGCGGAATCGGCCTGCTCGAGCTACCTCGTCGAGGCCGACGGCTTCCGGCTGCTTCTCGACATGGGCAACGGTGCCCTTGGCGAGCTGCAGCGCCACTGCGGTCTCTACGACCTCGACGCGATCTTCCTCAGCCATCTGCACGCCGACCACTGCATCGACATGTGCGCGTACTTCGTCGCGCGCTACTACCGCCACGACGGCGGCCGCTGCGACCCCCTCCCGGTCTACGGCCCCGAGGGCACCGAACACCGTCTGACCACGGCCTACGCCGACACCCCCACCGCCTCCTCCATGAGCGAGGTCTTCGACTTCCACACGGTCAAGCCGTCCACCTTCGAGGTCGGCCCGTTCACGGTGCACACCGAGCGCGTGGCGCACCCTGTGGAGGCGTACGGCATCCGCGTCGAACACGGCGGCAAGTCGCTGACGTACTCCGGTGACACGGGCCTGAGCCCCGCCCTCACCGAACTCGCCCGCGACACCGACCTGTTCCTGTGCGAGGCCGCCTTCACGCACGGCAAGGAAGACATCCCCGACCTGCACCTCAACGGCCGCGAGGCGGGTGAGACGGCGACCCGGGCAGGCGCCCGCCGTCTGGTCCTCACCCACATCCCGCCGTGGACCGACCCCCAGGTCAACCTCGCCGACGCGCGCGCGGTGTTCGACGGCCCGGTGTCCCTGGCGACGCCGAGGGAGTCGTACGAGATCTGACGCCCACGGCACGACGAAGGCCCCCGGAGCGGTTCAGGGCTCCGGGGGCCTTCGTCGTGCGTCAGCCGGCTGTCACGCCTTGGTGAGGTCCTCGACCTCCTCCTCGGGCTCGCGGCCGGGGGTGGGGAGGTTGAACTTGACGATGGCGAAGCGGAAGACGACGTAGTAGATCGCGCCGAAGACCAGGCCGACCGGGATCAGCAGCCAGGGCTTGGTGGAGATGCCCCAGTTGATGAACACGTCGATGAAGCCGGCCGAGAAGCTGAAGCCCATGTGCATGCCCAGCGCCCAGGTGACGGCCATCGAGACCGCCGTCAGCACCGCGTGGATGGCGTAGAGCACCGGGGCGATGAACATGAAGGTGAACTCGATCGGCTCCGTGATGCCCGTGAAGAACGAGGTCAGGGCCATCGACATCATCATGCCCAGCACCGCCTTGCGGCGCTCGGGGCGGGCCGAGTGCGCGATGGCGAGGGCGGCGGCGGGCAGGCCGAACATCATGATCGGGAAGAAGCCGGTCATGAACATACCGGCGGTCGGGTCGCCGCCGAAGAAGCGCGGCAGGTCACCGTGGAAGGTGGTGCCCGCGGAGTTGGTGAACTCGCCGATCTGGAACCAGGCCACGGAGTTGACGAACTGGTGCATGCCGATCGGGATCAGCGCGCGGTTGATGAGACCGAAGAGAGCGGAGCCGAAGGAGCCGAGACCGGTCATCCACTCGCCGAAGTTCGTGATGACGTCGCCGATGGGCTCCCAGCCCAGGACGACCAGGACACCGAGGATCGTGCCGACGGCGGCCGTGATGATCGGGACGAGCCGGCGCCCGTTGAAGAAGCCGAGCCAGTCGACGAGCTGCTTGCGGTGGTAGCGCTGCCAGAGCACGGCCGTCAGCAGACCGAGGATGATGCCGCCCAGCACGCCCGGGTTCTGGAAGCTCGCGGTCGTCGCGGCCTCGGTGCCCTTCTGCCAGAAACCGCCGCCGAGACCGGTCGCCGTGTAGGTGGCGCCCTCGTGCCCGTCCTTGATCGGGTACTGGTGGATCACCGCGTAGTAGGCGAGGAAGCCGACCACCGCGGCCAGCGCCGTCGAGCCGTCGGACTTCTTCGCGAAGCCGATGGCCACGCCTATGCAGAACAGCAGAGGCAGACCGAAGGAGCTGTCCAGCAGGGCGCCGCCGGCACCGGCGAACACCTTCGCCACGTCGGCGGGTATGTGGAATCGCTCCTGGGAGTCCGCTTGGCCGAGGCGCAGCAGGATGCCCGCCGCCGGCAACACGGCGATCGGGAGCTGCAGGCTGCGGCCTACCTTTTGGAGGCCCTGGAAAAGGCCTGATCCCCACTTCTTGGTGGGCGCCGCCGAGGGCGCGGTGGCGGTGCTCATAACGCTTCCTCCATCGGGTGGTGGTCTACACCACTCAGTGGTGTAGACCTGTTGTACACGATGGGGGCGTTATAAGGAACCCGTCAGTTCCGCAACCGGAGGACTACACCTTGGTGACGTCCTCGACCTCCTCCTCCGGCTCCCGGCCCGGCGTCTTCAGGTCGAACCTCGTGATCGCGAACCGGAAGATCACGTAGTAGAGGGCCGCGAACCCCAGCCCGATGGGGATGATCGCCCAGGGCCTCGTCGCCAGGTTCCAGTTGATGATGTAGTCGATGAGACCGGCCGAGAAGCTGAAGCCGTCATGCACCCCGAGCCCCCACGTCACCGCCATCGACACACCCGTCAGCACCGCGTGCACCGCGTACAGCAGCGGCGCGATGAACAGGAACGAGTACTCGATCGGCTCGGTGATCCCCGTCACGAACGACGTCAGCGCCACGGAGAGCATCAGACCCGCCACCTCCTTGCGACGGGCCGGCTTCGCGCAGTGCGTGATCGCCAGCGCCGCCGCCGGCAGCGCGAACATCATGATCGGGAAGAACCCCGAGGTGAACTGCCCCGCGTTCGGATCGCCCGCCAGGAACATGTTGATGTCACCGTGCACCTCGGTCCCGTCCGGCTTGGTGTACGTCCCGAACTGGAACCAGATGGGCACGTTCAGGAACTGGTGCAGCCCGATGACGAGCAGCGCCCGGTTCGCGACACCGAACAGACCCGCACCCCACGCCCCGGCGTCCTTCAGCCAGTCGCTGAAGTTCTCCAGCCCGTCACCGATCGGCGGCCACACCCACAGACACAGCGCGGCGAAGACGATCGCGACGAACGCCATGATGATCGGGACGAGCCGGCGCCCGTTGAAGAACCCGAGCCAGTCCACCAGCTTGGTGCGGTGGTACCGCTGCCAGAAGAACGCCGTCAGCAGCCCCATCACGATGCCGCCGAACACCCCGGGGTTCTGGTACGTGAACGCCACCACCGTGTGGTCCACCGCCGCCTGGCACCCGATGCCCGGCACCGCCTTCGCCCCGCTCGGACAGTCCTCGGGGAACTGCCTCAACACCGTGAAATAGACCAGGAATCCGGCCACCGCCGCCAGCGCCGTCGACCCGTCCGACTTCTTCGCCATCCCGATGGCCACACCCACGCAGAACAGCAGCGGCAGCCCCAGCTGGCCGTCGAGCAGCGCGCCGCCCGCACCCCCCATCACCTTGGAGACGTTCGTCCAGCCAAGACCGTCGTCCCCGAACACGTCCGGCTGGCCGAGCCGGTTGAGGATGCCCGCCGCCGGCAGGACGGCGATGGGAAGTTGCAGACTGCGGCCCATCTTCTGCAGTCCCTGGAACGCCGACTGCCACCGTCGGCGCGCGGGTGAGATCTCCGTCTCCGAACTCATCAGTTGGCGACCGCCTGTCGGGTGGTGTAGACCAGTCACGGACGATTGGAAGCTGTGACGTCATCTTTCGGTACGTACAGCGCGATCGCCCGCGAAGTTGGGCCGACTGTGCATGAGGAGAAGGACATGGCCACCAAGGCAGAGAAGATCGTCGCCGGACTCGGCGGCATCGAGAACATCGAAGAGGTCGAGGGCTGCATCACCCGCCTGCGCACCGAGGTCGTCGACGCGGGCAAGGTCGACGAAGCCGCCCTCAAGGCCGCCGGCGCCCACGGAGTCGTCAAGATGGGCACCGCGATCCAGGTCGTCATCGGCACCGACGCCGACCCGATCGCCGCCGAGATCGAGGACATGATGTGAACTGAGCGCGCCGAACGCCCACCCGGGAGGCCGATAGGCTCAACGCCATGTCTCGAATCGACGGCCGCACCCCCGAACAACTCCGCCCGGTCACCATCGAACGCGGCTGGAGCAAGCACGCCGAGGGCTCCGTCCTCGTCTCCTTCGGCGACACGAAGGTCTTCTGCACCGCCTCCGTCACCGAAGGCGTCCCCCGCTGGCGCAAGGGCAGCGGCGAGGGCTGGGTGACCGCCGAGTACTCCATGCTGCCCCGCGCCACCAACACCCGCGGCGACCGCGAGTCGGTCCGCGGCAGGATCGGCGGCCGCACGCACGAGATCAGCCGCCTCATCGGCCGCTCCCTGCGCGCGGTCATCGACTACAAGGCACTCGGCGAGAACACCATCGTCCTGGACTGCGACGTCCTCCAGGCCGACGGCGGCACCCGCACCGCCGCCATCACCGGCGCCTACGTCGCCCTCGCCGACGCCGTCGCCTGGGCCCAGGGCAAGAAACTGATCAAGGCGGGCCGCCAGCCGCTGACCGGAACCGTGAGCGCGGTCTCCGTCGGCATCGTCGGCGGAGTCCCCCTCCTCGACCTCCGCTACGAGGAGGACGTGAAGGCCGACACCGACATGAACGTCGTCTGCACCGGCGACGGCCGCTTCGTCGAGGTCCAGGGCACCGCCGAGGCCGAACCCTTCGCCCGCGAGGAGCTCAACTCCCTCCTCGACCTCGCCGTCCTCGGCTGCTCCGAACTCGCCGTCCTGCAGAACAAGGCGCTCGACACGGTCCTCGAAAGGTAAAGGGACCGCCAAGAACGGTGGCCGGCGCGCGCAACCCGACCGGCCGTCCCGGCGTCTTCGGGAGTACGGGCGCCCGCTGTGCACAACGGGCGCCCGGCCAGTCAACGGGGGCCTCCTCAGGCCTGCCACAGGGAGGAACAGATCCATGGCCGCGAGCCGACGCCGCCGTAGTCGCCGTATCACCATCGCCGCCGCGGTGGCCGCCGTAGCACTCACGGCCGGCCTCACCACCGGCTGCGACGCGGTCAGCAAGGCACTGGACTGCGTCCAGACCGCCGAGGCCGTCGCCGACAGCGTCACCGACCTCCAGCAGGCCGTGGAGAACGCGTCGAACGACCCCACCCAGATCGACGAGGCCCTCACCTCCATCGACCAGAACCTCGACGAGATCGGCGACAAGACCGACAACGCCGACGTCAACAAGGCGGTCGACGACCTCAGCGCGGCCGTCACCAACGTCCGCACCGCCGTCAAGAACGGCGACGAGACCCCCGACCTGAGCCCCATCACCGACGCCGCGGGCGAGTTGACGAAGGTCTGCACCCCCTGACCCGCGCTGGATACTGGTGGGCATGACCCGCCTGATCCTCGCCACCCGCAACTCCGGGAAAATCACCGAGCTCCACGCGATCCTCGCCGACGCAGGCCTGCCCTTCGACCTCGTCGGCGCGGACGCGTACCCCGAGATCCCCGACGTCAAGGAAACCGGCGTCACCTTCGCCGAGAACGCCCTGCTGAAGGCCCACGCCCTCGCCCAGGCGACGGGACTGCCGGCGGTCGCCGACGACTCGGGCCTGTGCGTCGACGTGCTGCACGGCGCCCCCGGCATCTTCTCGGCCCGCTGGGCAGGCAAGCACGGCGACGACAAGGCCAACCTCGACCTGCTCCTGGCCCAGCTCTCCGACATCGCCGACGAACACCGCGGCGCCCACTTCGCCTGCGCGGCGGCCCTGGCCCTCCCGGACGGCACGGAGCGCGTGGTCGAGGGCCAACTACGAGGCGTCCTCCGTCACACCCCCACCGGCACGAACGGCTTCGGCTACGACCCGATCCTCCAGCCCGACGGCGACACCCGGACCTGCGCCGAACTCACAGCGGAGGAGAAGAACGCGATCAGCCACCGGGGGAAGGCGTTCCGGGCGCTGGTGCCGGTGGTGCGGGAGCTGTTGGGCTGAGAAAGCCGGAGGGGCCGCCCTGCCAGGGCGGCCCCCTTGATGCGTGCGGCCGGTGGGACTCGAACCCACACGGGTGTTAACCCACTGGGACCTAAACCCAGCATGACTGCCAAATTCCATCACGGCCGCTCAAAAACGGTCATCACGCGTGACCGGCAGCGTTCAGTGTACGCGTTCGGTACGTCACGCGACGAGGGAGGTTTTCCCCTTCTGGCGACACCACGTCTCCGTCAACGCGTGACAGTTGGGGCACAGATACCGGAGATTTTCCCGGCGATTGTCCCGCCAGTCTCCGTTGACGTGGTCGATTTGCAGCGTGATCGACCGGCCCAGCCACTCGCCTGTGTTACCGCAGGTCTCGCATGAATACGGCACTCCCATCTCTGTCAGTGCGCGGTGAAGCTGGGATCTGTTGGTCCGCCCGGCGTCGGAGGGCAGGATGACAAGAACTCGCTGCGCGATGGGCTCGGGTGCCGGACGCTCCGGTTGCGCCCACGCCCGGCGCTTGAAGTGGCTCGTGTCGAGGCCGAGTCGAGCCGCCGCTCGTCGGACCCTCCGGTGATTCGTGTCGTTGACGTCCAGGCCGAGGCCGCGCATCACGTCGGCGTAACTCGTGGAGTTGCGGACGAGGTCACGGAGCCTGTCCTCGGGGATCAGTACACGTTGGTGTGAGAAGTGTTCCGTGCTGATGCTCCGGGCGCGCATCATGCGGTGCAGAGTCGCACGGGACCGGCTGTCGTCCGGTACACCGAGGGCTCGAGCAACGCCGCGCACGCTGGTAGCCGCTGCTGCTGCCGCCCTGAGTTCTTCAGTGGTGAAAGGCAGCTCCAAGTCGGCTTGGTTGATGCCCGGGAAGTGGCTGATGTCGATGTCGGCGGCATGAATGCGGCGGCGAATGTGAGACAGGGTGCCGGTGGCTGGAGTGGCCCCCAGCTTCAATGCCACTTCGCGCAGTGAGGACGACGCGGCGGCAGCTTCGGCGATGGCGGCATCCGGGTACTTGCGCCAAGCGCTGCGTTTGATGAAGTGACTGGTGTCGAGCCCGTGCTCCGTAACCTTCCCCTGCAGCACGCGCCGTTGTCCTCCGCTCGCCGTCAGCCCGAGCCTCCGCATGAGATCGGTCCAGTTGCGTGACTCGGCTACGGCTGATGCGAGCTGTTCCTTTGTGTATGAGTTCCGCACGTCCATCGCCCTCTCGTTCTCGGCCGCATGTTCGCAACCTCGTACGGAGTAACGAACTGCCTATCCGACAGTCACGCCCGTTATGTAAAGCTCAGACATGACCGCGGATCCGAGTCTTCGAGAAGCCACCCCCGCCGACCGCCCCGTCCTCGACCGGCTCTGGCTCATGTTCCAGCACGACATGTCCGAGTTCGTCGGGGGAGTGCCGAACCCTGACGGGAGTTTTCGGAGTGAGCGGCTGGAGGCGGCCTTCTCCGACTCCGGCGACTGGGCGCCGTATGTGATCGGGCTCGGTGACCGGCCCGTCGGGTTTGTCCTGGTGCGGGGGCTCGGGCGGGCCACCCGTGTGCTCAACAGCTTCTTCGTGGTGCGGGGTGTGCGGCGTGCCGGGGTCGGGCTGTGGGCCGTGCGGGAGGTGGTGGCGCGGTGTCCGGGGGCGTGGGAGGTCGCGTTTCAGGAGGGCAACGCGAGGGCTGTGCGGTTCTGGCGGCGGGTCGGCGAGGAGATCGCGCCCGGGGCCTGGACCGAGGAGCGCAGGCCGGTGCCCGAGCGGCCCGACCTGGCTCCCGACTGCTGGATCTCGTTCAGATACCCAGGTCCTTGATGATCTTCGCCACGTGGCCCGTCGCCCGCACGTTGTACAGGGCGCGTTCGACCTTGCCCTGTTCGTCCACGATGATCGTGGAGCGGATGACGCCCATGTAGGTCTTGCCGTAGTTCTTCTTCTCGCCGTAGGCCGCGTAGGCCTCGGTGACGGTTTTCTCCGGGTCGGCCAGGAGGGTGACCTTCAGGGACTCCTTCTCGCGGAACTTCGCCAGTTTCTCCGGGGCGTCCGGGGAGATGCCGATGACGTCGTAGCCCGCGCCGGCCAGCACCTCCAGGTTGTCGGTGAAGTCGCAGGCCTGCTTGGTGCAGCCGGGGGTCAGGGCGGCCGGGTAGAAGTAGACGATGACCTTGCGGCCCTTGTGGTCCGACAGGGAGACCTCGTTGCCGTCGGCGTCGGGCAGGGTGAAGGCGGGGGCCACGTCCCCGGGCTGGAGTCGCTCGCTCATTGGGTCAGCGTAACCGGGGGTCCTGACAGTGCGGTCGCGCGCGGAACTGACAGACTGTCCAGGACAACCAGAAGCGATCCCGGAGGCCCCACCGTGGCGGACACGTCGGACATCAGAACCCCGGCGCAGATCGAGGCGGACATCAAGCGCCGCCGCGAACTACTGGCCGAGACGCTCGACGAGATCGGGGTGCGGGTGCACCCCAAGACGATCGTCGGCGACGCGAAGGCCAAAGTCGTCTCCAACATCGACCACACGCTCGGGCGGGCGTACGTCTCCGTCAACAAGGCCGTCACCGAGGTGAAGGCCCAGTTCGTGGACGAGGAGGGGGCGCCCCGCCTGGAGCGCGTGGTGCCCGTCGCCCTCGTCGCCGTGGGACTCGTGGGGCTGCTCGCCCTGGGCACCCGGCGCCGCAAGGGCTGACCCGGCCTCGTACACGGGCGCCGAAGACAGGTAGGTTCAGTGGCGTGAGCGCCAAGAGAAACGACACCCCGCACGACAAGCTGCCCATCCGGATGCTGCACGACCGCGTGCTCGTGCGGCAGGAGAACGGTGAGGGCGAGCGGCGGTCGGGTGGCGGCATCCTGATTCCCGCCACCGCGGCCGTCGGGCGCCGGCTGGCCTGGGCCGAGGTCGTCGCCGTGGGGCAGAACGTACGGACGGTGGAGCCAGGGGACCGGGTGCTGTACGACCCGGAGGACCGGGCCGAGGTCGAGGTCCGCGGGACGGGTTACGTCCTCATGCGTGAGCGTGATCTGCACGCGGTGGCGGCCGACCGGTTCGAGGGCTCCGAGGACTCGACCGGCCTGTACCTGTAGGCACGCCTTCGTAGTTCAGGAAGGGGCCGGTGACGCCAGTCACCGGCCCCTTCCGCCGTGCCGCGCGCGGGACGGTCAGTCCCGTCCGGACGTGGTCACCAGGCCCGCGCCCTCCGTGGTCGCCCCGCCGCTCGGTGTGTCTCCGGTGGTTCCCCCGGCCGGGTCGCCTGTCGTGCCGCCGTCGGTCGTGGTGCCGCCGTTCGTCGTGCCCCCGGTGGTCCCGCCGTTCGTCGTGCCGCCGGTGGTGCCGCCGCCGGTGGTCGGGTCCCCGGTCGTGCCGCCCGTCGTGGCGCCGCCGCCGGTGGTGGTCGTACCGCCGTTGTCCTGGCCCTGGGTCTGTCCCTGGGTCTGCCCCTGGTTCTGGCCCGGGGTCTCCTGGCCGCCGGTGGTGTCGCCGGTGGTGCCGCCGTTGTCCTGGCCCCCGGTGGTCGGGTCGACCGGCGCCTGGGAGCTCGGGGCCTGGTTCTCGGCGCCCGGCTGGAGTTCGAGGTCGAAGTCGGTGACCGGCTTCCCCTTGAGGGCGGCCTTGGTGTACTGCGCCCAGATCTCGGCGGGCGGCCCGCCGCCGTTGACGCGCTCCAGGCCCATCGCGCCGTACAGCGACTTGTGCGCGGCGGTGACCGGGTCCTGGCCCATGACGGAGACGACGGTGGCGAGGTCGGGGGTGTAGCCGGCGAACCAGGCCGCGGTGTCCTCCTCGGCGGTGCCGGTCTTGCCCGCGGCGGGGCGGTCGGCGCCCTGGGCGGCGGTGGCGGTGCCGTTCTCGACGACGCTCTGCAGGATCGAGGTGGTGGTGTCGGCGGCCTCGCGGCTGACGGCCTGCTTGGTCTTCTCCTCGGGCAGTTCGACGGTGGCCGCGCCGTCCTTGGTGATCTTGTCGATCATCGTGTACGTGCCGTGCCGGCCGTGGTTGGCGAGGGTGGCGTAGGCCTCCGCCATGTCGAGGACGCTCGCGGTGTTCACACCGAGCGCGATGGACGGGGACGCCGTCAGGTCCGGGGTGTCGGAGGGGATGCCCAGGTCGATCGCGGTCTGCTTGACCTTGTCGGAGCCGACGTCCACGGCCATCTGCGCGTACACCGAGTTGACGGACTTGTCGGTGGCCTCGCGGACGGTGATCTCGCCGTAGGAGCCCTGGTCCTCGTTCTCGGGGGCGTAGCTGCCGCCGCTCCAGCCGACCACCGGGCGCTTGTTGGTGCCGTCGTAGTAGGTGTTCGGGGTGATGGGCCGGCCGTCCTGCGTCTCGGAGTCGTTCTGGACGGCCGAGGCGAACACGATGGGCTTGAAGATGGAGCCGACCTGGAAGTCGCCGCGGGTCGCGCCGTTCGTGTACTGCTTGACGTAGTCGATGCCGCCGTACATCGCGACGACCTTGCCGGTCTTCGGGTCGACGGAGGCGCCGCCCGCGCGGACGTAGTTGTCGGCCTTGTTGTTCTTCTTGTCGAGCTTCTTCATCACCTGGTCGTTCACCGCCTTCACGAAGGCGTCCTGCTTGGTCTTGTCCAGGGTGGTGGTGATGCGGTAGCCGCCGGCCTCCAGCTCGTCCGCGGTGACGATCTTGTTGCTGGTGAGGTAGTCCTTGATGGCCTGCACGATGTAGCCGCGCTGCCCGGACAGGCCGGTGGAGACGGTCTGCTCCTTGGGCATCGGGAACTTCAGGCCGGTGCGCGCGGACTGGGTCAGCCAGCCCTTCTTGACCATGCCGTCGAGGACGTAGTTCCAGCGGGCCTGGGCGGCCGCCTTGTTCTCGGGGTGGGCGACGACGTCGTACTCGCTGGGCGCGTTGACCAGCGCGGCGAGGTAGGCGGCGCGGGCCGGGTCGAGGTCGACGGCGTCCATGCCGTAGTAGGCCTGGGCGGCGGCCTGGATGCCGTACGCGTTGCGGCCGAAGAAGCTGGTGTTGAGGTAGCCCTCGAGGATCTCGTCCTTGGACTTCTCGCGGTCCAGCTTGATCGAGATGAAGAACTCCTTGGCCTTGCGGGTGACGGTCTGTTCCTGGGCCAGGTAGTAGTTCTTCACGTACTGCTGGGTGATCGTCGAGCCGGACTGCTTGCCCTTGCCGGTGGCGGTGTTCCAGCCGGCGCGCAGCATGGCCTTCGGGTCGATCGCGGACTCCGAGTAGAAGTCGCGGTCCTCGGCGGCCAGTACGGCGTGCTGGGCGTCCTTGGAGATCTGTGCGAGGGAGACGTTCTCGCGGTTGACCTCGCCGTCGCGGGCGAGCTGGCTGCCGTCGGCGTAGAGGAAGACGTTGGACTGCTTCATGGCGAGCGCGTTGGCAGGCGGGATCTTGACCATGGAGTAGCCGAGGAAGAACAGGCCGGCCAGGACGATCAGTCCGAGGACGAAGGTGCCCAGCACCATGCGCCAGGTCGGGATCACCCGTCGCCAGCCGGTGCGCTTGGGCCGCTTGGCCTTCTTCTTCCCGCCGGGCTCTTCAGCCGCCTGCGGGTCTCCGGGTGCCCAGGCCTCGGTCGTCGGCTGCTGCGGCTGGTCGCTCATCTCGTGCACGGACTCCTGTTTCGCGTCGTACGTTCCCGTACGACCTCGTACGCCTTCTGCGTCCCCTGTTGAAGACTCTCGCACCCCGCGTTCCGTTCCCGGATATGGCGCGCGTCTCGCCCGGAAAATGGGTGGCCCGCCCCGTCACCTGCGCACTAGGCTCCTGCGCTTTGGTGCCGGCGGGCCGAGGAGGGCTGTTGATGTGGGTTCCTGGCGGTTGTACGCGGCCGTCGCGGCAGGGGGATTCCGACGGTACGCGACATATCGCGCGGCCACGTTCGCGGGGGTGTTCACCAACACCGTCTTCGGTGTGATCCTCGTCTGCACGTATCTCGCGCTGTGGGACCAGAAGCCCCATCTGGGGGGCTACGACCAGGCGCAGGCGGTCACCTACGTATGGCTGGGGCAGTGCCTGTACTCGACGCTGGCCATCCAGGGCGGCGGTGCCGAGAAGGACGTGATCGAGAGGATCCGCACGGGTGAGATCGCGGTCGACCTGTACCGGCCGGCCGACCTCCAACTGTGGTGGCTGGCCAGCGACTTGGGCCGTTCACTGTTCCAGCTGGTCGGACGCGGAGTGATCCCCTTCGTCTTCGGCGCGCTGTTCTTCCCGATGGCCCTGCCCACCGACGTCACGTCCTGGGCGGCCCTGTTCGTGGCGCTGCTGCTCGCGATGCTGGTCAGCTTCGGGATCCGCTACCTCGCGGCGCTGAGCGTGTTCTGGCTGATGGACGGCATGGGCATCATGCAGGGCGTGATGATCACGGGCGTCTTCTGCTCGGGCATAGTGTTCCCGCTCAACGCCTTCCCCGGGGTCCTCGGCGACATCGTGCGGGCGCTGCCGTGGGCCGCGCAGCTCCAGATGCCGGCGGACGTCCTGATGGGGGAGACGGACCCGCTCGGGGCGTACGCCTTCCAGGCGACGTGGGCGGTGGTGCTGCTGGGGGCCGGGCGGCTCCTGCAGTCGGCGGCGACCCGGCGGGTGGTGGTGCAGGGTGGCTGAGACGTCCCGGCTGGGCGAGGGTGTGCGGGCCTACTGGCTGATCGCCGGCATGTGGATCCGGTCCGCCATGACCTACCGCACCTCCTTCGTCGTCACGATGTGCGGCAACCTGCTGATGACCGGCCTGGACTTCGTCGGAATCCTGCTGATGTTCTCGCAGGTCGACTCGCTGGGCGGCTGGTCCCTGCCCGAGATCGCCTTCCTCTACGGCCTCTCGGTGACCGCCTTCGGCATCGCCGACCTGGTGCTGGGCTCGATGGACGTGCTGGGCTCGCGGATCCGGGACGGCTCCTTCGACATCCTGCTGGTGCGGCCCGCGCCGGTGCTCGCGCAGATCGGCGCCGACCGTTTCGCGGTGCGCCGCCTGGGCCGGATCACCCAGGGCGCGGTGGTGCTGGTGTGGGCACTGGCCTCGGTGGACGTCTCCTGGAGCGCGGCGAAGGTGCTGCTGGTGCCGGTGATGGTGGTCAGCGGCGCGGCGATCTTCTGCGCGGTGTTCGTGGCGGGCGCGGCCTTCCAGATCTACGCGCAGGACGCGAGCGAGGTGCAGAACGCGTTCACGTACGGCGGTACGACCCTGCTCCAGTACCCGCCGGCCGTGTTCGGGAAGGACTTCGTGCGCGGGGTGACGTTCGTGCTGCCCCTCGCCTTCGTCAACTGGGTTCCGGCCTCCTATGTGCTGGGCAGGCCGTACCCGCTGGATCTGCCGCACTGGGCGGCCTTCACCTCGCCACTGGTGGCGGTGGCGTGCTGTGCACTGGCCGGGCTCGCGTGGCGGGCGGGGCTCGGGGCGTACCGGAGTACGGGGAGTTAGCGATGGACGTGGGGATGGATGTGGGGATGGACGGGGCGACGGACGGGGCGGTGGACGGGGCCGTGGACCGTGCGGCGGACGCCTTCATCGAGCTCGACCGTGTCGAGAAGGTCTTCGACGTGCGCAAGAAGACCGGCTTCCTGAAGCGGGAGCGGCGGCAGGTGCGGGCGGTGGACTCGATCTCCTTCACCGTGGCGCGCGGTGAGATGGTCGGGTACATCGGCCCGAACGGCGCCGGCAAGTCGACGACGATCAAGATGCTGACGGGCATCCTGACCCCGTCCGGCGGCCGCCTGCGGGTGGCGGGCATCGACCCGTCCCGGGACAGGACGAGGCTCGCCCACCGCATCGGCGTGGTCTTCGGCCAGCGCACGACCCTGTGGTGGGACCTCCCGCTGATCGACTCCTACAAGCTGATGCACCGCATGTACCGCATCCCGGACGCCCGTTACCGCGAGAACCTCGACCGCTGTGTCGAACTCCTCGAACTGTCCGGCCTGTTGGACGTTCCGGTACGCCAACTGTCCCTGGGCCAGCGCATGCGGGGTGACATCGCGGCGGCCCTGCTGCACGACCCCGAGGTGCTGTACCTGGACGAGCCGACCATCGGGCTCGACGTCATCTCCAAGGCCAAGGTGCGTGGATTCCTGCGGGAGTTGAACACCGAGCGCGGCACCACGGTCCTGCTGACCACTCACGACCTCCAGGACATCGAGCAGCTCTGCTCGCGCGTGATGGTCATCGACCACGGGCGCCTGATGTACGACGGTCCGCTCGCCGGCCTCCATGAGGTGGGCGAGAGCGAGCGGACCCTGGTGGTGGACCTGGAGCGGGAGGTGCCGCCGATCGAGGCTGCTCCCGCGCGCGTGGTGAAGGTGGAGGGCCCGCGGCAGTGGCTGGCGTTCCCGGCGGCCGAGTCGGCGGCGGCGCTGGTGGCGCGGATCGCGGCGGAGTACCCGCTGGTGGACCTGTCGGTGCGGGAGCCGGACATCGAGGCGGTGATCGCGAAAATGTACGCGGGGGAGGCGGAGAAGGCGGTGTCGTAGCCGTGGGGTGAGGTAACTCGTAGGCTGCCCTGTATGACGGAGGAACTCCCGGAGCTGCGTGCTTCCGACGCCGATCGTGAGCGAGTCGCCGAGGTCCTGCGGGACGCCCTCGCGGAGGGGCGGCTCGACATGGAGGAGTTCGAGGAGCGGCTGGAGGCGACCTACCAGGCGCGGACCTACGGCGAACTCGCGCCGATCACCAGGGACTTGCCGGTCGGCCAGGTGGCCGCTCCCAAGGTCGACATGAGGAAGAGGCCCGAGCCGGACGGGAGTTGGGCGTCCAGGATCGTCGGCGGGGAGGGCTCCTCGGCGTGGGCGGTCGCCGTGATGTCCGGGTTCCAGCGCAAGGGGCGGTGGACCGTGCCCCGGCGCTTCACCTGCTTCGCCTTCTGGGGCGGCGGGGAGATCGACCTGCGGGAGGCGAACTTCGCCGACGGCGAGGTCGAGATCAACTGCGTCGCGATCATGGGCGGGGTCCAGGTGATCGTGCCGCCCGGGGTCGAGGTCGTGGTGCGCGGGATCGGCATCATGGGCGGCTTCGACCACCGCGAGGAGGGCGTCCCGGGGGAGCCGGGAGCGCCTCGGGTGGTCGTGACCGGGTTCGCGTTCTGGGGCGGGGTCGGGGTCGAGCGCAAGCTGACGCGTGCCGAGCGGCAGCGGATCCGCGAGGAGCGGCGGCAGGAGAGGCTGGACCGCCGGGAGGCCGCGCGGGAGCTGCGGGACTCGGTCCGCGAGGAGGTCCGCGACACCCATCGGCGGATGATCGAGGGGCGCCATGACGTGATGTGGGAACGGCACGAGGCGCGGCGCGAGGAGCGGCGCGAGCGGAGGGGGCGGCGCCGGCGGGGGGAGGACTGAGGGGTTCGTCGGCGGGTGCAGCCAGGCCTGCTTCGACTGCACCCACCCAGGGGCGCGGGGAACTGCGCGACGAGCCCCCACCGGCCTGCGGCTAAAGACGTGCCGCCGTCGATCCCTTCAGGTACTCCAGATCGAAGGAGTCCGCCATCCGCTCGTACCCCCGGTCGTTGGGGTGCAGCCGGTCCCCCGAGTCGTACATCGAGGCGAGCCTGCGCGGGTCGTACGGGTCCCGTAGCGCCCTGTCGAAGTCGACCACCGCGTCGTACACCTTCCCCGAGCGGATGGCCGCGTTGACGGTCTGGCGGACGCCCTCGCGGGCCTCGGTCCAGGTGGCGCGCTTGCCGACGGGCATGAGGGTCGCGCCGACGACCTTGATGCCGCGGGCGTGGGCCTGGCGGACCAGGTCGCGCAGGCCGGCGAGGAGCTTCTGGGCGTCGACGGTGCCCGGCGTGCGGAGGATGTCGTTGATGCCGAGGTCGATGACGACGACCTTGACGTTGGGCCGGTCGAGCACGTCCCGCCGGAAGCGGCGGATGCCGGCCTGGTTCTCCAGGGGGCGGCCCCGGGCGTCCTCGAGGACCCGGTTGCCGCCGATCCCCTCGTTGACGACGCTGTAGCGGGGCAGCTCCCGGCCCGCGGCGAGCGCTGTGCGCAGGCGCCGGTTCAGGAAGTCCGGCCAGCGGGCGTTGGCGTCGGCGGTGGAGTTCTTGCCGTCGGTCAGCGAGTCGCCGAAGGCGACCACCGTGCCGTCGGCCTCGCCGCTGAGCACGTCCAGCGCGGTGAGGTACCGCCAGTGGTCGACCCGCTCGGTGTACCCCGCGCCGGTGGCGTCCTCGGTGAGGTCGCCCTCGCCGGCGTACGAGGTCTGCCGGGCCGTCGGGTGGTAGGTGACCGGGCCGGAGAGGGTGGGGGAGTAGGTGGTGACCAGGACGTCGCCGCCCGCCGGGACGGCGAGGGTGACGGCGTCGCTGAGCACCTGCGCGCCGGCCGGGATGACGACCGAGGTGCTGCCGGCGAACGTGAGCCGCCGCATGGTCCCCACCCGTGCCGCGGCGGTCTCCCGGCCGGCGGCGAGGGCGACGGAGGCGTGCGTGATGGTCAGCGCGGTCCGGCCGTAGAGATTGGACAGCGTCACGCGGGCACTCGTACCGCCGACGCCTGCGTGGACGACGTTGCGGACGGAGCGGCCGGTCATGCCCTCGCTCGCGGTGCCGGGCTCGGCGCCGACGGGAGAGGCGGACCAGGTGCCGACCCAGACTCCGGCGGAGGCGGGTGCGGCGGACGGGTGTGCGGGCCGGGCGCCGGACAGTGAGGTCCGGCCCGTGGTGCCGTTGTCGGCCGCCACTCCGACGTAGATGGCGGTGGACAGGGCCACGATCACCGAGACGATCGCGGCGAGCAGGGCGTAACCATGACGCCGAGTCATGTGGTGCTGTTCTCCTCAGGAGATGGGAACCCGGGGCTCCGATCTGATGAGCTCATGATGAGGCATGAACCTGCCGACAAGTGACGAGACCCCCTCCGGTTACCTCTTCCGGACAGACGCCGGGAACTCCTGTTCTGTTCCAGGAGTCGGTCAGGAAGGGACAATGTGTGGGGGATCACCGAACGGGTGGAGCGGATGGAACGTACGAAAACTGAGGAAACCGGACCATCTGACGTAGCGCGGCACGCCCGGCCGGCACCGGACGCGAACCGTGCCGTCCCCGCTTCGGCCGTACGCGCGATGAACACCTTCAGCGCCGCCGACGAGGAGAAACAGCGCGGTGTGCGCCGGATGAAACTCACCGCGACCGCCCTGCTGCTGTTCGTGGCGCTGGTGTACGTCCTCGCGAAATGGGCCGAGAGCTCGGGTGCGGGAGCCTGGGCCGGCTATGTCGCCGCGGCCGCCGAGGCCGGCATGGTCGGTGCGATGGCCGACTGGTTCGCGGTCACCGCCCTCTTCCGGCACCCGCTCGGCCTGCCCATCCCGCACACCGCGATCATCCCCACCAAGAAGGACCAGCTGGGGGTGTCGCTGGGCGAGTTCGTCGGCGAGAACTTCCTCTCGGAGGACGTCGTACGGCAGCGGCTGCGTGCCGTGGGGATCGGCAGCCGGCTGGGGGCCTGGCTGGCGGAGCCCGAGCACGCCGACCGGGTCACGGCTGAGCTGTCGGCCGCGCTCAGGGGCGCCCTCACCGTCCTGCGGGACTCCGACGTCCAGGCCGTGGTCGGCGAGGCCATCACCCGGCGGGCCGACGCCCAGGAGATCGCGCCCGGCATCGGGAAGATGCTGGAGAAGGTCGTCGCCGACGGCGGGCACCGGCGGGTCGTCGACCTGGTGGTGACCCGGGCCCACGACTGGCTGGTGCTCCATGACGAGCAGGTCATGGACGCGGTGCAGGGCGGCGCGCCCGGCTGGACCCCGCGGTTCGTCGACAAGAAGGTCGGCGAACGCGTCTACAAGGAACTGCTGCGGTTCGTCACCGAGATGCGGGACATGCCGTCCCATCCGGCGCGGGGCGCGCTGGACCGGTTCCTGACGGACTTCGCCTCCGACCTCCAGTCCGACACGGACACCCGCGCGCGTGTGGAGCGGCTCAAGGGCGAGGTGCTGGGGCGCGGTGAGGTGCAGGACCTGATCGCCTCCGCCTGGACCTCCGTACGGTCGATGATCGTCTCCGCCGCCGAGGACGAGCGCAGTGAGCTGCGGCTGCGGGTGCGGGCGTCGCTGCTGTCGCTGGGCGCGCGGATGGCCGTGGACCCGAAGGTGCAGACGAAGGTCGACGGCTGGGTGGAGGGGGCCGCGGTGTACGTGGTCACCACCTACCGGGGCGAGATCACCTCCCTGATCACGGACACCGTGGCCGGGTGGGACGCCGAGCACACCACGAGGAAGATCGAGGCGCACATCGGCCGGGACCTGCAGTTCATCCGGATCAACGGCACGGTCGTGGGCTCTTTGGTGGGCTTGCTGATCTACACCGTGTCGCGCGCGCTGGGGGCGTAGGCGGGCAGGTCGGGGGCACCCGGGTGGGGTCGTTCGAGTACCGCTCGACGAGGAGGGAGCCCGTCCGTGACCACCGCCCAGGCCGATACCGGCCGCACCGTGACGACCAACATCCCCGCCAGACTCGACCGGCTTCCCTGGTCCCGCTGGCACTGGACGATCGTCATCGGACTAGGCACCGTGTGGATCCTCGACGGCCTGGAGGTCACGGTCGTCGGAAACATCGCGAGCCGGCTCTCCGAACCGGGGAGCGGGCTCGCCATCTCCTCCGGGCAGGTCACCGGGATCGCGGCGGCGCTGTACGTGGCCGGGGCGTGCGTGGGGGCGCTGTTCTGGGGGCGCCTGACGGACAAGTGGGGCCGCAAGAAGCTGTTCATGATCACCCTGGCGGTGTATCTGGCTGCTACGGCGCTGACCTCGGTGTCCTTCGAGTCGTGGTGGTTCTTCCTGTTCCGCTTCCTGACCGGGTTCGGGATCGGCGGGGAGTACGCGGCGATCAACTCCGCGATCGACGAGCTGATCCCGGCGCAGTACCGGGGCCGGGTCGACCTGATGATCAACGGGAGCTTCTGGCTGGGCGCGGTGGGCGGATCGCTGCTGTCGATCGTCGCGCTGAACACGGAGATCTTCGCGAAGGACGTGGGGTGGCGGCTGACGTTCGCGCTGGGCGCGGTGTTGGCGCTGGTGATCCTTCTCGTACGGCGGCACGTGCCCGAGAGTCCGCGGTGGCTGCTGATCCACGGGCGGGACGCGGAGGCCGAGCGGATCGTCTCCTCGATCGAGAAGCGGGTGGCGGCGGAGCGGGGTGACGAGGCTCTGCCGCGGCCCGAAGGTGAGATCACGATCCATCAGCGGCGGAGTGTGACGTTCGTCGAGATCGCGCGAACCGTGTTCTCGGACTACCGGCGCCGGTCGGTGCTGGGGTTCTCGCTCTTCATCGGGCAGGCCTTCCTCTACAACGCGATCACCTTCGGGTTCGGGGCGATCCTCACGACGTTCTTCGACGTGCCGACGGGCGACACCGGGTACTACTTCGCCGTCATCGCCATCGGCAACTTCTGTGGCCCGCTGCTGCTGGGGAAGCTGTTCGACACGGTGGGGCGGCGGGTGATGATCTCGTCCACGTATCTGCTGTCCGGGCTGCTGCTGTTCGGGACGGCGTGGCTGTTCGACCAGGGGGCGTTGAGCGCGGGCACGCTGACGGCGTGCTGGTGCGCGGTGCTGTTCTTCGCGTCGGCGGGGGCGTCCAGTGCCTACCTCACGGTGTCCGAGGTGTTCCCGATGGAGACGCGGGCGATGTCGATCGCGTTCTTCTACGCGCTGGGCACGGCGGCGGGCGGCATCAGCGGACCGCTGCTGTTCGCCGACCTCACGAGTACGGGGAAGGTGGGGGACACGGTGCTGGCGTTCCAGATCGGTGCGGGGCTGATGTGTGCGGCTGGTCTGGTGGCGTGGTTCTTGGCGGTGCGGGCGGAGCGGCGGTCGTTGGAGGATATTGCTACTCCGCTTACTGCTTCCGGCGGTTGAGCGGTTCTTGTTCGGGGTGCGGGTGGGTGGGGGCGGGCGTTTTGCGCAGTTCCCCGCGCCCCTGAGATGCCTGCGGCGGCCTGGCTCGGCTTCGGTGGGGGCTGGTGTAGCGCGTGCGGTGGGTTGTGGGTCGGGGCCGGGGTGGGGGGTATCCGTCCTCGGTCCGGCGGCTCGGTCATTTCAAATGGGCTCGGTAACGGACGCCGGCCGCTGCGGGCGGACACCCCCCACCCCGTCCCCTGCGCGCCGTACGCGGCCAACGGCCCGCGGTGGCGCGCGAGGCGTAGCGAACGGTCCGTCGTGGCGCAGGGCAACTGCAACCCCCTAGGGGCGCGGGGAACTGCGCGACCAGCCCCCACGCACCGGCACCCGCCCGACCACCGCACCCGGCACCCCCCTAGGCGCCCCGCCCAAGCCCAGCGCAGCGGCCCCGCGGGGAACTGCGCGACCAGCCCCCACCGGCCCGCACCCGCCCGACAACCGAACCCGGCACCCCCTAGGCGCGCCCCCGTCGCCGCAGCAAGAGCAGTCCCCCCGCCACCGCCGTCACCCCCGCAGCCGCAGCCCACCCCACCACGTCGCCGGAACCCGAGGCCGCGAGGTCCTGGCCCCCGGCGGGGGACGCCGTACCCCCGGTCTGGGGCCGCGCACCGGAGGGCGAGGGGGCCGTAGGGGCAGGAGACGCCCCCGTGTCCGGTACCCGGTCCCGTGTGAACGCCAGCGTGCCGAAGCCCAGTTGGTCGTAGCCCCCGCTGTTGGGGCCGTAGTCCCCGCCACCCCCCTCCGGCGAGGACTTCGCCGCGATGCGGGTGACGTACGACGCCGGGAGGCCCCGGCGTTTGGTGTAGTGGTTGGCGATCATCGCCCAGATGGGGCGGGTCATCGCGGGGTCGACGCCGGCCGCCGCGGACGCGGTCTCCCTGCCGGACCAGCCTCCGACGGCCCCCTTGGCGCGGGTGTTGGCGGTGTAGGAGACGTCCCCTCCCAGGCTCCACTTCGCCACGTACTGGGCCCCCTTGAGGAACCGGCTGTCGTCGTAGCCGTACAGGTCGTACCCCTGGTTCCACGCCATCTCGCAGAACGTGCCCATGAGACCGACCCCGAGGAGTGCGTGCCCCTGGTCCCGGCCCGCCTCCAGCCACTCGGCGAGGCCGTCGTCGTACACGACGGGGATCGCCTTCGTGATCGCGCCGAGTCCTTCGCCGTGCTTGAAGTAGTCGATGGCGCGGGCGACTTGGTCCTTGTCGTCGCAGAAGATGCCCGTGGCCAGGACGCAGGCCATGGCGCACAGGTCCCAGTTGGTCCAGTAGTTGGTGACGACGGCGCCGTTGTGCCGGACCAGGAAGTCGTCGCTGAGCGGGGCGAAGACCTTGCTGAGCATGTCCTGGAAGCGGGCGAGGTCGAAGTCCGGGTGGTCGCGGACGAGTTCGGCGGCGTTGGCGAACTGGTAGCCGTAGAGCCCGGCGGCGAGGAAGCGGTCCGCGCTGCCCTCGACCGAAGTCAGCTTCGACGACCAGGCGTTGAGGATCGCCACGGCGGTGTCGGCGTGCGCGTCGTCGCCGCTGACGTGGTACCGGAGGCCGTTCTGGTAGGCGGCGTGGATGTCGTTGTAGAGGGTCGCGTAGTTCTGGGGGGTGCCGGAGCCGCGGTACACCGTGGTCTGCGGGTGGGGCGTCCAGCCGCTCTGCGCGTGCCGGTTGGCGGTCAGTCGCGCGAAGCCCGCCGTGTAGGGCGCGGCGCCCGCCTTCACCTTGGCGGCCATGCGGGCGAGGTCGGCGGCGGTGTGCAGCAGGCCCGGGTGCGCGAAGCCCGCGCCGGCCGCGGTGGCCGGCGCGGCGGTGACGGCGGAGACCGCGACACCCGCGGCTCCCGCCGCCTTGAGCATGCTGCGGCGGCTGATCTGTGCGGTCGAAGTCACGTGCGTCATTCCTCGCGTGCCGGTGGCTGGGACGGTCAGGAGACGCGAGGGTGGGACGGTCGATAACAGAAAAGGGAATGAGGGAAGAGACGAAGGTGGCCTGCCCATGAGTATTCGCAGGATCATGCCCGACATCCACGTCGCGTCCGGGGAGGCCCTGGCCGCCAACCGTGACTTCTACGGCCTCCTCGGCTTCGAGGAGGTCATGGACATGGGGTGGGTGGTGACGATGGCGTCGCCCGCCAACCCGACCGCCCAGATCAGCTTCCTCACCGAGGAGCGCACCGCGCCCGTCGTCCCCGACCTGAGCGTGGAGGTCGAGGACGTCGACGCCGTGTACGCCCAGGTCGTGGCGTCCGGTGCGGAGGTCGTACGGGAGCTGCGGGACGAGGAGTGGGGTGTACGGCGCTTCTTCGTCCGGGATCCGAACGGGCGGGTGGTGAACGTGCTCACCCACCGGGCCCGGGGAGACCGGTGAGAGGTCAGGCGTTCCGGTCGGCCACCGCCCAGGACGCCAGGGCCACCGCGCCCGCCACGCCGAAGACGGAGGGCCACGCACCCACCTTCCTGGCCAGCGGGTGGGACCCGGCGAAGGCGGCCACGTAGGCGGCCGACAGGGCTCCGGCCGCCTTCCCGCCGGCCCGCGCCCGCCACTGCTGGGCCGCCGCGGCCCCGGCGACGGCCAGCACCACCCCGCCCAGCTGCCGCTTTTTCGTCCAGCGGGCCACGCCGTAGCCGCCGACGAGCCCGCCCGCCGCGATCGCCGCGCTGGGAACCCTCGCCATGTCTGCCTCCTCGGTCGATGTGCCCCGAGGCTAACTCCGGACCGGGATCGGCAACCGAACCTGAGTCGGGGCTTGTCAAGTTTCCTGGCTCCGAGCTATATAAGAAGGCGTAGGGCATCGCACCGCAGAGTCTGTGGAAAGGAGATGGACTGTGATGCTCATGCGTACCGACCCCTTCCGTGAGTTCGACCGGCTCGCGCAGCAGGTACTCGGTTCCAACGCCCGTCCCGCCGCGATGGCGATGGACGCGTACCGGGCGGGGGACGACTTCGTCGTCCACTTCGACCTCCCCGGTGTCGACCCCGAGACGATCGACCTGGACGTCGAACGCAACGTCCTGAACGTCCGCGCCGAGCGCCGTGTCCCCGCCCCCGAGGGCGCGGAGATGATCGTCGCCGAGCGCCCCACGGGCACCTTCACCCGTCAGCTCTTCCTCGGCGACACCCTCGACACGGAACGTATCGACGCCTCGTACGACGCCGGCGTCCTCACCCTGCGCATCCCGGTGGCCGAGCAGGCCAAGCCGCGCCGGATCCACATCACGGGCGGCGACGGCGGCCGCAAGCAGATCAGCGGCTGACCTCGGCGGCCCAGGAACCCCAGGCACCCAGGCCCAGGAACCCAGGCCCACGAACGTAGGCCCAGGAACGTACAACGCAGTCGCGCCCCCGCGGGCCGGCCCCTTCGCCCGCGGGGCGCAACGACCCCCAGGAGACCCGTACATGAGCGCACTCAGCGCGGATCGAGTGACCAGAACGGCACGGTGGAGCGAGCTCGTCGACGCCGTGCGGGACGCCGGACAGTACGCGAGCGGAGCGGAGGCGGAACAGGTCGTCCGCGTCGTCCTCTCCGCCCTCGGCGACCATGTCACCGGCGACGAACGTGTCGACCTCGCCCGGGCCCTGCCCGAGGAGGCCGCCAGGCTTGTCGCCTCCCGGATCCCGCTCAACACGCCCCTGGCCGCACCGGAGTTCGTGGACGCGGTGGCCGGCCGTCTCGAGGGCGCGACCCCGGCGACGGCGCGCTGGCACGTCAGCTCGGTCCTGAGCGTGCTGCCCCAGCTGGTGGGTGACGAGCTGGTGGACCGCGTGCTGGCCCAACTGCCCTCCGGTTACGCGCTGTTGTTCGGCAAGGCGGAGCTGGCTCCCGCGGCCTGACCCGCCCGCCGTACCTAGGGGGCCCCGTCCTCGCGCGCCCCGGCGCGCAGCCGCAGCTCCGCGACATAGGCGGAGGCCACGGCACAGCCGACGGCGGCGAGGGCGGAGCCCACGGCGACGGGATTGACGTACCCCGGGATCACCCCGGCCGCGTAGCTGCCGCCGCCCGTCATCTCGCAGTCGAAGGAGAGGGGGAGGAAACTCACCGAGTAGTCGATGACATGGACGGCCTGGTCGTTGCCACGGCACGGCGGCAGCGGCGCGGAGTCCGTGCCGCCGTCCTCCGCCTCCAGGACCGAGCCGGCGAGATGCAGCAGCCCCCACACGTACACGACGAGCGCCACCACCCCCGCCAGCGTGGCGGCGCCCCGCAGACGCCGAATCGACGACGACATCCCGGCCCCCTGACCACTCGCGTTCCCCGGTCGGCCGAGTCCAGCACCCCGGCAGCCGAACGGCTGTGACGGACCCCACAGTTCCGGCAACAGGGCTGTCACAGAGGAAGGCGGGGAAAACGGCTGGCGCCGAGGCCGCGGGGCGGCGACTCTTCCCTCAGGCACGCAAGCGACGGGAGGGGGCGGGCAGTTGGCTCAGCTCCTGGCGGACGAACAGAGGAGGAGGGGCCGGTGACGTACGTCTTCCTGGAGACCGGACGGCTGCGGCTGCGGGCGTTCACCGAGGCCGACGCCGAGCACCTTGTGGCCCTGGACGGCGACCCCGAGGTGATGCGCTTCCTCACCGGGGGCGCCCCGACACCCCCCGAGACCGTCCGCACCCGCACCCTGCCCCGCCTCCTCCACGACCACCCCGGCCTCGGCACCCGCGGCTACTGGGCGGCCGAGGAGAAGCCGACGGGCACCTTCCTCGGCTGGTTCGAGTTCCGGCCCCTCGACGACGACAGCCCGGCCGTCGTCGAACTGGGCTACCGCCTCAACAGGGCCGCCTGGGGCCGGGGTTACGCCACCGAAGGCTCCCGCGCCCTCATCGGCAAGGGCTTCGCCGACCTCGGTGTCGAACGCGTCACCGCCAACACCATGACCGTCAACCGGGGCTCCCGCCGCGTGATGGAGAAGTCCGGCCTGAGCTTCGTGCGCACCTTCTTCGGTGACTGGCCGGAGGCGATCGAAGGGTCGGAACAGGGCGAGGTGGAGTACGAACTCACCCGGGCGGACTGGGAACAGCGCCGACGCGAGCAGCCGTGAACGCCGGCCGCCCGCTCCTCTACCTGGACGTCGACGGCCCCCTCAACCCGTACGCCGCCCAGCGCGAACGCCGGCCCGAGGGCTACACCACCCACCGCATGAAGCCCGACGGCTGGATCGCCCAGCACCCCGGCCTGCCCCCGTCCGCCGTCAAGCCCCTGCGGGTCTGGCTCAACCCCGACCACGGACGCGCGCTGCTCGCCCTGACGGACCGCTACGACCTCGTCTGGGCGACCACCTGGCGCCAGGAGGCGAACACCTTCATCGCCCCCGTCCTCGGCCTCCCGGCCCTCCCCGTGGTCGACTGGCCGACCACCGTCACACCCGGCCCGAACGGCACCTTCTGGAAGACCCACCACCTCGTCACCCACGCCCACGGCCGCCCCTTCGCCTGGCTCGACGACGAACTCGACGAGACGGACCGGGAGTTCGTCGCCGTACACCACGACGGCCGGGCTCTGCTGCGCCGGATCGACCCCCGACTCGGCCTGCGGGCCCCCGACTTCGAGGCGGTCGCGGACTTCGCCATGGGCCTGTGACGGGGGCTGTCGGCCTTACGCCGCTGGTGGTGCAGGAGCCTGTCGGCCCTTACGCGGCTGATGTGCGGAAAATCCCATGTTCCGCTCCCCCCCCCGTCGAGATCGCCCCCTCACACCTCGTCGAGCAGCGACGCGAGCCCGTGGTCGAGGTCCGGGCCCAGGTCCTCGGCGCCGGGCTCGACGACGTCGTAGGAGCGCAGCAGGAAGCGGCGGAGGGTGGCCGTGCCGAAGCGGATCACGGCCAGGCCGAGCGGTGAGTGGAACTCGATGACGGTTCTCGCCCAGCCGTGCGGCCGTATTCGTACGTCCCCCTCCCCGGCCGGTCTCCCGAGCCCCTCCTCCAGCAGCGCCCGTCCGAACATCCACGTCACGCCCTCGCCGTCGGCGGAGACATGGGCGGGGAAGTCGATGTGCACGGCGAACGGCTCGGCGGAGCTGTAGCGCAGCGTGGGGCGCACCGGGAGTTCGGGGTGGCCGGCGGTGATCAGGCGGGCGCGGACGGTCTGTTCCAGGGTGGTGGGGCGCATGGGCGGTGGTCTCCGTCTCCGGTGTGCGGTTTGGGTCCCTTGGGGTCACTTGCCCTGTCGAGCCGCGGACGTGCCTCTCCATTACGCGGGGACCGGAGTTCTTTCCTGTGATCTGAATCACGGCCGGAACTGAATGATTGAAAGTTTTGTCATCTACGCTGACAAACCCTTCCGCGGCCCGACCGCCGGGAACTGGAGCGTTCCTGCATGACCGACCAACCGGCCAGAGTGCCCGCTCAGGCCTCCGCCTCCGCGACCGCCGCGTACGTGCGCGTCTACGAGGAGGAACAGCCACGCCTCGTCGCGTACGCCCGCTCGCTCACCCGCAACACCTGGGCGGCCGAAGACCTCGTCGCCGAGGCGCACTTCCGCGTGTGGCGGCGGCTGGCCGCGGGACACGAGATCGACAACGTCCCGGCGTACCTCATGACGACCGTCCGGCACCTCGCGTCCTCCGCCGCGAGCGCCACCCACGAGACCCCGCGGGACCCGCAGATCCCCGAACAGGGCTGGGCCGCCTCGGACCGTCACGTGGACGACCCGGCCGAACAGGTCTCCTCCACCGACCTGTTGGTACGCGTCCTCGGCGAACTCCCCGAACGCTGGGTACGGGCCCTGTGGCTCGCCGACGCCGAGGGCCAGCCCCTGGAGACGGTCGGCCGCCAGATCGGCGCCAAGCAGGGCGCCACGGCCGTCCTGCTGCACCGCGCCCGCGAAGGCATGCGTCAGGCGTTCCTGCGCTCGCAGACCGAGGCCCCCGACGATCCCGCGTGCGAGGTCCACTGGGTCCGCATGCCGGCCTACGTCCGCGGCGGCGCGACCCCGCGCCAGTCCGAGCGCCTCCTCGCCCACGTCGACACCTGCGACGGGTGCCGCGGGCGCCTCGCCGTCCTGATCCGCGCCAACAACCGGCTGCCCGCGCTCGCCGGGCCGGCGCTGCTGGTCTTCGCGGTGGGTGGCGGGGGAGCGGGGAAGTTCCTGGCGTCGCTCACGGCGGGGTCCGCGGGGTCCGTGGGGTCCGTTCCCTTGACCGGACAGGGGCTTTTCCGTACGGCCCGTGCGGCGGGCCCGAAGACCAAGGCCGCCCTGGCCTCCGGTACGGCGGCT
The DNA here is from genome assembly GCF_042893155.1 of Streptomyces sp. NPDC001668. NCBI lineage: Bacteria > Bacillati > Actinomycetota > Actinomycetes > Kitasatosporales > Streptomycetaceae > Streptomyces > Streptomyces sp. NPDC001668. The sequence continues at coordinate 163,210 of NZ_JBIAUQ010000001.1, forward strand.
GCGGCGGCGGTCGCGGTCGTGCTGTCCCTCGGCGTGAACCAGTCTCCCGCGACGGTGACTTCACCGGGGAGGGTGCCGGTGGCACAGGGGCCGGTGGCGGGACCGTCCGCGGGGGCGGCGGGGGAGACGCCGGGGAGTTCTGGGCCGGTTGAGGTCGAGGATGAGGCGGAGCCTGGTCGGACTCGGGGCGGTGGGGCGGGGACTGTGGTGACGGTGGCCGAGGACGTGGGGGACGCTGCCAACTCCACTGGTTCTGGGAGTTCGAGCGGTTCGGGGGGTTCGGGCGGCTCGGGCGGCTCGGACGACTCGGGCGGCTCGGGCGGCTCGGGCGGCTCGGGCGGTTCGGGCGGCGGGGATGTCGTGGACGTCCCGGAGGTGCCGGAGCAGCCCGCGCCGGAGGTGCCGGACCCGGGCCCCAGCCCTGTGGAGCCCGCTCCGGAGGTGCCGGACCCGAGTCCCACGCCCGTGGCCCCCGCGCCGGGGGATGAGGAACCGGAGCCGCCTGCGGAGCCGCCGATGGAGCCGCCCGTGGAGTCGCCCTCCGCGCCGGAGCCCGCGCCGGAGCCGCCGAAGGGGGAGCAGCCCGCGCCCGCGCCCGAGCCTGAGCCCGAGCCCGAGCAGCCGAAGCCCGGCGCACCGGGGAAGGACACGCCCGTACCGGATCCCGGCGCCCCGACCCCCGCCGACCCCCCGCCTGTTGAGGAGACACCGGCCCCACCGACGTACTCGGATCCCCCGGCCGTACCCGATCCCCCGGCCGTAACTGACCCCCCTGAGACTCCGGAACCCCCCGTCACGCCGGTCACGCCGGTCACGCCCGTCACGCCCGTCACGCCACCCCCTCCCCCCACCGGCGGCGACTGCGGACACGACGGCTCCGAACCCGACGACGGGGCGGGCCGCAAGCTCGGCTGAGACCTCAGTGCTGGTACGGCTGCTGCGGGGCCTGGCCGCCGTACACCTGACCGCCCTGCCCGCCGGCGGCGGCCTGCGCCTCCAGCCGCTCCGCGTCCTGCGCGCTCACCTTGTTCTCGGCGCCGCAGAACGTGCACTGCGTCGCGTACTTGGTGGAGATCGGGAACAGCGGCACGAAGAACAGCGTGAACTTCGTGACGCGCTTGCGCAGGGTGTGCGCGGCCGGATTCCCGCACCGCCCGCACACCAGGGTGAGTATCGCGAGCTGGTACAGGTACCCCTTGGTGCCAAAGAGGATGAGCATGGTGCCGCCTTCCGGGATCGGTGCTTGAGAGGCAGTATCCCCGCACCGGGTGCCCCCACCGAGCGGCGATGTGTGTCCCGCCGTTCCCGCCCTGCCGTGCGGTCGATGTCGAACACGCGGGCTCCCGATCGACGTGACAGTGAAGGAAGCACCCTCAGGGACCCTCGCTCCCCAGCCGGCTGAGCGCCCGCATGGCCTCGCGCTCGATGCGTGACAGTTCGAGAAGGGTGGCGCCTGCCCGTACGAGGCACTGCTCCTCGCCCGACTCCCCGGCCTCGGTGATCAGCGCCGCGACCTGTGTCCACAGGGCGGCCGCCTCGGCGTACAGCCGGTGGCCGGTGCGCAGATGATCACTGTCGACCAGCTCGGCGGACTCGGCGAGGAAGTCACGGTAGAGGTTGCGGAACAGCGCGCCGCCCGTACCGGCCCTCTCCATCAGGAGCGCGGCCTGCGGAAGGTCCCGCCGCGGGTCGTCGCTCCGCCGCAGCCACGTCGGTACCAGCTTGCCGCTCTTCTCGATGCCGCGGTGGCCCAGATTGGCGATCGGCGGGTGGAGAAAGGTGTCCGCGCAGGCGGTGATGGCGGCAAGGACCACATCTCTGGGCACAGGCAGATCCTGCTGACCGGTGAGCGTGAACGACCGGTGCCTGGCGGTCATCGGCCCCCGCGCGGCCCTGGCCCGCGCCAGCCCGTCCAGGCCGGTGGACACCGCCCCGCCCTGCTGCTCGGTGTCGACGAGGTGGGCGAGCTGGTCGTCGTACCCGTACATGGCGACGACATGACCACCGAAGTGCACCTTCGACGCGAAGTAATCCAGGTGGTAACTGTCGAGTTGCAGCCCCACGGGCCGCCCGCCGTCAATGACCTCCACGACGTTCGCCCACGCCTTGCGGGGCGAGCTGGTCTCCCGCACCTGCAGATCGAGCCCGAGCCCCTCAGCCAGATTCCTGGTGAGCTCGAACGGCTTCACTCGCCCCCCGAGGAACGGAAACCCCATGCCCTTGCTGTCCCAGTAGATGAACGACAGCCCGCGCCCGAGCCCGAACAGCATGGGCTCGGAGAGGTCGATGCCCTGGTGCCGGAGGAGCACACCGAGGGCGGAGGTCTCGCAGTGCTGCGTTGCACGGACGTCGATGCCGGTCAGGGTGGTCACGCGATGGGCTCCTGGTGAGGATGGGTGGCCGGGTTGTCATCGCTGCAATACGGCCACCTACCGCTCATCAGGCTCCCGTTTCAGGCGTCCTGCGAGATCGATGCCTTCCTGCACCGCGATGTCGAAGTCCGGGTCCTGGCAGAGGCGGATCCTGCCTCTGTAATCAACGATCACCGACGCGACCGCGCTCAGATCCGTCTCGGACGACACCTCCAGGGCACGTTGGAGGTCCGCTTCGAACGACGCCTGGTCTTCTGAAAACCCGTGGCCGGACCCGAGGGCGGAACGGATATCGCCGATGGTCAGCAACGGCAGTGGCACGGGTGCGGGCGTCTTCGCGGACGGTCCGCTCACGGTTGTCTGCTCCTAGAAGCCTTCGGAAGGGGCATGACGTACTCCGGACAGGAAGCCGCACCACGCGCCCACAGACATGACGACGTACGGGCGTTCAGGTGCCTTGGAATCGCGCACCAGGACCTCTGACTGAACAAAGGCGGCCTCCACGCACTCGGTTCCGCTGCCTCCGCTGTAGGAGGACTTGAACCACTCGTGCGTCGGTGCCTTCGCCATCAAAGCTCCTTGCTTATACGGCGGATGACCGCCGCAGAGGACTCAAGGTCGAGCGCCTGTGCGCTGAGGTACTCGAACGCCAATCTATAACGCTCCAGTTCCCGTTGCTTCTCCATGAAGAGGCCACCGCCGAGCAAGTCCACATAGACCACATCCAGTTCGGGAGTCGGCCCTCTCAGGACGGCGAAGCTGCCTACGGAAGCCGCGTGTGCGCCTGATGAGAACGGGAGTACCTGGACGGTGACGTGCGGTCGTTGCGTCATGGTGAGTAGGTGCTGGAGTTGCTCCTGCATGACCTCACGGCCACCCACCCTGCGGCGCAGCGCCGCCTCATCGATCACACACCAGAGCAGTGGGGGCTCAGCTCGTTCGAGAAGCTCTTGCCTCTTCATGCGGATGTCCACCATGTGCTGAACTTCGCGCTCGGGGCACTGCACTTCCGAGGCCCGGTGGACGGCTTCCGCGTAGGAGCGGGTCTGTAGCAGGCCAGGAATGTACATGCAGGCGTAGTGGTCCTCGCGTACGACTTCGTCCTCAAGTGTGAGCATGAGGTTCATCGACTCGGGGATGGGGTCGTCGAGGGACCGCCACCAGCCCTGGATCTTGGCGCCCTTCGCTAGCTCTACTAGGGCAAGACGTTCTTCGTCGGAGGCGCCGTACTCGCGGCAGAGGGCGTCTACGGCCGGCCACTTGACGGTCCCTTCCTTCGTCTCGTAGCGGCTCAAGGTCGCTTTGGAGATGCCGACGCGGGTGCCTGCCTCTTCGAGGGTCAACCCCTTTCGCTCGCGGAGACGCCTGAGGTCAGCGCCGAGTTGCCGCCTTCGGGTCGTGGGTCCAACTGTCATTCCTGCGGCCCTTCGTGTCGATCCAGCAGATCGTCCTGGTTGTCCCGAGGCGACGGCAAGGTGGCGCGCGCCGGGGGCGCTCGCCGTAGGGGCACACCACCAGAGGCACGAAATGAGAGTTCCATTTTGAGAGTTCCAATGCAACCCTCTGTGTGTGACTGGTTGCACTCGGCAACTCGAGTCGAAGGTAGAGGTGTTGATGGATGGACTGCATCGCTGGTGTCACGAGGAAGTCCTGGAGCCTTCCCTTCACGGCGGAGCCGCAGGAGGTCGCGGCGCTCCGGCGGATCATGCGGCTGCACCTCGGGCTGTGGGGACTCCACGGTGTCATCGATGCGGCTCAGCTCTGTGTCAGTGAATTGGTGTCGAACGTCATCAACCATGTCGGGATCGGTACTCCCACCACTCTGGTGGTCTCGATGAGCGGGAATCGTGTGCGGATCGAGGTACGCGATCCCGACACCCGCGCCCTCCCGACCCTCCTGGACGCGGCGCCGGAAGCCGAGTCCGGTCGGGGGATGGCCCTGGTCAGCGCCGTGACCGATCGTTGGGGCGTGCAGCTCCAGGCCGATCAGAAGGTGACATGGTGCGAGCTGCCGACGGGGTTGCCGTCGGCCGAAGGACACTGTGGGGGTGCTCGCGTCAGCCGCGTTGAGGCCTTGCTGAGCGCCTATGGCTGCGAACGGCAACGACTATGGCTGTCAGGGACCGGAGCGGTGGCGGTGATCGAAGAAGCGGCGATCGATGTGATGGTCGACGTCCTCCACTGGTTGAGGGCTCACGGACGCGACGCCGATGAGGCCTTGGACCGCGCACAGACCCGCTTCGAGGCGGAGGCCGAAGAGATGGAAGCCCTAGCCATCTGATCGAAGGCGGAGGGACCCGGGCCACGGACGGCGCTGCTTGAATCAAGTCTGCCGATGGTGACCCGGTCCTCCCTTGTTATCCGGCCGCGATGGTCGAGTACGTCCAGACATCGGCCGGGAGTTGGTGATGGAGATCCCATGTGATCGCCATCGGCTTGCTGCCGACGTGAGTGACATATGTGGCCGGCCCCAGGAACATCCACGGCTCCGATTTGCCGATGGCGTTGCGCTTGTAGCGGCGGAGGAACAGCAGGATGTGGCTCCCTTGCTGCTCGTGCCGCTGGTACCGCAGACCTGTCGGGGAATTCTCCGGTGTGTTGCTCTGTGACTCCCAGTGGAAGCGGGTGGGGCTGATCGCGTAATCCTTGTAACGGATGCTGGGAGAGAAGTCCCGCTCGTTCTTCTCCAGGGTGATCAGTAGGGCGTCCGTCTTGATCTCCTCGATCCAGCTCACACCTTGCGCGAACACTCCGGGCATCTGTCCGCCCAGGCGTGCAACTCCCAGAGCGGCCAAGACCTCGGAACGGTTGTAGGAGCTGTGGATCTTCAGAGGAAGGTGGCTGAGCGGCCCCTCGATGGTGATGGGGAAGTGATCCGTGCGGTCGAGGACATACGACAGGACCTGCTGCAGTTCGTCACGGAGCAGGCGCTGGCCTCGCAAGGACTCCAGGCCCTCCCGGTAGCCGGAGAAGCCGCCCGCCTTGTCCCACAGGTTGAAGAAGAGCATGCGGGCGTAGGCCTGTTCGGCGTGGGTGAGGGAGTCGTAATCCGGGGCGTCGTCGGCGAGTAGGCGCAGGTACATCTGGGCCCGCTCAGGATCGTCGACATGGAGGAAAGCGTGGACGCGTTTGAGGAGGTCCTCTTCGCCGGGTAGCGGGGCCTCTTTGACGATGCCCGCCTTGCGCAGGACCTTCGTCCACGAGTTGTCGCTCTTGTAGAGCTCCTTGATGTCCCGCCGGCTCTCGCGCAGATAGGCATCGAGCTTGGGCGTGCTGTAGTCCCTGACCTCTTTTGCGAGGGTGTTGATGGTGGCGTTGAGCTGCGTGCGGATGTTGTCGAGGACGAGTTTCTTGGACTTCCCCTCCAAGATGATCTGGCAGCCCGAGGGAAGTTGGGGGAAGTCGCGCTCGATGCTGTCGACCAGTCGGTTGCGGGACAGGTTCGTGAGCGCCCGGAACTGCTCCTCGAAGCGGAATTCGGCCCGGTGCTGGCCGATGAAGTCAAGTACGGTCAGCACCGGTTTGTTCGGCGTACGGCGAAGACCACGTCCCAGTTGCTGCAAGAAGACCGTCGCGCTGTTCGTGGGGCGCAGAAGAAGCAGGGTGTCGACGTCAGGGATGTCCAGGCCCTCGTTGAACAGGTCTACCGAGAAGATGACTTGGATCTTGCCGTCCTTGAGGCCCCTCAGTGTCCGCTCGCGCTCTGCGGCAGTCGAGTCGCTGTCGAGAGCCGCAGCCCGGAAGCCGACCTTCTCGAACTGGCGCGCCATGAAGTGCGCGTGCGCCTTGGTCACGCAGAAGCCCAGTGCCCGCATGGCCGCAGGATTGGCGATCTTGTCTCTAACCTGCTTGATGACGATGAGAGCCTGAGCGTCACTGGCCGTGTAGAGATTGCCGAGCTCGTCCCGATCGTAGGAACCCGCACGCCAATTCAGCTGGGTCAGATCCGTGCCATCCGGGATCCCGAAGTAATGGAACGGGCACAACAGGTCGGCCTCGAGCGCTTCCCACAGTCGCATTTCGGCGGCGATCCGGCCGTCGAAGAATTCGTCTTGGACGTTGAGCCCGTCCATCCTCTCCGGAGTTGCGGTGAGACCGAGTAGTTCTGTCGGCTTGAAGTGGTCCAGGACGCGACGGTATGTGCCTGCCGTGGCGTGGTGGAACTCATCGATGACGATCACGTCGAAGTGGTCCGGGGCGAGCTGTTCCAGGCGCTGGAGATTGAGTGACTGGACGCTGGCGAAGACGTGAGTCCATTCGCTGGGTTCCTGGCCGTTGAACAACAGCTCGCCGAAGGAGGCGTCGGCAAGTACCTCCTGATAGGTGCGCAAAGACTGCTTCAGGATCTCCTTGCGATGCGCGACGAAAAGCAGTCGGGGGAGTTTCCCCTCTTGCTGGTCGCGCATGGTCCGGTAGTCCAAAGCCGCCATGACGGTCTTGCCGGTACCGGTCGCGGCGACCAGGAGGTTCTCGTGGTGGCCGCGAATCACGCGTTCGACGCGAAGGCGTTCCAGCATGTCCCGCTGGTGCGGGAACGGCTGGACTTCGAGTCCCGAGAGGTTGATCTTGAGGTCATCGCCCGACCCGCCCCCGCCCGCCCGAGCTAGGGCCTCGGTCAGTCGCTCTCCGTCCTCATCGGGGTCGTACGCCTCGAAAGAGGGGTCGTTCCAATAGGCGTCGAAAGTCGCCTCGAACTTGTCGAGCACGCGGGGGGTGGCGACCGACGACAGCCTTACATTCCACTCCAGACCATCCAACAGAGCGGCCTTGGACAGGTTGGAGCTGCCTACGTAGGCCGTGTTGAAGCCGGTGTTGCGGCGGAACAACCAGGCCTTCGCGTGCAGTCGCGTCGATCGGATCTCGTAGTTGACCTTGACCTCGGCGCCGAACTCTCGCACCAGACGGTCCACCGCGTGGCGGTCCGTGGCTCCGATGTAGGTGGTTGTGATGACCCGGATTTTTGCGCCCCGCTCCCTCGCCGCGCGGAGGGAATCTTCGAGCACCCTTATGCCGTGCCACTTGACGAATGCGCACAGCAAGTCGATGTCGTTGGCCGTCGCCAGTTCCGCACGCAGTTCGGCGCCTAGATTGGGGTCGTCCGGAGCGTTCGTGATCAGCGCCGTCTCGGAGAGAGGCGTCAGCGGACGGATCGCGTATACGCCAGGTGCCTCCGGTTCGGCGACGGCCAGCAACTGGCGAGGACCGTCGGCGATGATGCTGCCGATCCCGTCCTCATCCGGGTCGGGCACGCTGGCTGCCAGCGACCGCATGATGTGGTTGGCGACGGCCACCTGCTCCTTCTGAGGGAGTTGGGCCAGCCTGCGTCCTACCACCTCGCCGATGTGACGGGCCAACACGTGGGGCGTGGACTCCTTGCTGACCTCCGCGTCGATGGCCTTCCATCCTGCGGCTTCGAGGCCCAGCATCTGATCCTGAAGATCCTGCGTGACGAGCTTTTCGTAGACGCCCTTGCCCAACTGCGTCGGGTCCCCCGCATCCGCCACGACTGCTCCTTTGATCTCTCCCACCGATAGGAATCAGTTCTAACAGCAACCACTGACAGTCGAAGGCGTCGCGTAGAAAAGTGATCATTTTCAGGCAGCCGATGGTGAGATCGCGCCACCGTCTGGTTGTGAGACGTCAGTGTGCCGCTACGCCGGGCGTTTGCGGGGTCGAGGACCGGCCCGCGGTCGACAGTCAGGACAACGACGTCGTCCTGAGCACGCCCGGTTGCGAGACCTCGATGCCGAAGCCAGGCATTCGGGTCCCCGGCGCCAAAGAGCGGCCCTGTCTCAGGGACAATCTGTTCGGCTGACCACCTCGTCCAACCGGAGAGATGCGGGAATGAACAGCGACTGCCGCGACCAGGTCCAGCCGTACCTCCAGCCGGGAGAACAGCTGATCGCGGTGTGCGAGGGGGAGATGGCCCCCGGGGTGCCGGAGCGGCCGGTCTGGTTGCGGCAGCCGGTCCAGGAGTCGGAGCTGGAACGCCGGATCAAGTCCCGACTCCCTGGCTCAGTACAGAGGTTCCTGCGGCGGAGGGAACCCAAGCCCGTCGGCGGTGTGGAACGAATGCTGGAGGGCGTCGAGCTGGCGGTTGACGACACCCTCGCTCAGGCGGCCCACGGCAAAGGCATGTACGGCGGTTGGGACAGCCAGGCCGGGCAGTTCCTGGTGACGCACTACAGTGCCGCGCGTTTGCCCGCTACCAGGTTGGCGGTTGCGTTCACTGACCGACGAGTGCTCGTGCTCGCGGACCGCGCGAAACTTTGGCAGACCACGACGGCGTATGAACTGCAGTGGAAGGCACCACGAGATGCCGTCGTCGGCGTCCGCGCGAATCCCAAGGGTGTGCTCCAGCGCGGCCGTTTCGAGCTGGGGTTCGCGGACGGTTCGTGGATCGCGTTGGTGGCCTCAGTACCGACGCATGCCGAGCCGTTTGCGGCACAGGTGAGTGGCTGATAGATCGCCGAGTAGGGCCGAGAGGTCTTTGATGGGTGTCCGGGAACGCGACCGTAAAGTCTATCGGCCGCCCGCTTCCCGGCCAGTGTCGTGCCTCCACGGACTGCCTCAAGGGCGCTCCCTGCGGTCGCGTCGCCTGCGGCGATCGGCCTGCGGCCGACCCTTGACCCAGTCCGCTCCGGCACGGGGGAGAAGCGAGCGGGCGGCCTGGGGAGAGCGGGGCCCGGGTGGGTTCGCGGGTGGGTTGGTTGGGGCGGGGGTCGGGGTTTTTGGGGCGCGGGCGCGTCTCGCCTGCACGCCGGGGCGGTTCGGCGGCGGTCCGTGGGTGGGGTGTGCGGATGGGCGTGGCGGGGCTGGTAGGTCGCCGAGTCGGTCGAGAGGTGCCGAGGCGGCCGGCACCTCGGCAGGAGGCTCCCGACCGGGCCCGCCATGCGCGCTCCCGCGATTCCAGCGAACGCCGCTCTACTGAGTGTGGCCGTCCGCCAGCCCTCAAATGGTGTGATGCCGGGCGCCGTGGTGCATGGTGGCGGCCCGGCAGCGGATTGTCGGCGTGCGGTGCTGTGCCGGGCCGGTTACCTGACGTCGACGAAGTCGCCGGGTGCCGTCGCTGCGGCGGTGGTGGCGGTGCCCGCGAAGACGTAGCGGTAGAAGCCGTCGACCGTGGCCTTGGTGGTGGTCTTCAGGACGCCGGTGCTGTTGGTCTTGATCGTCTTGAGCGTGGTGTAGGTGTTGCTGCCCTTCTTGCGGAACTGAAGCTTCACGGGCTGGGACACGTAGCCCGCGTACTTGCCCGTCGACCAGTTCGCGCGGGCCAGCTTGCCCGTGACCGTGATGGTCTTGCCCTTCTTGACCGGCTCGGGGGTGGCGTTGGCGGTCAGCGTGGAGGCCTTCTTGATCGAGGTGGTGGCGACGTCGTCGTTGTAGCTGGCGTTCGCGTACAGGTCCCAGCCGCCCAGGAACAGCTTCCAGGTGCCGGCCACGCCGTTGTCCTTCATGTCGGTGGCGGGGTGGATGTTGAAGACGGCCTTGCAGGTGTAGGTGCCCTGGGTCGCCGTCTCCGTGCAGTCGGGGTCGTCGTCCGTGCCCAGGCCGCCGGTGATGCCGTCCGTGGTCGAACTGTCGGTGCCCTGCCACAGGAAGGCCTCGGTGAGGGCGACGCCGTTCTGGTCCGTCGCGGTGTAGGTGACGGTGACGGACTTCGTGCCTGTGGTGCCGAGGACGATGTCCTTGCCGCCGTTGATGACCGCGTGCGAGAACTTGGTGTTGCCCAACGAGTCCCTCGGCTGTACGGACTTCGAGGCGAAGGAACTGAGCTTCGCCGCCGAACCTGTCCGCTCCGCCGCCTGGGCGGCCACCGGAAGAGCGAGCGCGGACAGGACGACGGCACCGGAGACGGCGACGGCCGCAACGCGTATACGCATGAATCCCCCTCGGGAACTGAGGGCCAGCCCAAGTCCCCCCTTGGCCAGGCCTGTTGATCTGCGCATCCTATGGACCCGGTTCGGGATCAGTGAAGATCCTTTGGGTAAATAGTGTGTCTTTAAAGGCACTTGCCCGGCGCTCGCTTCGGTGCGATCAGTGCCGGCTGGGGGGTTGGCGGTCCCGCCTACCGCTTTCTTGCCGTTGGGCGGCCGCCCTCAGAACAGCCATATGCCGAAAGCTACGACTGTCAGACCCGCGGCCAGGAAGACGGCGGCCAGGATGGTGAGCGGAAGCAGTTGTGCGCGGCGGCGCGACGGTTCCAGTTCGCGCCAGGTGCTGAACGCCGCGTATGCCCCGATGGCGGCGGTGGCACAGCCGATCACCATGGCCACGAACCCGAAGAATCCGGTCCAGGCAAGGGGATGGTCCGGGTTGGGGGTGAAGACAGCCGCGAAACTCCTACACAAGCCGGATCCCGACGTACCCGATCGCAAGCCCGAGGGCGAGGATCACCGGGCCGATCACGTACCCGCCCCACTTCCTGTCCTCGACGCCCCGTACGAGCACCACGCTCAAGGTGAGGCCGAGAACGGCGATCCCCACCCCGGCCACCAGGCACCAGAAGCCGAGGAACTTGGTCCAGGTGTAGGGATGGTCCGGGTCAGGGGTCCACACCGCCGCGAGGGTCACGTCGCTGAGGGCTCTCACTGGTCGTTCTCGTCCCGCGGCGCGTCGCCGTCGCCGCCGGGCAGTTCCACGCCGGACGCCTGGAGGATCTCCAGGACCTTGCCGTCGATCCAGCTGTTGACGCTCACGAACGGCCACCCGAGGCCGCGGTGTGCAGATGACCGAGGGCGATCTGGTCCGAGTTCGCGTAGTGGGTGGCGTTCAGCCGCAGTCGGTCGGCGTCGCTCCGCAGTACGTCCGGCAGATGGCCGAGCGCCTTCGCCGTGCTGTCCAGCAACTGTCGGTACTTGTCCGCCGCCCCGTCGCAGGTCCCGAGCAGCCCGAACGCCTCACCGATCTCGGCCGAGCTCCCGGAGAAGGTCCCGATCGGCCCGGCAAGCCCCGCGGCCTCCCGGTCGAACCTGCCCGCCAACTCCGTCAACGTCTCGGGGGCCACCCCGAACTGCCCGCCCATCCCGCTCCCCGTTCGCAAGCTGTCGCAGCGGCCAGCATCTCCGGACGGGAGCCTTCCGGAAAGGATCTTTTACGTTTGCGAAGCAAGGGGTGACACACACTTTGCGCCGCTCTGACCTGGGCAATGCCTGAGGTGACGGTTCGGGGGTTGGCTTGCCGCCTGCGCCGATCGAAGTGTCAGTGGTCCCCGGCATCATGGCCCCATGGACGATCTCGCCGTGCTGCGGCAGGAGTTCTCGGAGTACGAGGACGCGTTTCTCACGATCATGATCCGGGACCACAGGTGGGACAAGGAGGCCTTCTCCCGGCTGGAGCGGGCCATGCGCGGGGTGTGTGAGGCGTTCGAGGCGCGGGGGCAGCAGGACCTGCCGCGGTGGCTCGTGGAAGGGTTCTGGATATGTGCCGACTGGCTTCCGGGGCAGACGGAGCATCCGCGGTTTCCCCGGCCTGAACCGGCGAGCTACTACGAGGCCGCTCTCGCGAGGTTGCGGGATCTTCAGTCCTGGCTGGTGACGGGGGAGTCCCCGTACATACCGGGCAGCCCGGTCGCGGATCTGTAGGACAGGGGCAGGGGCAGGGGCAGGTCCGGCGCCGGTCGGCAGCGCCTCGAACCCGCCCCGCTCAGCGTTCGCTCACTCCCCGTGGCACTCCCCATAAATCCGCCCCGATCCGCACCAGCACGCCGTCCCCCGCTGCGGCGGCCACTCCACCGCGCGGCCGCGGGCCGCCAGCGTCGTGGCGTACTGGGGGAGCAGGGTCGTGTCGGCCGGGGACGAGCCCTCCGAGGCCGCGAACGCCTCGTACGACGGGACCGTGCCCGACACGATGCCCAGGTTCGCCGTGCCGGAGGCGGAGAGCTCGCGCAGGGAGGCCTCTATCGTCGCCAGGTGCTCCTCCTGGGAGGGGTACTCCGAGGACAGCGAGGGGTACGCGCTCACCAGTTCCGTCAGTTCGGAAGCGGGCCAGTGCAGGACCGCCACCGGGAAGGGGCGGGACAACGCCTCCCGGAACGTGCCGAGTTCGGCGCGCAGGCGGGAGATCTCCGCCTGGAGTTCCGCCGGGTTCTCCGAGCCGAGGGACCAGACGCGCTTCGGGTCGTGCAGCTCGTCCAGGGAGATGGGGGAGGAGTTGACGGTGTCCGCCAGGAGGTCCCAGTCGTCGTGGGCCACGCCCAGCATGCGGCGGACGCGGTGGCGGCCGAACAACAGAGGATGCGTGGAGTACGGCGGCTCCGGTACGTCCGTCAGGAGGACCCTCGCTCCCTCCGTGAACGTCTCCTGCGCCTGCTCCAGCTCGTCGTGGGACTCCAGGGCCTCGGCGACGATCACCCACGGGGCCGGGTCCCGGGGGGACGCCGTGCGGACACCCTCGATGATCGCGCGGGCCTCGGCCTCATGGCCGTACTCCCAGAGGTTCGCTGCCTTGAGGGCTCGTACCAGATGGGGGTTGTCCAGGCCCTGGGACGAGGACAGCAACCGGTCGTAGAGGGAGGACGCGGCGGGGCGGTCGCCGGCCAGTTCCAGATGGGCCGCGGCCTGCAGGAGCAGGGCTTCGGCGTCCTCGGGATACCGGTCGGCGGTCCGCTCCAGGCGCGCCGCTTCGGCGTTGTGGTCGACGTTCTCGGCAGGCGTGTCGGGGCGCATGGGTGACACCGTACTGCCGATCAGTGACAAAGAAGAGGGAGGTGCAGGCCAGGGGCCGGGCCGCACAGGGCCCCGGCCCGCACCCGCGCCCTCAGCCGTCACACCGTCGATCTGCGGCCCTCAGTCGTCACACCATTGATCTGCAGACCTCAGATCGTCACACCGTCGATCTGCAGCGTCTGCACCGCCTTCGCCGCGAAGGGCACCGCCACCGACTTCCCGCTCAGGAAGGTGTTGGAGTACGACACGTACTTGTCGCCGCCCGTCGTCACCGTGTTCCAGCGCGGGACCACGCCGCCGGAGCCGCCCGTGACCGTGGTGAAGCGGGACAGGTCGAAGGTCAGGGTCTGGGCCGAGGTCGAGGTGTTCAGGGCCACGATGACCAGGCGCTTGGCGGAGGAGTCGTAGGCCGCGACCGCGTTGCTCACACCCGTGTCGATGATCTTCATTCCGGGGCGGATGTGACGGCTGAACTGGGCCAGCACGTAGTACTTCGTCTCGATCGCGCCGGCCTGAAGGGTGCTGCCGTCGTACTTGATCACTCCCCAGCCCGCCGTCGGGTCCATGACCTGCCAGTAGACCCAGGCCGTGGGGTGCAGCCAGCGGAAGTCGTAGAGGAGGTTGAAGGCCGTGGTGTAGCCGGTGCCGTCGCCGTCGCCGGTCTCGGAGTTCCACAGGGCCTTGCCGGCCGTGGTCACCACGTCCGTGTAGAGGAGGTCCCGGCGGCCGTCCGAGCCCTGGTAGCCGTGGACGTTGACCCGGTTCACGTACCCCTTCGTCGTCGAGCTGAAGGAGTTCCAGGTGGTGCGGGCGAGGTCGTAGCTGGTCTCGTCGGAGGCCGAGATCTTCACGCCGGTCAGGCCGCGGTTGTTCAACTCGCTGCGCAGGTACGGCAGTACGGCCGACTGGACGGAGGCGTCCATGTGGCAGCCCTCCTGCGTGCCGGTCGCCGTCCACCAGGACGAGGAGGGCTCGTTGAAGGCGTCGACCGACGAGAAGTTCACGCCCCAGTTGTTCTTGGCGTACAGGGCGGTCGCGGCGAGGTGGGAGGCGTGCTGGCGGTAGTTCCAGGTCTGGAGGTTGTTGCCGCCGCCCGAGGCGCCGGAGGGGTTGTGGTTGCTGCACATCCACCACATCGGCGAGTTCGCGAAGAGTTCACTCACGGCGCCCCGCTGGGTCGCCTTCACCAGCATCGCCCGCTGGTTCGCGTCCGCCGTCCAGTCCCACGCCGAGGACGTCGGGTCCTCGTTGTTCCAGTCCTGCCAATAGCCCTCGATCTGCTTGAAGGCCGGGATGTTCGGCGAGGCGACCATCGACGAGCCGCTCACGGTGTTCCAGCTGGACGCGCCCAGGTTGTAGCGGGCGATGTTGAGGCCGAGGCCCGGGAGCGAAGTGCCGTTGTACGACGTCGACTTGGTGGTGAAGAAGATGTCGGCGAAGTCGTCCCGGGCACCGAACACGTTCGCCCACCAGGCCAGGGAGGTGCCCCAGCCCTCCCAGGTGCCGTACGACGTGCCCGGGTTCACGGCGATCGTGGCGTCCGCACGGGCGGTACCGGTGGCCAGCGCGCTGCCGAGGAGGGTGCCTCCCGCGGCTGTCAGCAGCGTTCTGCGTCGGATCATGGCTACTCCGAACTCCGATGGGTCGACACTTCGATGGGTCGACACTCCGATGGATCGACGCGGCTTCTGACCCGCGTCGTGGCCTGCCCCGTTCATGCCACGACGAAGCATCGGGTGTGGCCAGTGGGGTTGTCGAGGGTTCTGACAGCCCTTCTTAAAACCAGTGGAGGAAGTTCGGTATACCGGACGCGGCCACGGCTGCTTCGGGTCTACGAGGCTCCCGGCCCTGGTGACTTGAGGGGCCGGCCCTTATCGTGCGGGCGGCCCGTCCGGGGAGGGGTGAGCCATGCGGCAGCGCGTCCTGCACCACGGAGCCCGGCGCCGGCGCGAGCGTCGCCGACGCGCGGTGTGGACCGGCGGCGAACTCCTCGTCACCGCGGGCCTGGTTCTGCTGCTGCTCGTCGTGCACCAGCTGTGGTGGACCAACCGGGAGGCCAAGGAGGGCGCTCGGCGCGGGGTCGAGGCGCTGGAGGGGGAGTGGGGGGAGGGCGGAGTAGCCGACCCCGGTCCCGCCGCCGACTCCACCGGCGACTCCGGGTCCCCGTCCACCGCCGCGCGACCTCCGGGGGCTCCGGCCGGGCGCGGCGCCCCGGCCACCGTCCCGGACCCCGCCGCCCCGACGCCCGACCCGTCCCAGGCGTACGCCGTCCTCAGCATCCCCCGCCTCCACCTCCGCGTCCCCGTCGCCGAGGGCGTCGGCAAGCGGAGGGTCCTCAACAAGGGGTACGTCGGCCACTACCCCGGCACCGGACAGCCGGGCCGGGCCGGGAACCTCGCGCTCGCCGGGCACCGCAACACCCACGGCGAGCCCTTCCGGTACGTCAACCGCCTCGCGCGCGGGGACACGGTCCTGGTGGAGACGCGGAGCGCGGTCTACACGTACGCCGTGGACAGGACGCTGCGCCAGACCTCGGCCCGGGACTCGGGGGTGCTCCGCCCGATCCCGCGCTCGACGGTTCATCCCGGCTACGGCTACACCGCGCCCGGCTACTACCTCACCCTCACCACGTGCACCCCGGAGTACACGTCCCGCTACCGGCTGGTGGTGTGGGGCAAGCTCGTGTCGATGCGGCCGCGCTGACGGCATCACCCGGCACCACCTGGCAGCACCTGGCATCACCCGGCACCACCCGGCATCACCGCTCCCGCAGTGCCACCACGCTCGCGGCCGCCACCAGCGCCAGCCCCGCCGACACCAGCATCGCGATGTCCGCGCCGTGGGCGAGGCCGCCGCCGGAGGAGGTGGCGATCGCGATCGTCAGGGCGACTCCGGCGCAGGAGCCGATGTAGCGCAGGGTCTGCTGGGCGCCCGACCCCATCCCCGCGCGGGCGGCCGGGACGGACTCAACGGCGAGCAGCGGGAGCGCCGCGTTCAGCAGGCCGCTGCCGACGCCGGCGATCACCAGGCCGGGCAGCAGCCGCAGCCAGGAGCCCGCGTCCAGCGCGCCCAGCATGGCCAGGACGCCCACCGCGTGCAGCAGGAACCCGATCGCGAGCTGCCGGCGCGGTGGCACCCGGCCCGCCAGGCGCCGGGCCTGGAGGGCCACCGCGAAGGACAGGCCGGACCAGAGGAGGAACAGCCAGGCCGTGTCCATCGCGGACAGGCCGACCGTCTGCTGGAGGAGCGCCGGGAGGAAGCTGAACAGGCCGATCACCGCGAGCCCCGTGAACAGGCCGCTGGAGGACGAGGCGAGGAAGCGGCGGTGGCGCAGCAGGCCCAGGTCGATCATCGGGCCGGCCGAGCGGCGCTCCACCACCGCGAACACGGCCAGCAGGACCACGGACGCCAGCAGCAACAGCCCGATCGGCGCCCGCAGCCAGCCGTCCCGGCCCAGCGTCAGCGCCGCCACCAGGGCGACCAGGGCGAGCCCGAACGTCACGGCGCCGGCGAGGTCGGGGCGGCCGCGGCGCGGTGCCCGGGACTCCGACAGGAACCGTGCGGACAGGGCGGCCACCAGCACGGCGGCGGCGCCGAGAACTCCGTACGACACTCTCCAGTTCGGCATCGCGCCGCTCAGCAGGGGGCCGACCGCGATGCCGCCGCTCACGAACGCGCCCCACACGCCGGTCGCGTGCAGGCGGCCGCGCGGTGAGGGGAAGGCGTGGACGATCAGGCCCAGGCTGCTGGCGAGGAGTGCCGCGCTGGCCGCGCCCTGGGCGATCCGGGCCAGGGTGAACAGCCAGGTGGACGAGGTGAGCGCGCCGAGGGCCGTGGTGAGGCCGAGTGCCAGGGTGCCGGCGACGAAGATCCGGCGGCGGCCGTAGTCGTCGGCGAGGGAGCCGGCGACCAGGAGGAGGGCGGCGAGGCCGAGCGGGGTGCCGTTCAGGAGCCAGGCCTGGGCGGAGAGCGGGGTGTGCAGGTCGGCGGCGACATCGGGGAGCGTGACCATCGGCGCCGTGTAGGTCATGAGGGCCACGGCGGTGGCGGCGCTGGTCAGGGTGAGCGTGGCGGTGGGGTGCGCGGAAGACGCCTGGGGAGTCTCGGCGGCCTTCACCTCGGTAAGAGTTCGTTCATTGAACCTAGCCATGGCGGAGACCGTAGCAGAGTGAGTTCGGTCATTGAACCCACCGCCGGGAAATGGTTACAGTGGGCGGCATGGCACTGGGCAAGGACTACGCGACACAGGAATGCTCGATCGCCCACGCGCTGGAGATCGTCGGCGAGCGCTGGACCCTGCTCGTCGTCCGCGACGCCCTGTACGGCGTCCGGCGCTACAACGACTTCCTCGTGCACCTCGGCATCCCGCGCGCGGTCCTCGCCGCCCGCCTCCAGATGCTCACCGAGGAAGGGATCCTCGAGAAGCGCCGGTACCAGGAGTCCCCGCCGCGCGACGAGTACGTCACCACCGACCGCGCCCTCGCGCTGTGGCCCACCCTGCGCGCCCTCGGCCGCTGGGGCCGCGAGCACCGCGGCGAGACCGCGCTGCGCCTCTTCCGGCACACCGAGTGCGGCACCGAACTCGGCTCCTACGGCGAATGCCCCGCCTGCGCGGTCGTCGTACCGGTCGAGGAGGTGCTGATGGTGCCGGGCCCAGGACTCGATCCGGACCCGGCGGATCCGGTCAGCCGCGCCCTGCTCAAGCCGAGGAGGCTCTTGCAGCCCGTCGCGGTCGATCAGGTATAACCGGGGGAGGACCGACCACAGGGAGAGGGGGAGCGCCGTGATCCGCAACTGGACGGCACCGCGCCCCGCCGCCGTGCTCCTGCTCCTCGTCCTCGACGTCGTCCTGCTGGACACGAGCAGCCTCTCCGCCGCCGTCGCGCTCGCCGCGACCGCCGCGGCCGGCTCCGCGTTCGCCGCCTGCTCGCTGCTCGCCTCGCGCTGCGCGCCCGCCGTACCGCCCACCCGGGTCCGCACCGCCATCCGCGACCGCGCCCGCCGCACGGCCTTCCTGCCGCAACGCGACCCCGACGCCAAGGGCCGCCCCCGCCCCCGGGCGCCCGGTCACACCCTCCGGACGATCACCGCGTAGGAGCCCCTCGCGCACCGGGGTGTTCCGCGCGGGCCGTCCTGCCGCCTCGCACCACTCCCGGCACGACGAGACCCCCGGAGGGCTCACCCATGTCCGTCTTCGCTGATCTGGTCCAACACCTCGCCGACCTGCTCCACCCCTTCTTCGGCGCCACCGCGGCCGCCGCCGCCATCGTCCTGTTCACCGCCTTCGTACGACTGCTCGTGCACCCCCTGTCCCGTGCCGCCGCCCGCGGCCAGAAGGCCCGCACCAGGCTCCAGCCGAAGATCGCCGAGCTGCGGAAGAAACACAAGGAGGACCCCGCCGAGCTCCAGAAGGCGGTGATGGCGCTGCACGCCGAGGAGAAGGTCTCACCGCTGTCCGGCTGTCTGCCCGGACTCTTCCAGCTCCCCGCGTTCTTCCTGCTGTACCACCTCTTCTCCAACACGACGATCGGCGGCAAGGCGAACGAACTGCTCAGCCACGAGCTGTTCGCCGCCCCGCTCGGTGGACGCTGGGCGGACGCGCTCGGTCACGGCGGGGTGTTCGGGGGAGCGGGGCTCGTGTACGTCTGTCTCTTCGCGCTGGTGGTGCTGGTGGCGACCTTCAACTACCGCCGCACCAAGCGGATGATGGCCGCGAACCCGGTCATGCCGGTGACCGACGGGCAGCCGGTGCCCGGGGTGGGCGTGATGAGCAAGGCCATGCCCTTCATGTCCTTCTTCACGCTCTTCACCGTCGCGGTGGTGCCCCTGGCGGCCGCGCTCTACGTGGTGACCAGTTCGACGTGGGCGGCTCTCGAGCGGGCGGCCCTCTACCGCTGAGCCGTGGTGGCGACGGTCCAGTCCGTGAACCGGGTATTGCGGACCGGACACGCAGCTTGGAGGATCGACCAGTCATCCGATGGCTGCACCCGTCGGCGGGCGCCCCCGCGAGCTAGGGAGATAGTGATCATGAAGCTGCTGCGAGTCGGTACGGCGGGAACGGAGACGCCCGCGCTGCTCGACGCCGACGGAGTCCTGCGGGACCTGTCCGGTGTCGTGGAGGACATCGACGGGACGCTGCTCGCCGACGACGCGGCACTCGGCCGCGTCCGGGCGGCCGCGGAGGCGGGGGAGCTGCCGTCGCTGGACGCCACGGGGCTCCGCGTCGGGCCGCCGCTGGCCCGGATCGGGAAGATCGTCTGCATCGGCCTGAACTACCACGACCACGCCCGCGAGACGGGGGCCGAGCCGCCCGCCGAGCCGGTGATCTTCTTCAAGGCCGCGGACACCGTGGTCGGTCCCTACGACACGGTCCTGGTGCCCCGGAAGTCGGAGAAGACCGACTGGGAGGTCGAGCTGGCGGTCGTGATCGGCCGTACGGCCCGGTACCTGTCGTCCACCGAGGAGGCGCTCGCCCATGTCGCCGGGTACGCGGTGGCGCACGACGTGTCCGAGCGGGAGTTCCAGATCGAGCGCGGCGGGACGTGGGACAAGGGGAAGAACTGCGAGACGTTCAACCCCCTGGGCCCGTGGCTGGTGACGGCGGACGAGGTCCCGGATCCGCAGAACCTGTCCCTGAAGCTGTGGGTCAACGGGGAGCTGAAGCAGAACGGCACGACCGCCGAGCAGATCTTCCCCGTGGGTGAAGTGGTGCGGTACGTCAGCCAGTTCATGACCCTGTACCCCGGCGACGTGATCAACACGGGTACGCCGGCCGGGGTCGCGATGGGGGAGCCCGAGCCCAAGCCGTATCTGCGGGCGGGGGATGTGGTGGAGCTGGAGATTTCGGGGCTCGGGCGGCAGCGGCAGGAGTTCAAGGATGCCTGAGGGGCGGGGGACTGCGGTTGTCCGCGCCCGCGCGGCGGAGCCGCATATTGATACAGTCCCGCGCCCCTGAAAACCTCAGGCCAGCAAGGATGCGAGCTTGCGCCAGGCCTCCCTCGGGAGGCTGAAGCGCGGGCCGCCGTCCACCACCTGCAGGGCCACGTGGTCCGCGCCCGCGTCGAGGAACTCGTCGATGCGGGCGCGGATCTTTTCGTCCGTGCCCCAGGCGTAGACCGCGTCGACCAGGCGGTCGCTGCCGCCGTCCTTGAGGTCGTCCTCCGTGAAGCCGTTGCGGAGGAAGTTGTTGGTGTAGTTGGGCAGGGCGAGGTACATGGCCAGGTAGTCGCGGGCCACGGCGCGGGCGCGGGTGGGGTCGGATTCGAGGACGACCTTCAGCTCGGGGGCCAACACAGGCGCCTCGCCCAGGAGTTCGCGGGACGCAGCCGTCTGCTCCGCGGTGATCAGGTACGGGATCGAGCCGGCCGAGCGGTTCTTGGCCAGTTCGATGGTCTTGGGGCCCAGCGCGGCCAGGACACGGCCCTCGGCCGGTGCTCCCGCCTCGTCCAGGGCGTCCAGGTACGCCACCAGAGCCGAGTACGGCCGCCGGTACTGCTCCGTGAGCTTGGCGTGGCTGACGCCCAGGCCCAGGACGAAACGGCCGGTGTGGGCGGCGTTCAGGTCGGTGAAGCTCGCGGCCGCGGCCTTGGCGTCGTGGTCCCAGATGCTCTGGATGCTGGTGCCGACGACGATCCGCGAGGTCGCCTCCAGGAGCGGGGCGGCGTGGGCGGCGGAACTGCTGCCGCCCAGCCAGATCGCGCCGAACCCGAGCTCCTCCAACTCGGCGGCGGCCTCGGCTCGTTCGCCCGCCAGGGACGGTTCCTCGCCGCGCAGACCGCCGCCGTTCCAGATGCCGTACTTTCCGATGCTCTGCTTCATGGCAGGTGCCAACGATCAGGAGCCCGGTGTCATTCCGGCCCCGGCTGCCGCTCCTGCTACCGCTCCTTGCTCAGGAACTCCTCCAGCGCCTCCACGACGAAGCGGTGGTCCTGGAGCTGGGGCAGCCCCGAGACCGTCACCGCGCCGACGACCCCGACGCCCTCCACCGTGATCGGGAAGGAGCCGCCGTGGGCCGCGTACTCGTCCGGGTCCAGGCGCGAGGACTCCTCGAAGGTGCTGCCCTTGGCGCGGAAACGGGCGCCGACCAGGTAGGACGCGGAGCCGTAGCGCTCCACGACCCGGCGCTTGCGGTCGATCCAGGCGTCGTTGTCCGGGGTGGAGCCCGGCAGGGCCGCGTGGAAGAGCTGCTGTCCGCCGCGGCGGATGTCGACGGCCACCGGCGCCTGCCGCTCCCGGGCCAGCTCCACCAGCAGGGAGCCCAGCGCCCACGCGTCCTCGTGCGTGAACTGCCGGAAGACCAGGCGGCGTTCCTGCGCCTCCAGCTCCTCCAGGGGCGGGGTGAGTTCCGGCTGGAACTTCGGGGTCAGCTCGGTGTTGTGTGTCACAGCTCCACCGCCACTCCGTCGCGGGCCGAACGGCGCGCCGCCTCCAGTACGTCGAGGGCGGCGGCCGCCTCCAGCGCGGTCACCGGGTTGGTGCCGCCCCCGGAGAGGGCCCTGGCCACGGCCGCATAGTAAGCCGGGTAGTCACCGGAGAGGGTCGGTACGGGCGTCCCGCCGCCCGTCACGGGGGACTCACCCGAGCCGAGCCGGCCCCACAGCGACTCGGGCTCGCGGCCCCACTCGGCCGCCGTACCGGGCCGCTCGCCCTCCCTGAGTGCCGCCTCCTGCGGGTCGAGGCCGTACTTCACATAGCCCGCCTTGGAGCCCAGCACCCGGAAACGGGGGCCGAGTTGGGCGGTGGTGGCGGAGACGTAGAGGTGGGAGCGGACGCCGTTCGCATGGGTGATCGCGATGAAGGTGTCGTCGTCGATCTCGGCGCCCGGGCGGCGGACGTCCGCCTCGGCGTACACGGAGGCGGCGGGCCCGAAGAGGGTGAGCGCCTGGTCGACGACATGGCTGCCGAGGTCGTAGAGCAGACCTCCGATCTCTGCCGGGTCGCCGGACTCGCGCCAGCCGCCCTTGGGTTGCGGCCGCCACCGCTCGAAACGGGACTCGAAGCGCCATACGTCGCCCAGTTCGCCCTCGTCGAGGAGCCGGCGCAGGGTCAGGAAGTCGTTGTCCCAGCGCCGGTTCTGGAAGACGGACAGGAGCAGGCCGCGCTCCTCGGCTCGGGTGGCGAGCTCGCGCGCCTCGGCCGCCGTGCCGGCGATCGGCTTGTCGACCACCACCGGGAGACCGGCCTCCAGGGCGGCGGTGGCGAGCGGGACGTGCGTCTTGTTGGGGGACGCGATGACGATCAGGTCCAGGTCGGCGGCGCGGGCGAACAGCTCGCCGGCGTCCGCGACCGTACGGACGTCCGGGAACTCGGCGCGGGCCTGTTCCTGCCGCTCGGGGTTCGAGGTGACCACCGTGTCGAGGGTCAGGCCCTCCGTGGCGGCGATCAGCGGGGCGTGGAAGACGGAGCCCGCGAGGCCGTAGCCGACGAGGCCCACGCGGAGGTCAGCAGCAGTCATGCCCTCCACTTTCGCAACGCTGTTGCCAAAGTGCAAGCGTGGCGGACAATGGCAGACGTGAACAGGACGAACGGCGGCGCCAACCTCCCGGCCCTGCGCAGCCACAACACCGCGCTCGTGCTCGACCTGCTCCGGTCGGCGGGCGCCGGGGGGATCAGCCGCCTGGAACTCGCCGAACGCACGGGGCTGACCCCCCAGGCCGTCAGCAAGATCACCGGGCGGCTGCGGGAGGCGGGCCTCGCGGTGGAGGCGGGCCACCGTGCCTCGACCGGCGGCAAGCCACGGACCGTCCTGCGGCTGGTGCCCGGGGCGGGCCACGCGGTGGGCGTCCACCTGGACCGGGACGCGCTGCGGGCGGTGCTCGTGGATCTCGGGGGAGCGGTGGTGGCGGAGCGGTGCGCTGCGCTGGACCTGGGCGGGGGTGCGGGGGCGGAGGCGGTCGTGGCGGTGGTCGCGGGGGAGGTGGGGGCGCTGGTGGAGGGGGTGGCGGACGGGGCAGTGGGCGCGGTGGTGGGCCTTCCCGGAGAGGGGAAGCCCTCCCTCCTCGGCGTAGGCATCGCTCTCCCCGGGCCCCTCGATCACAGCCGGGGTGTGCTGCACCGTGTCACCGGGTTTCCCGAGTGGGACGGGTTCCCGCTGCGGGAGGCGCTCGCGCGGCGGCTCGGGGTGCCCGTCGCGGTCGACAAGGACACCAACGCGGCCGCGCTGGGGCTCGCGGTCGCGGGGGAGCGGGGGTCGTTCGCGTATCTGCATCTCGGTACGGGCCTCGGCGCGGGGCTCGTCATCGGCGGAGCCGTGCACCGGGGTGCGCGCACCGCGGCCGGGGAGTTCGGGCACCAGGTCGTCCAGCTCGACGGTCCGCCCTGCGGCTGCGGTGACCGGGGCTGCGTCGAGGCGCTGTGCCTGGCGGCGGTGGCCCGCGGTGACCTCCCCGAAGCGGCCCGGGTCCTCGGCATCGCGGCCGGCAACCTCGTCGCCCTGCTCGACATCGACCTGGTCCTGCTGGGCGGCCGTACCGTCGCCGCCGCCCCGGACGCGTTCCTACGAGGGATCTCAGCCGTCCTCGACGAACGCGCCCGGCGCACCGGCGAGGCGACGGTGCCCGTCCGTGTGGCGGTCGGCGGGGTCGCCGAAGGGGCGGCCCAGCTCGTGCTGGCCCCGCTGTTCGGCCGGGCCGACGCCTGAGCCCGGTACGGCGTGTACCGCTCGGCGGAGCGCGGGGGACGACATGCGCCGGGCGCGCACCGCCCTCAATGACACCTCCCGTCCGCTGATCGAGGGGACTTCCCGGGCCGTACGGAGCGGCATCCCCGGTCGGCCGCCGCCGCCCGGCATGGTCATGTGTTCATGCGACGGTATGTGCACGGTCATACGCCCACCCTCCTCGGCCTCGCGGCGGCAGCCGCCCTGCTCCCGGCCCCCCTCGCGGCAGCCGCGCCGCCGGCGGCCGCCCCGTTTCCGATGCACGCTGCGGCGGTCGTCCCGGGGGTGGCTGCCCGGCTCCAGGCGCCCCCCGCGGCAGTCGTCCCGCCGGTGGCCGCCCCGCTCCCGGCCCTTCCCGCGGCAGCCGCGCCGCCGGCGTCCGCCCGGCTCCAGGCGCCCCCCGCGGCAGTCCTCCCGCCGGTGGCCGTCCCGCTCCCGGCGCTCCCCAGCGCCGCCTCCTCACCCCCCTCACTCCCCACCTGCACCCCCACCAGCCGCGCCTTCCCCCTCACCACCCGTATCCACGGTGGCCCCGCCTCCTACGAGGCCGGGGGCGGGTCCCAGAGCTGGGATCTGGATCTCACCAACACCACCGGCCACACCTGCGCCGGGATCCACCCGGTCGTCGTGCTCGTCGACGAGCGGCGTGCACTGAAGCCGTCTCAGCTCCGGCTCGAGTTCTACGACGGCCCCCGCACCCGCGCCGTCCGGTTCGAGAGCACCGAGGAGGACGAACTCGTGGGGGCGTTCGGCGGTGCCGGGCTCACCGTCGGTCCCGGCAAGACCCTCACCGTGAGAGTGCGGCTCGCGGTCACCGGGGACGCCGTACCGAACGAGGTCACCGCCAACGCGGCCGTCGTCCAGCGCCACGGCGACGACGGCGACTGGGTGGGGCAGTCCAACGACTACCGTTTCGCCGTCGAAGGAGGCGCTCCGGGCGTACGACCCGACACCCCCACCCCCATCCCCACCCCCACCCCCGACGGCGGCCTCCCCTTCACCGACGCGGCCGAGGAACTCGCCAGCACCGGTCCCGGCGCGGCCGCCGCCGCCCTCGCGACCGTGGCCCTCCTCCTGGTCACGGCCGGCGCCATCCTCCGGGCCCGCGGCCGCCGCTGACGCCAGACCTTCCGCGACCCGTCCCCAACCGGCCATTCCCCCAAGATCCGGCCACTGTCTAGGCTGGGGCCGACGCAGCAAGGCGTACACGCGTACGGCAGGAGATCCCGCACATGGCAGACCGCAAGCCCATCGATTCGTGGCTCACCGACATGGACGGTGTACTCATCCACGAGGGCGTACCGATCCCCGGCGCCGACGCCTTCCTCAAGAAGCTCCGCGAGTCCGGCAAGCCCTTCCTGGTGCTGACCAACAACTCCATCTACACCCCGCGTGACCTGCACGCCCGCCTGCGCCGCATGGGCCTGGACGTCCCGATCGAGAACATCTGGACCTCCGCCCTGGCCACCGCGCAGTTCCTGGACGACCAGCGGCCCGAGGGGACGGCGTACGTCATCGGCGAGGCGGGTCTGACCACCGCGCTGCACGACATCGGCTACATCCTCACCGACCACGAGCCCGACTACGTCGTCCTCGGGGAGACCCGCACCTACTCCTTCGAGGCCATGACCAAGGCGGTCCGGCTCATCAACGACGGCGCCCGTTTCATCTGCACCAACCCCGACGAGACCGGCCCCTCGGCCGAGGGCGCGCTGCCGGCCACCGGCGCCGTCGCCGCCCTGATCACCAAGGCGACCGGCAAGCAGCCGTACTTCGCGGGCAAGCCCAACCCGCTGATGATGCGCACCGGACTCAACACCATCGGCGCGCACTCCGAGACCAGCGCGATGATCGGCGACCGCATGGACACCGACGTCCTGGCCGGCATGGAGGCCGGTATGCAGACCTTCCTGGTGCTCACCGGCCTGACCCGGCCCGAGCAGGTCGAGGCCTTCCCGTACCGGCCCTCCAAGGTCGTGGACTCGATCGCGGACCTCGTCGACCGGATCTGAGACGGGCCGGAGAACGGCCGTAGAGCGGGCCGTGGAGCGGGCCGGAGAGCGGGCCGGAAACGGGCCGACCTGACCCGAACGGAGCAACGCCGTCCCCCTTCCGGATGCGGACCCGGGCCCCCCGGGGGAGTCTCCACATATCTGGAGGTTCACGATGGGTTCTCTACGCCTCACTCTCTGTACCGCCGCCCTGGCCGCCGCCGCCCTCGCGCCGGCCGTCCCCGCCGCGCAGGCCGCGGACGGCGGCAGCGTCTCGGTCACCCCGTCCACCCCCGCCCCCGGCGCCGACCTCGCGCTGCGGGTGACCGGCTGTGCCGGGAAGACGGCCACCGCCGTCTCGGCCGCGTTCGTCGCGGACGCCCGGCTGACGGCGGCCGACGGCAGCCTCAGCGGCGAGACCCGCGTCCGCTCCTCGATCGAGCCCGGCGCCTACGACGTCAAGATCGTCTGCGCCGACTTCCAGGTGCGGGGCCGCATCACCGTCGTAGCGGCGAAGGGCGCCACCTCGGCGACCCCCGCCACGCCCGCCACCCCCGCCGCCCCGGTGAACGCGGGCGGCGGCTGGACCGCCACCCACCTCTCCGGCATGGAGCCCCACGCCACCGGACCCGGCACCGGCCACGCGGTGACCGGCCTGGTGCTCGCCGGGGTCGCGGCGCTGGCCGTCGTGCTGCGCCGCAGCCGCCGGAGCCGCGAGACGGGCTGACCGGCGATGTCCGACCGTCTCGCCGACCGCTTCTCCGACCAGGAGGGCGACCGCGGCCCCCACGAGCACACCTCGGGGACCGGACGGCTGCTGACCGGCGTGGCCTGGGCGATGCTGCTGCTCGGGCTGTGGCTGTGGGGGCGCGAGGTGACCGACGTGCGATACGGCCTGTCCGCGCCGACCACCGGTGACGTGGCCGCGGTGGGCCGCCCGCCCGAGGCCGTCGAACTGCCGCCCGCGGCACGGCCCTTGAAGGGAGCGCGGCCGCAACGCCTCGACATCCCGGACCTCGGGGTGCAGGCACCCGTGGTGGCCCGCGGCCTGGACACCCGGGGCGCTCTCGACCCGCCGTCCCTCGACCAGCCCGGCATCGTCGGCTGGTACGCGGCCGGCGCCAAACCGGGGGCCGCCGGGACCGCGCTGATGGTGGGCCACGTCGACACCGAGACCCGGCCCGCGGTCTTCTACAAGATCAGCGCCCTGAAGCCGGGCGAGACGGTCCGGGTGGTCCGCGACGACGGCAGGGTCGCCGAGTTCACCGTCGACGACGTGCGGGTCCTCACCCGCGACGACTTCGACGCCCGCCAGGCCTACGGCCCCCGCGAGCCGGGCCGCGCCGAACTGCGCCTGATCACCTGCGGCGGCACCTTCGACCGGGCGAGCCGCAGCTACACGGCGAACGTGATCGTCTCGGCCTACCTGACCGGCACCGGTCTCTGAGGGACCGGGCGATCTCCGAGGGGCCGGGCGATCTCTGAGGGACCGGACGGCGGCCTCACCTGGCCCGGTCGGCGACCCGCTCCCCCCGAAGCCGCCGACCGGGCTGGTCCTCGACCGCGCGCGCTCGGGCTGCGGGAGTAACCCGGCGACTGAGCGGGAGGCCTGGGAGGCTCGGTGGTGAGGACTGCGGCCAGGGGCTGGGGCCGTATACCTATGAGAAGACTCTAGAACGGATGAGCGCCCGGGCCTAGAGGCTGATTGACGCCAAGTCCCGTGCCCGTGGCCCTCCGTCATACGCCCTGGTGGTCCAGGGTTCTACGCAGGTCCGTCAGCGGGTCCGCCAGTGGGTCCGTCAGCCGTTCCGTCGCGTTCGCGGCGCAGTTCGCCGTCGTCCGCGACCCCCTCGATGACCGTGCTCGCCACCTGGTCCAGGGGCAGCCGGTGCCGTCGCGCGTACTGCCGCAGCGCCATGAACGCCTGGTCGGCGGGGACGTTCCAGCGCTCGGCGAGCATGCCCTTGGCCTGCTCGATACGGACCCTGCTGGACAGCGCTTCCTGCAACTGACCGGACAACGTGCGGTACCGGGCGTAGACGTGACGGTTCTGCAGACCGAGGGCGGCGGCGTCGGCGAGGGCCTGGGCGACATGGAGCTCGGAGGTGACATCGTCGGCGGGGGTGTCGCCGGGCAGCGTGGGCACGAACACGTTGAGGGCGCCCAGCAGGTTCTCGCGGCGGCGCAGCGGGACCGCGAACGTCGTCACGACGTCGTGCCTGAGGGCCCGTTCGGTGAAGTCGGGCCAGCGGGCGGCCGCGTGGGCGACCCGTATGGACACCGGCGCCACGGGCTTCCCCGAGCCGTAGCTGTCCAGACAGGGCCCGCCGCCGTGCTGCGCCTCCAGCAGGTCCAGCGCCACCCGCTCGTGCCGGCTGCTGGCGGTCAGCGACACCGACCGGCCGCCGTCGATGAGCATCACTCCGGCCGCCAGGGCGTCGAGCAGTTCCACACAGTGGTCGGACACCCTCTGTAAGTACCGGGTGGCCTCGAAGCCCTCGACGAGGGTGTCCGCCGCCTCCACCAGTGCCGAGGCCAGCCGGATCTCCCTGGTCGCGTACCGCATCGCTGAGCACTCCCCTTCGTCGACGAGCGCCCCGTTCGGCGCGCACCTACCCCGACCTTCGGGGCTGTAACAGCTCTTGGACAAGGCTCCGGCGACCTCGTGGGCGGCGCGACCGGTGTGTCACGATTGAGACTTGCCACGGTGCACCCAGGGGGGAATTGGATGTACGTCAGCAGGGGGGCCAGGAGGGCGGCCCGCGCACGGACCGGTGCGGCGGTGCTGGGGGCGGCACTGCTGCTCGCCGCGTGTTCGTCCTCGGGAGACGGGAACAAGGGGGAAACGGGCGACAAGGCCGGTGCGGGGATCACCCAGCAGCCCAAGGAGGCCGACCCGTTCTGGGTCAACCCGGACGGCAACGCGGCCAAGCAGGTCGCCGCGTACGTGAAGAGCGGCAAGGACGACGAGGCGGACCAGATCCGCAAGATCGCCCAGCAGCCGACCGGCGAGTGGATCGGCACGGAGAACCCGGAGCAGGAGGCACGCGGCTTCACCGAGGCCGCGGACAAGGCCGGCCGTACGGCCCTGCTGGTCCTCTACAACATCCCGCACCGCGACTGCGGCCAGTACTCCCAGGGCGGCGCCGCCGACGGCAACGCCTACCGGTCCTGGATCGACGGCGTGGCCGCGGGCATCGGCGACCGGTCGGCGACGGTGATCCTCGAACCGGACGCCGTACTGCACCTGGTCGACGGCTGCACCAAGGACGAGTTCCACGAGGAGCGCTACGACCTGCTCACCGGGGCCGTCGCGAAGCTCAAGTCCCTGAAGAACACGAAGGTCTACCTGGACGCGGGCAACGCGGGCTGGGGCCACCCCGACCAGATCTTCGAACCCCTGAAGTGGGCCGGCATCGACAAGGCCGACGGCTTCTCGGTGAACGTCTCCAACTTCTACTCCACCGAGGACTCCATCGCCTACGGCAAGCAGCTCTCCGCCAAGGTCGGCAACAAACACTTCGTCATCGACACCAGCCGCAACGGCAACGGCCCGTACAAGTCCGGTGCCGAGAACGAGCGTTGGTGCAACCCACCGGGCAGGGCCCTGGGGGAGACGCCGACGATAAAGACGGCGGATCCGCTGGTGGACGCCTACCTGTGGGTCAAGCGCCCGGGCGAGTCGGACGGCGAGTGCAAGGGCGGCCCGAAGGCGGGGGAGTGGTGGTCCGACTACGCCTTGAAACTGGCCGAGGCATCGTCACCCTAGGGGCGCGGGGAACTGTGCGACCAGCCACAACGCTCCCGCACCCGAAGTCATAGGTGCGGGAGCGTTTTTGAACCCGGCTAAGGAACCCGCACCCACTGAGCCTTGCTCGGCGTCCCCTGATCGTCATCGACGAACAGCATGTACCACCCCGACTGCACCAGGTTCTTGTTCTCCGGCACCGTCACCTTCACCTTGTCCCCGGACACCGTGAACTTCAGCTCGACGGACCGCTGATCCACGTCGGTCACATGAGTCGACGCACTGGGCCGGATCAACCGCACCTTCTTGATCACCGAGGCCTGCGGAGAGGTGAACGTCCCCGAAGCCCCCCGGGCGATCGTCTGCGGCCCCCCGGACAGCGAAGGCCGTGAATCCCGGTACAGATAGGGCGGCGTGTAGATCTCGATCCGCTGCTCGAAGACCCCCGGCTTCGTGTTCGCCTTGTCCCCGTACAACGAGTCCGACCCGAAGAACATCACCCGCCCGTCCGGCAGCAGCAGCGACCCGGAGTGGTAGTTGCGCCCCACCAGCGGGTCGGCCACCGACTCGAACGTGTTGGTGTCCGGGTGGTACAGCCGGGCCTGCAGGATGTTGGAGTCACCGCGCCCGCGGTAGTCCTCCGACCCCCCGGACACCAGCACGCTGTCGTCGGGAAGGATCGACGCCTGCGGATACCGCGTCCCCTTCTCCAGCGTCGGCCCGTCCACGAACTTCGGGCTGTCCGCCTTCATGTCCACGATCCGCGTCCTGTTGCTGGACAGCTTGGACTCGCCGACCCCGCCACCCCCGATCACCATGAACTTCTCGTCCTGCGCCGGAGGCAGCAGCACGGTCCCGGAGGTCTCCATCTCCTTGGCGTCGCTGAGGCCCGGGATCTTCGTGAACTTGTTGCTGGCCACGTCCCAGATGCCCGGGTCGCGCCCCACGTTGTCCGGTCCGTACCCCGCGTTCGACCCCGAGTAGAAGACCTTGCCGTTCTGCATGAGGAACAGCGCGGGGTAGGTCGGGAACTGACGGATCTTCGAGAGATAGGTCCACTTCTTGGTCTTCGGGTCGAAGACCTCGTTCTTGCCCGGCACCAGCTGCCCGATGTCGTCGAGCCCCGAGACACTGAGGATCTTCCCGTCGCTCAGGGTCGTGAGCGTGGGATACCAGCGGGCCTCCTTCATCGGGTCGACCTTGATGTACTTCTCGGCGACCGGGTCGAACTCGAAGGCGTCCCGGATCCCCTGGAAGTCCTTCTTGTCGAGCGCCAGCTTCTGCGCGATGCCGTACGTGTTGCGCGCGTCCGTCCCGGTGAGCCCCTGGATCCGGTAGTTGTCCTGGGTCCCCGTCTCGTACTTGGCGCCGCTCTTCTGCGCCTCCACGTAGATACGCCCGAGCCCGGGGTCGTTGCGCAGGAACTTCCCGGTCGTCTTGTCGAAGACCTTCTTGGCCCGCTCCACGACCACCGGGTCCTTGGACACGAACGTCTTGCCGTTCTCCTTGCCGGTGAACTTGGTCCCGGCCGGGAGCGTGATCGGCTGGTCCGGGTTCTCGTTGTGGACGATCATCAGGCCGCCGGCCTTGGTGACGTCACCCTTGAGCTTCTCGTACCGCTTGGTGCCACCGGCGATCAGCAGATTGCCGTTCGCCAGCTGGGTGTGGCCGGTGCAGAACAGGTCGCTCGGCGTCGGCACCTTCTTGATCGTGCCCTTGACCGGGTCCCAGATCCTGGTGTCGAACTTCTTCGCGTCGAAGTTGTCCTGGTTGTTGCCCGAGCCCGCCACCAGCAGCACCTTCCCGGTGCGCAGCAGCGCCGCGTGGATGGTGTTCTGCCGGTACTTCTCGGGGAACTGGACGATCTCCCACTTGCCGTTCTCGGCTTTGTACTCGGGCTTGTTGATTTGGTACTGGTGGTATTTCGCCGTCCCGAAGCGGTACAGCCACGGGCCGTTCATCCCGGCCAGCGCGAGCACCACCGCCGTACCGATCGCGAGTCGACGGGCGCGGCGGCGGCCTGCACGGTCGTTCATTCCTTACGTCCCCCAAGTCCACCAAGGGCGATCTGCATGGTCTGGTCGTTGCCCCCGTCGTCCCCGGAGTCCGGCTTCGGGGCGGCGGCCCAGGTCGGCTTGTGGGCCGGGGCGTGCTGGGCCGGCGTGGGCTGCGCGGGCAGCGGCTGCGCCTGGTACTGCGCCGGAACCTGAGCCGGGACCACCGGTGCGTGGGGCGCCTCGGCGGGCGCGGTGGGTTTCTTCTTCGCCTGTCGCAGCATGTGCCGCCAGGTGAGGATCGGTGTCGCGGTGATCAGCATGGCGAAGGTCGCCCAGATGATCATCGCGGGGTGCGAGTGCCCGAGGGCGACACCGGCACCGATCGAGCCCCCGAAGATGGCGATGAAGTACCAGTGGTAGCGGAAGGTCGCGAACCACCGGTCCGGGCTGGCCGAGTCGCCCTTGGGCGTGACCACGAACTTGCTCTTGCGCCGCAGCACCGCGTCGACCAGCGCCTTCGCGTAGAGCGGGGCGGACAGCGCCGACATGACCATGCCCGCGACACCGCCGGAGCCCTCGGGCTCGTGCGGGGAGACGTTGTGGCGGCGGTTCCAGATGTACAGGCCGATCTGGAGCGCGGAGGCGTTGCCGTAGAGCATCAGCCACACGGTGGGGTCGATGTTCACACCCGAGGCGCCCAGGCCCAGGAACAGCGCGCAGCTCAGGGCCGCGAGGATCCAGTTGAGGGCGGACATCGGGTAGAAGATGATCATCATCGTGTAGTTGAAGAGCTTGCTCGGCGGCAGCGAGTACCAGCCCTTCCAGTACTGCTTGAGGATCGTCTCGTACGTCCCGCGCGACCAGCGCATCTGCTGGGTGAAGAAGTCGGTCCAGGCGCTCGGGCCCTCACCGACCGCGAGCACGTCCGGGGTGTACACCGAGCGCCACTTCTTCCCCGTCGCCGGGTTCTTGTGGCGGTGCATCTCGAAGCCGGTGGCCATGTCCTCGGTGATCGAGTCGTACAGCCCGCCGATCTGCTTCAGCGCCTTGATCCTCACGGCGTTCGACGTGCCCACGAACATCGGGGCGCCGTACTTGTTGCCGGCGCGCTGGATCAGCGCGTGGAAGAGGAACTGCTGGGACTCGGCGGCCTTGGTGACGAAGTTGTCGTAGTTGCCGTAGACCTGCGGGCCGATCACGAAGCCGACGTCCGGGTCACGGAAGAAGCCGAGCATCCGCTCCAGGTAGTTGGGCAGCGGCACGTGGTCGGTGTCCACGGAGGCGAAGTAGTCGTACTCGTCGCCGTGCGCGTCCAGCCAGGCGTTGTAGTTGCCGTGCTTGGTCTTGGCGCGGTGCGGGCCCTTGGGCCGGTTCCACTTCTCGACGCCCTTGCGGGAGAAGTGGTGCACACCGAGCCGCGCGCACACCTCCTTGACCGCCGGGTCGTCGCCCTCGTCCAGGAGCCAGACATGCATGAGGCCGCGGTGGCGGATCTTCACCGCGGCTTCCAGGGTCCTGGTCACCATCTCCAGCGGCTCCTTGCCGGGCACGAAGGAGGTGAGGAAGGCGACTCTGGTGCCGGTCTCGGGCACGACCGGGACCGGGTCCCGGGCGACCAGGGTGGCGTGCGCGTTGGACAGCACGTTCATGCAGCGGAAGAACTCGATCAGGCCGATCGAGACGAGCATGACGATGTCCAGGGCCGGCAGCCACGAGAAGGCCGGGTAGTCGCGCTCGGTCCAGTGCTCCGGCTGGAGCAGCCAGGCCAGCAGGACCAGCGAGAGCAGCGGGGCCGCGGTGAGCATCAGGGCGACTCTGATGCGGTGCGGCTCCTGCGAGATCAGCGAGCGGTACTGCACCTTGTAGGGCCGGCTCGGGTCGGGCTGCGTCAGGGGACCGGCCAGTCTGCTGTAGTGCTCGTAGTCGTACTTCGGAAGGGTCTTCTTTATCCGGCCCAGTGTGCCGGTCCGATGCGAAGGCAGCCTGAGCTGTGTGGTGTCGGACGGGTCGAAATTCTGCCGGGCGCCCGTCGGCGTCGACGTCATGAGTCATCCCCCCACACGCGGACGAGCCGCGTGTTGTCGTTTCCTTACGGCTGATCTGGTCCCCCTCGACCTTCACAGACGTATCAGTGGTGGGCCGCAGTCACCACAATCTTCACAGCATTAGACAGGTAACAGCGACCTTCCGGTTGCAGACGCCCCCCTCGGCATCCTCCGAAGCGGGGCCCCCTTTCCCCGCAACACCGGCAACCGGCTCCTTACCCCCCAACTGCCGCGTATCCGCAGCATCTTGAAAACCAGGGTTCTACGGTGGTCATCATGATCGCAAGATGCGAAACGCGGTGTTTACCGGTCATACGCGTTCATTGTGGCGCCTGACATACAAGAAGGCCCCTGCTGGAACGAGGTTCCTTCCGTGCCCGTGCGCCGGGAGGTACTCGAGCCACACGCGGGGCACGCCGCCAGGGACTCGAACCCCGGACCCGCTGATGCTGTGTCTTCCCGGGTCTCGGGGGCCCCGGGAACCCCAACCGACTTCGCCGGACCCCCGGCCGTCCCGGTGCGCCGGGGCACTCGCCCCAACAGGTCGGGCCCCCCGCTCTCACGGAGGGCCTGACATCGTCGGTGCGCCGCGAGGGACTCGACTCCCGGACCCGCTGATGCTGCGTCTTCCTGGGGGCCCGGACCCCCAGCCAACTTCGCCGGGCCCCCGGTCGTCCCGGTGCAACTCGTCACAACGACGAAGGCCCCCCGCTTTCGCGAGAGGCCTTCGGTGTCGGTGCGCCGCCAGGGACTCGAACCCCGGACCCGCTGATTAAGAGTCAGCTGCTCTAACCAACTGAGCTAGCGGCGCCTGCTGACCTGCACGACTCTACCGGATGCGGGAGGGTGCTCAGGACCGCTCCCGGGGGTGCCGTACATCATTCGGACCGTCAGCATGCGCGTGCGGGCGACAGTTGAGAAACTGACGAATGTGCACAGTTGCGGACATTTCTACCTGGAGTGTGAGGGGCGTCCCATGGAGACTCCGGTATTCGAGGAAGTCGATCCCGCGAGCGACTGCGACTGCCCCGGTTGCGTCCACTGGCGGCGCGTCCTCCCCCGCTCGACCGGCGGTCACCCCGCGGCCGCCCGGGCCGTGATCCTCGCCGCCGCGGCCACCACCGCGCTCGGCGCCTTCCACGCGGTCCCCGCCTTCGCCGCCCCCCACGCCCCGGCCCGTCCGGGAGTTCCCGCGGGTGACGAACCCGACACCCCGCAGGGCCACAAGGCCCCGCTGCACGGCCCCGCCGGAAAGCCGACGGGGGTCAGGACACCCACCACCACCCGCGCCGACATCATCCGGCGGGCCAAGCAGTGGGTCGCCGCGAGGGTGCCGTACAGCATGTCCACGTACTGGAGCGACGGCTACCGCCAGGACTGCTCCGGCTTCGTGTCCATGGCCTGGAGCCTGCCGGGCAACGAGTGGACCGGCAGCCTCGACAAGTACGGCGTGCGGATCGCCAAGGACGACCTCCAGCCCGGTGACATCCTGCTCTTCCACAACCCGGCCAACCCCGAGCAGGGCTCCCACGTCGTCATCTTCGGCGGCTGGACGGACTACACGCACACCT
This sequence comes from Streptomyces sp. NPDC001668, assembly GCF_042893155.1. Lineage (NCBI taxonomy): Bacteria > Bacillati > Actinomycetota > Actinomycetes > Kitasatosporales > Streptomycetaceae > Streptomyces > Streptomyces sp. NPDC001668. The sequence goes on from NZ_JBIAUQ010000001.1 coordinate 198,258, forward strand.
ACTACCTCGCCTACGAGGAGACCCGCCCGTACGCCCGCAAGCAGGACACCCCGTACGCCTACTGGAGCAACTCGGACCACTACGTCGCCTACCGCTACAAGGGGCTCGTGGCCGGCACCTCGGGCGGCGCGCCGGACCCCGCCGAGCCGGACCCCGCCGAGCCCGACACCGCCAAACCCGGCGCACCGGACGTGACGCCGTTCCCGGGAGCCGCCTACTTCGGTCCCGGCGCCAACAACAAGTACGTCACCCAGCTCGGCCGGATGCTCGTCGAACGCGGTGCCGGGCGCTACTACACCTCCGGCCCCGGCCCCCGCTGGACGGACGCGGACCGCAGGGCCACCCAGGCGTTCCAGCAGGCGCAGGGCTGGCAGGGCGAGGCCGCGGACGGGCTGCCGGGGCCGCAGACCTGGAACCTGCTGGTGACCGGCAGGGGCAAGGACATCGAGGCGGGCGGCGGGCAGACGGGGGCGGCGGGACCGCAGGCACCCTCCTCGCACGGCGTCCCCGGCTATCCGGGACGCGCGATGTTCCGGCCCGGCGCGACCAACAAGTACGTCACCCAGCTCGGCGGACAGCTGGTGAAGAAAGGGTTCGGCAAGTACTACACGACCGGTCCGGGACCGCGCTGGGGCGAGCCGGACCGGCGGGGCGTCGAGGCCTTCCAGCGCGCCCAGGGCTGGCGGGGCGGCGCGGCGGACGGCTACCCGGGGCCGGAGACCTGGCGGCGGCTCTTCTCGTAACCACCTGTGGTGACATCTGGCGCGGAGGCTGGAGACACGCATGACTACGACCACTTCACCCACACCGGAGTCCGAGGGCCACGCACGCCCCGCCCGGCTCATTCAGAACGAGTCGACCACCGAGATCCCGGTCCACCTGCTCTTCCGTGACGACCCGGACCCGGTCTCGGTCCCGCTGAAGCCGGCGGTGGTGGCACGCAGGCAGGGCACCGGCGAGCAGCCCCGCCTGCGCAGGCCCGGCCAGGTCACCCCCCGCCCCGCCCCGGACGTCGACCCCGGGCTGGCCGAGCGCCCCGCGCGGGTGCTGCCGGGCTCGGTGGGCGTCCTCGCCGGCGCCTGCGGTCTGGCCGGGTGCGCGGTCACCTCATGGTGGGCCGGCCTGCTGCCGCCGCTCGCCCTGGAAGCCCTCAGGGTCCCGGCGTTCGCGGGCGCGGCCCTCGGTCCGGCGCAGTGGGCGGCGTACGCCGGAGCCGGCGCCCTCGCCCTGTTCGGCTTCGGCGGACTGGCCCGCGGCCGCACCGGCCGCGCCTGGGTGCTCGGCCTGTTCGGCCGCTACCGGGGGACCGTGCGGCGCACCGGCCTGATGTGGGTCAACCCGCTGCTGCTGCGCCGCCGGGTCGACGTACGGCTGCGGCACTGGCGCGGTGAGCCGATGCCGGCCGCCGACGCGAGCGGGGTCGCGCTGCGGGTCGTCGTGCTCGTGGTGTGGCGGGTGCGGGACACCGCGCGGGCCACGCTCGGCGTCGACGACCACGAGACGTACCTGCGCGAGTGCGTGGAGGCCGCGCTCGCCCGGGTTCCGGTGGAGGCGCCGGGCTCCGGCCGCGGCACGGTCGACGCGGCGGGGGAGGCGCTGACCCGGCTGGTGGCCGCGGAGACCGCGCCCGTCGGCGTCGAGGTGTTCTCGGTCCAGCCGCTGCGGGTCGAGTACGCCCCCGAGGTGGCCGCCGCGATGCACCGGCGCCGGATCGCGGCGCTGGACGCCCAGCACCGGGCGACCATGCTGACGTCGGTGGTGGACTCGGTGGAGGACACCGTGACCCGGCTGACCATGCGGGGCCTGGTGGAGCTGGACGACTACGAACGCAAGGCGCTGGTGAAGGACTTGACGGTGGCGTTCTGCGCGGGACGGCAGGAAGCGGGCTCGTGATGGGGATGGACACGTTCAAGTAGCGGTAATAATCTGACACTTGGTCTAGACCTGCAAGCTCACTGAACCTCCCCCACGTTCCCAGGAGCAGCAGCATGCGCAGAAAGGCCAAGTGGTACGCCACCGCACTCGGACTCACCACCGTCGGCACCCTCGTCCTCTCCACCGGGGGTGCCAGCGGCCACGGCTACACCGACCTCCCCATCAGCAGGCAGAAGCTCTGCCAGAACGGCACCGTGACGAACTGCGGCGACATCCAGTGGGAGCCGCAGAGCGTCGAGGGCCCCAAGGGCTTCCCGGCCGGCGGGCCCGCCGACGGCCAGATATGCAACGGCGGCGTGAGCCGCTTCAGCCAGCTCAGCGCACCGAGGACACCGGCGGGCGCGGCCTGGCCGGCGACCAAGGTGACGGGCGGGCAGAGCTACACCTTCCGCTGGCAGTTCACCGCCATGCACGCGGCGACCGACTTCAAGTACTACGTCACCAAGGCGGGCTGGAACCAGAACCACAACCTCGCCCGCTCCGACCTCAACCTCACCCCGTTCCTGACCGTCCCCTACAACGGCCAACGACCCCCCTCCACCCTCTCGCACAGCGGCACCCTGCCGTCCGGGCTCAGCGGACGGCATGTGATCGTCGCGGTGTGGACGATCGCCGACACGGCGAACGCGTTCTACGCCTGCTCGGACGTCACGTTCTGAGCATTGCTTGAGACAGTCCAGGCGTCCCCCGGGGTACGTTCCCCACACGAGCAGTACCTGACCTCGGGGGAGCGCCATGGATGCCTTCTTCTACATCATTCCCGGCCTGATCATGGCCGGAGCCCTCTTCGTCGCCTATCGCGTGGTGCGGCGCTGGCTCCAGATGCGCAGGGCGTGGAACAGCGGGCTGACGGCCGAGGCGCGCTGCCTCAGGATGTTCACCACGGTCCATGGCGGCGGCAACGACACGTCGGTGAGGACCACCGTCCACCATGTGTACGAGTTCACCGCCCGCGACGGCCGCGTGATCCGCTTCGAGGAGGAGGACGGTCCGCTGACCCGGCTGGAGGGCGACTTCGTCACCGTGTACTACGCGGACGATGAGGACGTGGTGGCCACGGCCCACGCACCCCGCCCTGCCAGGCACGCGGCGGCCGCCTTCGGCGTCCTTGCCTTCCTCGGCGTGATCGTGGCGTTCTGCGTCGGCTTCATGGTCACCTTCACCGAGATGAACTCGACTCTCCACATCTGACGCTCCGTCAATTAGCGTGCGCCTCCATGGACTCCAGGAGGCGTACGGTCGCGGAACTGGTCGCCGGGCGGTGGGACGACCACCGGCCAGGGCTGTGGTTCGAGGGGCGGGCGCTCACCCATCACGAGGTGGCCGCGGGTGCCGCCGCCCGGGCCGCGCTGCTCACCGAGCTGCTGCCGGGCGCTGGAGCCCACATCGGGGTGCTGCTCGACAACACCCCCGAATACCCGCTGTGGTTGAGCGCCGCCGCCCTCGCCCGTGCCGCCGTCGCCGGTGTCAACCCCACCCGCCGGGGTCCCGAACTCGCCCGCGACATCCTGCACACCGAGTGCCGCCTGCTGATCACCGAACCGTCCCACCTGCCGTTGCTGCGGGGTCTCGACCTCCCCGGCGTCCGCCTGCTGGTGACCGGCACCGAGGAGTACGACACCCTGCTCGCGCCCTACGCCGGCGCCGAACCGGACGCCTCCCGCGCCGCCCCCGACGACCGTCTCCTCCTCTACTTCACCTCCGGCTCCACCGGCGCCCCCAAGGCCGCGCTCTGCTCCCAGGGCCGGCTGGCCGCCGCCGGGCGCTCACTGGCCGACCAGTTCCGGCTCGGCCCCGACGGCGTGCACTACATCTGCATGCCGATGTTCCACGGCAACGCGGTGATCGCGGACTGGGCGCCCGCGCTGGCGACCGGGGCGGGGGTCGCGCTCAGGCGGCGGTTCTCGGCCTCGGGGTTCCTGACGGACGTACGCGCGTACGGGGCGACGTACTTCACCTATGTCGGCCGGGCGATCCAGTACGTCCTGGGCACCGAGGAGCGCGAGGACGACCGGGACAACCCGTTGCGGCTCGGCTTCGGTACGGAGGCGGGGGCGGTGGACGCGGCGGCCTTCGAGCGGCGGTTCGGGGTCCGGCTGGTGGAGGGGTACGGGTCCTCCGAGGGCGGGGCGGCGATCCAGTGGACGCCCGGGACTCCGCGGGGCGCGGTCGGGCGGGCGGGGCCCGGGCTCGTCGTACTCGACCGGGAGAGGGGGGTGGAGTGTCCGCCCGCGCGATTCGACGCGGTCGGGCGGCTGCTGAACGGGGACGAGGCCATAGGGGAGCTGGTGAACAAGGCGCCGAACCCCTTCGAGGGGTACTGGCGCAACGCCGAGGCCGAGGCCGAGCGGCGCCGGGACGGCTGGTACTGGACCGGTGACCTCTTCTACCGCGACCGTGACGGCTACCTGTACTTCGCCGGCCGCACCGACGACCGGATCCGGGTCGACGGCGAGAACCTGGCCGCGGCGATGATCGAGAACATCCTGGCGCGGTACGAGGGGGCGGCCGCCGTCGCCGTGTACGCGGTGCCGGATCCGGTGACCGGGGACCAGGTGATGGCGACGCTCGCCGGGACCTTCGATCCGGTGACCTTCGCGGACTTCCTGGAGGCCCAGCCGGATCTCGGCACGAAGATGGCACCCCGGTTCGTCCGGGTGGTGCGGCGGATGCCGGTCACCGCGACGAACAAGATCGACCGGGCGCGACTCAGGAAGGAGGGCGTGGGGTGTACGGGCCCGGTGTGGTGGCGTCCGCCGGGAGAGAAGGCGTACCGCAGAGCAGACCTGATGGGGAACGCCGAAGGGCCCCCGCTCTCACGGAGGACCTGACATCGTCTGTGCGCCGCCAGGGACTCGAACCCCGGACCCGCTGATGCTGCATCCTCTGGGGGATAACCCCCAGACCCCCAGCCGCCACCTTCGTCGGCCGGAAACGCCGAAGGGCCCCTCGCTCCCACGAGAGGCCCTTCACCGGTGCGCCGCCAGGGACTCGAACCCCGGACCCGCTGATGCTGCATCTTCTGGGGGATAACCCCCAGACCCCCAGCCGCCACTTCGCCGGCCGGATACGCCGAAGGGCCCCTCGCTCCCACGAGAGGCCCTTCACCGGTGCGCCGCCAGGGACTCGAACCCCGGACCCGCTGATTAAGAGTCAGCTGCTCTAACCAACTGAGCTAGCGGCGCATGACTCTCGCCGTCCGCCTTCGGCGGCTGGCGACAGAGAAAATACTACCCGGTGGGAAGGGGTGCTTCTGACCATCACGAAGTGGACCCACGCAGGCGCGCGGGGAACTGAGACCGCCTCCTAGATCACCAGCGACAGGAGCACCGGCGCCGCCCCCCGGTTCAACCGGTCCGTCGCCTGGCGGAGCCGGTGGGCCTGGTCGATGGGGAGGGACAGGGCCAGGCATCCGACGGAGGAGCCCGCGGTGATGGGGACCGCCGCGCACACCGTGCCCACCGCGTACTCCTGGAGGTCGAGGTGGGGGACCGTCGGCGGCTGGGTCTCCAGGCGGGAGAGCAGCAGCCTGTCGTTGGTGATGGTGCGCGAGGTGAGGCGGGTCATGCGGTGCCGGGAGAGGTGGTCGCGGCGGCCGTTGTGGTCGAGCTGGCTGAGCAGGCTCTTGCCGAGCGCGGTGGCGTGGGCGGAGGAGCGGAAGTCCACCCACTCGTTGACCGCGGGGGTCGCGGGACCGTCGGCGTACTGGGCGATGGTGACCTCGCCGTCGACGTACCGGCTGATGTACACGGCCGCACCGATCGAGTCGCGCAGTTCGTCAAGGGTGTGCTGGAGCTGCTCGCGCAGGGCCTCGTCGCGGTCGTGCACGGAGGTCAGCCTGGTCAGGGCCGCTCCCGTCACATACGCGCCGTCGGCGACCTGCTCGACGTACCCCTCGCGCCGCAGCATCCTCAGGAGCGCGGTCAGTCGCTCCGGGCCGAGGCCGGTGGTTCGGGCGAGTTCGGTGTCGGTGACTCCGGCGGTGTGCCGCGCCACGGTCTCCAGGACGCGGAGCGCGTCCTGGGCCGAGTGGTACGGCGCGGTCGGTTCGTGCTTCAGCGCCACGGTGTTCCCCCTGCGCTCGCTCGGTCGCACTACTACTGGGCCGTAATCCAGACAGCGATCCCCTCCACGATAACGGGCAAGAGGCTTGTAGTGAGCGGCTGTTGACGAGATTCCGTCCGCGGGCCGGGCCGTCTCAGCAGGGGCGCTGCCTCCTGGCATATGCCAGCGACATGACCCGGGTCCGGGACCACGGGTATTGAACCGCGTTCAACCCTGAAGGGGGTCGAGTCGTGCCGAGAAATACTCCAGGCCCGGTGCCGGAGGGCCCGGCCGGCCGGGCCCTCCGGTCTCCGTCCGACACCTACCTGTCGCTACCTGTCGCCTGAGCTTCTGCCCGGGCAGATCAGGTCGTGGTGAAGGTTGGCGACGACTGCCGCTTCTAGCCGGGTGCGCAGCCCCAGTTTCTCGATGATGTGTGCGACGTGGGCCTTGACCGTCCGCTCCGCGATACCCAGTTGGCGCGCGAGAATGCGGTTGGGCAGTCCGCCTCCGAGGAGGACGAGAACCTGGCGTTCGCGATCCGTCAGCTCATTCACCGCCGGCTCGTTCTCGACCGGCTGGAATGCGAGCCGGCACGGGCAGTGCGGATCTCCTGGTTCGTGCGGTTTGTCGTGGCAGTGAGATTGCTTCGCATCCTTGATCGGCATGGTGATGGTTGCCTTCCCCGTTTTTCACTTCACCTTCGCTCGACACTCTAGGGCAGTATCTTCGCGTTCGCGATCCGTCAGAGGATCCAATCCCGCCTGTCCGCCCCGGAGTTGACCGTCTCATTGACCGGTTGCAGAAAGAATTTAGGTCGACTTGGTCAGTGCGGGGTATTCGGAGTCGTGGTCGGGGGAATGCCCGGGTAACTGAGAACGACCCGCCGTGGCAGGGCGGGCCGTTCCGGAGATCGTGCGTGTGGTGCTGCGGCTCAGGCCTTGACGCAGACCTTCAGCTCGCTGCGCTGCGGGTTGGTGTCGTCCCAGGTGGAGTTGACGTAGCCGAAGGCGCAGAGGGTCTGCTTGCCCCTGGGGTTCTTCTCCTTCACGGCCTTGGTGTACACGCTCTTGGCGGTGCCGGTGGCCTTGGTGTACTTGATCTTGTCGTTGTTGATGCTGATGCCGACGACCACGACCTGCGACTCCTTCTTCTTGCATTGGCTGTTGGCCGCGCCGTTGAGGGTCGTTCCGGCGCTGACCGCGACGTAGACGCGGCACTTGTTGCCGGTCCTGCCGACCTTGGTCCATTTGCCGAACCCGGCCTTCCCGACGACGGCCTTGGCTCCGGCCTCCGCGGTGGTCCCGGACGGGGCGGCGGTGGCGGCGGGGGAGGCCGCGCCCAGCAGGGTGAGGGACGCGACGGCGGCCAGGCCTGCGGCCGCGGTGCGGACCACGGAAGCGCGACGGGAAGTGGTCGATGCCATGGGGGGATACCTCCAGGTAACCGGGAATCGGTGAGTTCGCTGAAATTCTTCAACGCCCGTGTACTTGGCGGCTATCGGGACTTGGGGAGGTGTCCACAAGGGCAATACCCTTATGGGTCATTGCGTGCAGGGCGGTGTGTGAAGGGAAGGTCATACGTCCTTCACGTAACCGCCGTGCGTCGGTCACAGCACCGCACTCAGGAATTGCCGTGTGCGGTCGTGGTCGGGCTCGGTGAATATCTTCTGCGGCGGACCGGACTCGATTACCCGCCCCGCGTCGAACATGAGGACATCGTCGGAGATGTCGCGCGCGAAGTTCATTTCGTGGGTGACGCAGAGCATGGTGATGTCCGTGGTGTGCGCGATATCGCGCAACACGTCCAGGACCCCGGTCACCAGCTCGGGGTCGAGCGCGGAGGTGACCTCATCGAGCAGCAGTACCTGCGGCCGCATGGCGAGGGCGCGGGCGATGGCCACGCGCTGCTGCTGGCCGCCGGAGAGCTGGGTCGGGTACTTGTCCGCGTGTTCGGTCAGGCCGACCAGGTCGAGCAGCCCGCGAGCCCGCTCCTCGGCCTCGTCCTTGGACAGGCCGAGGACATGCACCGGGGCCTCGGTGATGTTCCGCATGACCTTCATGTTGGGGAACAGGTTGAACTGCTGGAACACCATGCCGATGTTCTTGCGCACCTCACGGACGTGCTTCTCGCCGGCCGGGACGAGACGGCCGCCTCGTTCCTCGTGCGTGAGGTACTCGCCGCCGACCTTGATGGTGCCCTCGTCCGGCTTCGTCAAAGTCATCAGGAGCCGCAGGATCGTGGTCTTGCCCGATCCGGACGGGCCGATCAGCGTGACGTGCTTGCCGGACGAGACGGTGAAGTCCAGGGAGTCCAGCACCGTGTTGGTGCCGAAGCGCTTGGTGACGTTGTCGAAGCGGATCAGCTCACTGCCGTCCACCGCGGGATTGACCGTTTCTTTCGAGGGACTGCTGTCAGCGGACAAGACGACGCTCCAGGACTCGCAGGAGGACAGAGGTGGGATACGAGATCACGATGAACAGGACACCGACCACGGTGATCGGCTCCATGTAGTCGAAGGTGGTCGCGCCGATGCTGTTGGCCTGGAACAGCATGTCGCTCACCGTGATGGCCGAGAGCATCGGAGTGTCCTTGAACATCGCGATCACGTAGTTGCCGAGGGCGGGCACCACACGGCGGAAGGCCTGCGGGAAGATCACGGCGATCCAGGTGCGGCCGCGCGGCAGGCTCAGCGCGGTGGCCGCCTCCCACTGGCCCTTCGGCACCGCGTCGATACCGGCGCGGTAGACCTCGGCGGTGTACGTCGAGTAGTGCAGCCCGAGGCCGATGACACCGGTGGTCAGCGCCCCGAAGCTCAGCCCCCAGCTCGGCAGGACGAAGAAGAGGAAGAACAACTGCACCAGCAGGGGGGTGTTGCGGACGAACTCGACGACGACGCCGACCGGCCAGGTCACGAAGCGGGTCGGTGAGCGCAGCGCGATCGCCCACACCAGACCGAGGACGAACGCCACCAGAGAGCCGAGCAGCGTTGCCTGGACGGTGATCCACAGCCCGTGCAGGAGCTGCGGCATGATGTCGCCGACGTAATCCCAGGACCAGTCGTTCATCGGCTGCCACCTCCGACGACGGCGGGCCGCGGGCCCTGCTCCGGGACCGGCGTCCTGCGGCCGAACGGGCTGCCCCGTTCCGGCGCCCGGCCGACCGAGGCCTTGGCCCTGCGCTCCAGCAACCGCATGACACGGGTGACGACGAACGCGATCACGAAGTACATCACCAGAATGATCCCGTAGACCTGGGCGCTCTCACCGGTGGAGAGCCGGGCGAGCTTGGCCTCGAAGGTGAGTTCGCCGATGGACAGCAGGGAGGCGAGCGCGGTCCCCTTGAGCAGCTCGATCAGCAGGTTGTTGAAGGGCGGCATCATCTCCGGCACCGCCTGCGGCAGGATGACCTTCCGCATGCGCTGCCAGGGCGTGAAGTTCAGTGCGAGGGCCGCCTCACGCTGCGCGGCCGGCACCGACTGGAGCGCACCGCGCACGACCTCGGAGCCGTAGGCGCCGTAGGAGAGGCCGAGGGCGAGGGTGCCCGCCCAGATGCCGGCGAGCTGCCAGCCGAGCAGGGGCAGGGCGAAGAACAGCCAGAACATCAGCACCAGGGCCGAGGTGCCACGGAAGAACTCCACGTAGGCACCGGACAGGAAGCGGACGATCCACAGGCGGGAGGTGCGCGCCATGCCGATGCCGAAGGCGACGGCTGCCGCGAGTGCGGCGCTGTAGACCATGAGCTGGATGGTGATCCACGCGCCCTTGAACAGGAGTTCCCACAACGCTCCGGTCATTTCTTGCAGAGCTCCTCAGCCGTCAGATCCGTCATGAACTCCTGGGTGAAGCCGAAGGGCTTGGCGATGCGCAGCAGCTCGCCGCTCCGCTTCATCTTGTGCAGCTCACGGTTGAAGGCGTCCCGGATCCGCGTCTCGCCCAGCCGGAAGCCGTAGCCGCCGCCGTCCCGCTGCGGTGTGCCGTCGACCTGCGGAGTGAACGGTTCGGTCATCCCGACCTTGGGGTGAGTGCCCGTCCTGAGGGCCTCGATCATGGTGAGGGCGGTGCCGGCGAAGCAGTCGATGCGGCCTGCCTCCAGCGCCTCCATGCCGGCGATCTGGTCGCCGTACGTCTGGATCGTGTCCGCCCGGACGCCGTTGCCCACCGCGTAGTCGAACTCCGCGTACCCGATCCCGGTCCCCATGCGCAGCCCCTGTTCGGCGACGTCCTTGTAGGACGTGATCCGGTGCGGGTTGCCCTTCCGTACGAGGAAGGCGTCCTTCGACTCGTAGTCGGGGTCGGAGAACAGGACCGCCTGGCAGCGGCTCTTGTTGATGAACATCCCCGCGACGATCACGTCGAACTGGAAGGAGAGCAGCCCGGGGACGAGTGCGCCGAACTCGACCGGTACCGGTTCGAAGTGCCTGATGCCCAGCCGCCGGAAGATGGTGCCGGCCACGGCCGGCGCCTCACCGGTGAGTTCTCCCTGGTCGTTGACGGAGGCGTAGGGCGGTTCGCTCGCTATTCCCATGCGTATGGTGCCCTTGCTGCGCAGGTCGTTCAGGAGCCGGCCGCCGCCGGTCGCTCCCGTGACGTCGACCCGCGCACAGCCGGTCGTCGCGCCCAGCGCACCCGCCGCGCCCACCGCCGCCGTTCCGGCGAGCAGTGCGCGGCGGTGGACGCCTCTTGTGTCGCTTCCTGAGATCTTCCCCTGTGGTGGAGCCATGGGCGCGCGCCTACCCAGACCGCCTGCCCCTATGCCCACCGTCTGCGAGCCCTGACGGGGAGGGGCGCAAGGCGAAAAGGAGACGTGCCCGATGCCCTGCCGGGCATCGGGCACGTCATCGGGCAGCGGTCACCACTTCATGCCGATGGAGCTGTTCTTCTGGTACGACACGGTCAGCGTCAGCTTCCCCTTGGGCATGTTCTTGCAGGTGAACGTCTTGGCCCGCCAGCTCTCGCGGACCTCTCCGGTGCACAGGATCTTGCCGGCGTGGCGGATGTCCCAGCCGAACGCGTACGGCTTGCCGCCTCCGTAGTTGTCGACGGTCACCTTCACGGCCCCCTTCCGGGGGTGCACTTTGGCGAGCACGCAGTTGGCCGGCCCGCCGCCGCATTTCTTCGTTGCCGTCGCGGCGTCGGCGGGGGTGGCGCCGAGGGCCGTTCCGGCGGCCACGGCGACGGCCAGTGCTCCGAGCAGGGTCTTGCGGGGACGGCGTGCGGTCATCGAGGGCGCCTCCTGAAACGGGATGTGCTGATGCTTCACACGAGGTCACGCGTGGCCTCCTCGCATGCGGGCACCAAGAGTCTTGTGGCCCGGGTGCCACCGCTGCCATCGGCTCTTGGGGAGGTGACCCAATGGGCAGCGGCAGCAGGGGCACGGTCACACCTGGCTGAAAACAGGTCCACAGGAGGGCACATGGCCGACCGGCACATCGAAGTCTCCCTGGCCGAGCGAGGCGTCCACTGCACGGCGAAGCTCCTCGACGAGCGCGCACCGCACACCTGCGCGACGGTGTGGGAAGCCCTTCCGCTGAGTGGCGACGTCTACCACGCCAAGTACGCACGCAACGAGATCTACTCGCTCTTCCCGCCGTTCGCCGACAGGGAGCCGCCCTTGGAGAACCCGACCGTCACTCCCATACCCGGCGACCTCTGCTACTTCTCCTTCGCGGGCGCGGAGCTGGGCACCAAGGCCTACGGCTACGACGCCGACGTACGCCCCGGCACCACCGTCGTCGACCTCGCCCTCTTCTACGAACGCAACAACCTGCTGCTCAACGGTGACGTGGGCTGGGTCCCGGGCACCGTGTGGGGGCAGGTGGTCGAGGGCCTCGACGCGATGGCCGAGGCCTGCAACGACCTGTGGCGCACGGGAGCGGCGGGGGAGACACTCAGCTTCCGCCGGGTGTGACGCGGGCCGCGATCCCCGCCTCGTACAGCGCGTGAGCCGCCCGCAGTACCAGGTCGTCCCGGTGCCGGGCCGCCACGAGCTGGAGTCCCACCGGCAGCCCGTCGCCGTCCGTGCCCACGGGGACGCTCGCCGCCGGCTGCTGCGTCATGTTGAAGGGGTACGTGAACGGCGTCCACCCCGTCCAGCGGTGATGCCCCGAGCCTTTCGGCACCTCCGTGCCCGCCTCGAACGCGGTGATCGGCAGGGTCGGGGTGACCAGCAGGTCGTAGGAGTCGTGGAACCGGCCCATCCGGCGCCCGAGTTCCATCCGGACGTCCACCGCGGCCAGGTAGTCGAGGGCGCTCATGCGGGCGCCGAGGGCGCAGATCTCCCGGAGCCCCGGGTCGAGCGACTCCCGCTGGTGCGGTCCGAGATGCTGGGTCACCCGGGCCGCGCCGCTGAACCACAGGGTGTGGAAGGCGTTCACCGGGTCGGTGAAGTCGGGGTCGGCCTCGGTGACGTACGCGCCGAGTTCGGCCAGGCGCTCCACGGCCCGCCGTACCGCCGCCGCGACCCCCGGCTGCACGGCCACCTGGCCGCCGAGGGACGGCGAGTAGGCGACCCGCAGCCCGCGCACCCCGCCCGACAGGGCCGCCGAGTGCGGGCCGGCCGCCGGGCCGAGTGCCGACCAGTCGCGGGAGTCCGGGACCCCGATGACGTCGAGCAGCAGCGCCGCGTCGGCCGCGTCACGGGTCATCGGGCCGACGTGGGCGAGGGTGCCGAAGGCGCTCGCCGGGTAGAGCGGGACGCGGCCGTACGTCGGTTTCAGGGCGAAGATCCCGCAGAACGCGGCCGGGATACGGACACTGCCCCCACCGTCCGTACCGAGCGCGAGCGGCCCCGCGCCGAGCGCCACGGCCGCCGCGGCACCCCCGCTGGAACCGCCCGCGGTGCGCGTCGGATCGTAGGGATTGCGGGTCACGCCCGACAGCGGTGAGTCCGTGACGCCCTTCCAGCCGAACTCGGGGGTCGTCGTCTTGCCGAGGAACACCGCCCCGCTCTCCCGCAGCCGGGCCACCGAAGGGGCGTCCTCGTCCCAGCTCCCGTGCTCGGCGATCGTCTTGGAGCCCTTCAGGGTGGGGAGCCCGCGCGTCAGCAGGATGTCCTTCACCGTGACCGGGACACCGTCGACCGCGCCCGCCGGCTCCCCGCGTCGCCAGCGGTCGGCCGAGGCGCGGGCCTGCGCCAGGGCCTGCTCGCCGGTCAGGCGCACGAAGGCGTTCACCTCCGGCTGGATCCGTTCGGCCCGCTCCAGAGCCGCCCGGGTCGCCTCCACGGGGCTGAACTCGCCCTTGCGGTAACCCTCGACGAGTTCCACGGCGGTCAGGTGTGAGAGGTCCTGCATGTGCTGCCCCTCTGTTCGACGGTCAGTGCCCCGGTACATACCCGCGTTGTTTGTCGACCACGTTCGTCAGCGATCTGCCCGCCGCCCAGCGCTCGTACAACTCCACGAACTGTGTGCCCAGTTCATCGCGCCAGCCGACGGTGTCGCCGCTCATGTGCGGGGACACGATCAGGCCGGGCACCTTCCACAGCGGACTCTCGGGCGGCAGCGGTTCGGTGTCGAAGACGTCGAGGGCCGCTCCGGCGATCCACCGCTTGGACACCGCCTCCACCAGCGCGTCCTCCACGACCAGCTGACCGCGGCCGATGTTGATGAACCGCGCGGAGGGCTGCATCACCCCGAAGCGGCGGGCGTCGAACATGCCGTGGGTCTCCGCGGTGAGCGGGGCGGCGGCGATCACCCAGTCCGCGCGGGCCATCAGCCGGTCGAGGTCGTCGGGGCCGTGGATCCCGGTGCGGGAGCGGCGGCCGACGAGGGCGGTGGTGATGCCGAGCCCCTTGAGGGTGGCGACGATCGCCCGGCCGATGGGCCCGGAACCGACCACGCACGCGCGCGTGCCCGCCACCCGCTCGGACTCCCGGTGCCGCCACACGCCCTCCCGTTGCAGCTCCAGCGTCCGGGGCAGGTCCTTGGCCATGGTCAGGACCAGCGCGGCGACGTACTCGGCGATCGGCCGGTCGAAGACCCCGCGGGCGTTGGTCACCACCGTGTCGGAGGCGGCGAGTTCGGGGCACATCAGGTGGTCCACGCCCGCGCTCGCCGTGTGCACCCAGCGCGGCCGCGGGCCCTCGCCCGGCCACGCGTCCCGCACCGCGGTCGAGGTGAAGTCCCAGACCAGCAGCGCGTCGGCGAACGGCAGCCGCTCGGCGAGCGTGGTCGCGTCCGCGTGCACGACACGGGCCCGGCCGGTGAGCCGGCCGAGGCGTGGCGGGGGGTCGGCGTCGAGGACGAGGAGGGTGGGGACGGACATCGAGGCACCGTTTCTACGGATTGTCGCGAGGGCTGCCAGGCGTCTGACATGGGCGGAAACGCCGCTGTTGACACCGGTGTGACGTGAGCGTGACATGGGCGGATTGACCACGCTCGCACCCGAACCTACCTTCGTCAACACGGGCGTTGCGCACGTTCCGCTGTCCCCCCGTCTCCCACCGTGAGGCCGGTCCCTGCCATGGACGTTTCGTTTCTGGGCGGTCCGCGCCCGCAGCGCGGTGTCGGTGTCGTCGCCCCCTTCGACTTCGCGCTGGACCGCGAGCTGTGGCGCTGGGTCCCCGACGAGATCTCGCTCCATCTGACCCGCACCCCGTACGTCCCCGTCGAGGTCAGTCTCGACCTGGCCCGCCTGGTCAGCGAGCACGAGACCCTGCACGACGCCGTGCGCACCCTCAACGCCATCGCCCCCGAGGTCGTCGCCTACGCCTGCACCTCCGGCAGTTTCGTCGGCGGGATCGCCGGGGAACGCGCCATGTGCGCGGCCATGACCCGGGCGGGCGCGGTCCCGTCACTGACCACGTCCGGCGCCCTCCTGGACGCCCTCGCCGAGCTCGACGTACGCCGGGTCGCGCTGGTGACGCCGTACACCGTGTCGGTGACCAGGTCGCTGGAGGAGTACGTCGCCGAGGCGGGCGTCTCGGTCACCGGGTGCGCCTACATGGGCCTGACCCGGCACATCTGGAAGGTGCCCTACCGCCAGGTCTCCGAGATGGCCCACAAGGCCGTGGGGGCCGACGCCCAGGCGCTGTTCATCAGCTGCACCAACCTGCCGACGTACGACGTCATCCCGCAACTGGAGGCGGAACTGCGCATACCGGTGATCTCGGCCAACCAGGTGACCATGTGGGCGGCGCTGCGCCGACTGGGTACCCGAGCCGTGGGACCGTACCAGGCGCTGATCGACCCGGCGGCGAGGTCCGGTCCCGCGCGCCCGGAGATTCCGGGTCTGCCGGAAGTCCGGGAACTGCCGGACGGAGAACAGCAGTAGGAAGGCTGGACATGACCGCACTCGGATTCCTCTACCCGGGCCACTCCGCCGAGGACGACTACCCCCGCATCGAGCAGCTCCTGGGCAGTGACATCCGTCTGGACGTGGTCCACACCGACATCGGCACGGACGCCCACCGCGTGGACGCCCTCCTGGAGATGGGCTCCGCCGAGCGGCTCGCCGCGGGCGTCGAGGAACTGCGCATGTCGGGCGCCGAGTCCGTCGTCTGGGCCTGCACCAGCGGCAGTTTCGTGCACGGCTGGGAGGGCGCCCAGGAGCAGGTCCGCACCCTGGCCGTGACGGCCGGCATGCCCGCCTCCTCGACCTCCTTCGCCTTCGTGCACGCGGCGAAGGAGATCGGCGCCGGGCGGGTGGCGGTCGCGGCGACCTACCCGGACGACGTGGCGGGACTGTTCGCCGAGTTCCTGCGGGCCGGCGGCATCGAGGTCCTCCAGGTCCGCGGCGCCGGGATCATCACCGCGGCGGAGGTCGGCACGTGGGGCGAGGAGGAGGTCTTCGCGCTGGTCCGCGAGGCAGACTCGCCGGACGCCGAGGCGGTCCTCCTCCCGGACACCGCCCTCCACACGGCCACCCACATCCCGGCCCTGGAGAAGGAACTCGGCAAGCCGGTCCTCACCGCGAACCAGGTCACGGTCTGGGAGGCCCTGAGGCTGACGGACCGCAGGGTGAACGCGCCGGCGATGGGGGCGCTGTTTACCAGGGAACCGATCGTGCAGGTGTGAGGCCGGCGGCTTCAGGTGCTCACCGCCGGTGCTCCTGCGGCGCCTCGGCCGTGAGCGCCTCACGCATGGTGCGCAGCCGGCGGTACTGGAGGTTGCCGTAGAGGACGATCCAGCCCATGAAGGCGGCGCTGATCACGGCGAAGCCGGCTGTCTGCCGCGGTCCCGCGGTCAGGGCCGTCAGCACCACGACGGCTCCGCACAGGACGGCGAGGAAGATCTGGGCCGCGACCCGGTGGCGGCCGCGGCGCAGGCGCTGTTCCACCAGGTCACGCATGGCCCGCCGCTCCTCGGGCGCGGTCGGGACCTCGCCCCGGCGCAGCTTGCGGTCCAGTGAGACGAGGCCGTCCACCGAGCC
The DNA here is from genome assembly GCF_042893155.1 of Streptomyces sp. NPDC001668. Taxonomy (NCBI): domain Bacteria; kingdom Bacillati; phylum Actinomycetota; class Actinomycetes; order Kitasatosporales; family Streptomycetaceae; genus Streptomyces; species Streptomyces sp. NPDC001668. The sequence continues at coordinate 214,607 of NZ_JBIAUQ010000001.1, forward strand.
CCCGGCGGCCCGCTTCTCCTTGCGCCGCACGGCGAGCACGACGGCGATCCCGCCGAGGGAGGCGAAGGCCACGCGCACCAGGACCGAGGCGGCCGACTGCTCGGGGAACAGCAGCAGGACCATGGCCGAGGCGACCAGCGCGGACAGCGCGAACTGAAGCCACAGATGCCTGCTGAGCAGGGTGTTGACGCGTTCCACGGTGCCCTCCCTCACGACCCGGCCTGGTCCCGGCGGCGGACGGCGCGCAACCGCATCGTCAGGCCGACGGCCAGCAGCACCAGGGACACCGCGGAGTAGGCCCACGAGCCGGTGCCGCGCACGGCGTCGACGGTGGCCAGGACCACCCACAGGGCGGCGACGACACTCAGCGCGGTCCACGCGATGTCGGCGATACGGATGGACAGCTGGGCGCGCTGTCTGGTGCCGGGTTCGAGCGGTCCGAGGTCGGACGGCCGCGACGTGTTCTCCCGCGTCATGGGCGATCCCTCCGTTTTTGTGAGGTTGTGCGTTCCGGGTACCCGAGTGGCTCCGGGGCAAGCGGTCAAGTGCCGTACGGGATACGGAAGATGGGGCTCCAGTGAGCCGCGTGTCCGTGCCCGGGAATAACCGGGGACACTCTCCTGTTGTCGCCAGGACGACAGCGCAGGGCTCATGAGCAGGAGGCACCCACCGTGGCGGCAGACGAGATCCGAGGTACCGCACAGGGCACCGCCCCCGTACCCCTCTCCGTACTGGACCTGGTCACCGTCGGCGCCGGACGCACGGCCACCGACGCCCTGCGCACCGGTGTCGCCATCGCCCAGCTCACCGAGTCCCGGGGCTTCCACCGCTACTGGGTCGCCGAGCACCACTCCATGCCCGGCGTGGCCTCCTCGTCCCCCGCGGTGATCCTCGCCCACCTCGCCGCCCACACCAGCCGCATCCGGCTCGGCTCGGGCGGAGTGATGCTGCCGAACCACGCGCCCCTGGTCATCGCGGAGCAGTTCGGCACGCTGGAGGCGATGGCCCCGGGCCGTATCGACCTGGGCCTCGGCCGGGCCCCGGGCACGGACGGCGCCACCGCGGCCGCCCTTCGCCGCAGCGACCGGCTGCGCGAGGGCGCCGACGACTTCCCCGAGCAGCTCAGGGAGCTCACCCGCTTCCTGGACGACGACTTCCCCGACGGCCACCCCTACCGCCGTATCCACGCGGTACCGGGCCCCGTCCAGGCGACCTCGCCGGGTGGCGTGCAGTCCCCGCACCGGCCGCCGGTGTGGCTGCTCGGCTCCTCCGGCTTCAGCGCCCAGCTGGCCGGCTCCCTCGGCCTGCCCTTCGCCTTCGCGCACCACTTCTCGGCGCAGAACACCATCCCGGCCCTGGACCTGTACCGCGAGTCCTTCCGGCCCTCCGCCGTCCTCGACGAGCCGTACGCCCTCATCGGCGTCTCCGCCCTCGCCACCGACGACGAGAAGGAGGCCCGCCGCCAGGTCCGCGCCGCCGCGCTCAACATGATCCGGCTGCGCACCGGCCGCCCCGGTCTGGTCCCCACCCCCGAGGAGGCGGAGGCCTACGAGTTCAGCCCCATGGAGGAGGAGTTCGCCACCTCCTGGAACGCCAACGTCATCCACGGCACCGCCGACGAGGTCCGCACAGGACTCGACGACCTCCACAAGCGCACCGGCGCCGACGAGTTGATGATCACGGGCAACGCGCACAGCGGTGACGTACGCCTGCGTTCGTACGAACTGATCGCGGACGCCTACGGACTGCCCACGGTCACCGAGGTCCCCACGACCTCGGCCCCTGCCTCTGCCGCGGCCTCCTAGGCCTTCACGCCCATCAGGCCTTCACGCCCATCAGCCCGGAGATACGATCCGGCGACACCGGCCGCGAGTACAGCCAGCCCTGGCCGGTGTCGCAGCCGATCCGGCGCAGGCGGCTGGCCTGGGCCGAGGTCTCGACGCACTCCGCGGTGACGGTGAGGCCGAGGCGGTGGGCCAGCTGGATCATCGCCTCCACGACGACCTCGTCGGCCGGGTTCGGGGCGACGCCCTCCCCCTCGTACTGGAAGCCGCGTACGAAGGAGCCGTCCAGTTTCAGGACGGAGACCGGGAGACGGCTGAGGTAGGCGAGGTTCGAGTAGCCGGTGCCGAAGTCGTCGATCGCGATGCCGACGCCCATGTCGCTCAGCGCCTGGAGGGCCTGGAGCGGGCGGCCCGCCGAGCCCATCACCGCCGACTCGGTGAGTTCGAGCTGGAGCAGGTGCGGGGCCAGGCCGGTCTCCGCGAGGGTCTTCGCCACGTCCGCGACCAGGTCGGAGTCCCAGACCTGGCGGACGGCCACATTGACGCTGACGAAGATCGGCGGCTCGCCGGGGTGGTCCAGCTGCCACTGCCGGGCCTGGCGGCAGGCGGTGGCGAGGATCCAGCGGCCGAGCGGGACGATCGAGCCGTCCTCCTCGGCCAGTGCGATGAACCGATTCGGCGTCAGCATCCCGAACTGCGGGTGGTTCCAGCGCACCAGCGCCTCGACCCCGCGCAGCCGGCCGTCCTCCATGCCCACCAGCGGCTGGTACTCCAGCTGGAACTCACCGCGCTCGATGGCCGGGCGCAGCGTGGAGGCGAGGGCCTGGCGGGTCATGCGGTGGGCGTTGCGCTCCGGGTCGAACAGCGTCCAGCGGTCCCGGCCGTCGGCCTTGGCCCAGTACAGCGTGGTGTCGGCGGCCTGCATCAGCCCGGTCGCCGAGGTGCCCTCCGCCTGCCGTTCCACGACCCCGATCGACGCCGACACCGACATGCGGTGGCCGGAGACGTCGAAGGGCGCCTGGATGGCCTTCAGCAGGGACTCGGCGAGGTCGGCGAGCTGCTCCGTGCCGGTGGAGTCCTCCACGAGCAGCGCGAACTCGTCGCCGCCCAGCCGCGCCACCAGGGGAGTGGTCGCCCGGCCGTGGCCCGCCTCGCCCGCGCAGCGCGTCAGCCGTTCGGCCACGGCGGCGAGGAGCCGGTCGCCGACCCGGTGGCCGAGGGTGTCGTTGACGGCCTGGAACCCGTCGAGGTCCAGATAGCACAGCCCGATCCGGCCGGTGCCGCCCTGCTCGTACGACTCCGGTTCCAGCGCGGCCGTCAGCCGCTCGAAGAACAGCGTCCGGTTGGGCAGCCGGGTCACCGGGTCGTGCATCTGCAAGTGCCGCAGCCGGGCCTGGAGTTCACGCCGGGCGGTGATGTCGGCGACGGAGAGCAGCACGCCCGGCGTGCCGTCGGCCAGGGGGGTGATCGTGATCTGCGCCCACATGGAGTGCCCGTCGGGATGCTTCAGCCGCCGCTTGCAGCGCAGCTTCGCCTGCCGGCCGCGCAGCACCTCGCGATAGCTGTGCCAGGTGCGCGTGTCCGAGCCCAGGTCCACCAGATCGGCGGCCGATGCCCCGGCCAGTTCTTCCGGCGCGGCGCCGAGCAGCTCGCCGAAGGCGGGGTTGGCGTCGACGACCGTGCCCTCGCGGTCCACCACGGCCATGGCCAGCGGCGCCGCCGCGAAGGCCGCGCGATGCGACGGAGGCTCGGTACGAGCAGATGTCGCGCAGTCACTCTCTGTTACGGCCGACCCGTCGAGGTCTGCCGCGGGCGCCGGCCCTTCGGACGTTCCGTTCACCGCTAGCTCCCGCAGTGCACTCGATCGCTGTCCGCGCAGGAAAGTGTGCCGATCATAGAGGCTGCCCCCGGGCCCTTCCAGCCATTGCCCAGTCTCGAGGACCGGCAACCCCTTCTGGCAGATCGTTTCTGCCCGCAGCTGGACGGGTTCTTCGGGCCCGGGACCGGTTGTGACGTTCCGTGAGCGATTCGGGGGTGTCGGCCGGTTTGGGAGGTCACGCCAAGTCACTCGTCCGGTGCAGATAAACAGGGCGTATTACCGCAAATCAACACAGGCTGGGTGCGGTGTCCCGTGAACCGCTCCCGGAGGTCCCGTTGCCGCGCCCGTCGCCGCGCCCGTTTCCGCGCAATGTGCCGCGCCCCCGACTGCGCAGCACCGCCGCCGTGTTCACCACCATGGCGGCCCTCGCCGCCACCTCCCTCGTCACCGGCCCCTCGGTCGCCGAACCCTTCGCCTCGGCGCCCTGCGCCCTGGAACGCACCAAGGCCCACCACTCGGAGGGCCTGGACACCTGGAACACCGCCTACCCGCGCCCGGCCCGCGCCCTGGACGCGGTGATGGTCTTCCTGTCCTTCCCGGACGCCGCGCCCCTGACCACCCCCGCGGAGCTGACCGCCGATCACTTCCCGGCCACCACCAGCTTCTTCGAGCGCGCCTCCTACGGCCGTTTCACCCTGCGCCCGCACCCGCTGCGGCACTGGATCCGGATGCCGCGCCCGTCGACGGCGTACGCCATACAGCGCGACTGGAGTGCCGCGGACCGGGGCGCCTACCTGCGCGACGCGCTCGCCGCGGCCGACGGGCAGGTCGACTTCTCGCGCTACGACGTCGTCTACTTCGTCGCCGACCCGGACGCGCCCGGCGTCGACTCGGACGCCACGAAGGTCGTCAACCTGGACGTGCCGCTGCGTGCCGACGGCACGGACATCCGCCGGGTCGTCACCGTCTTCGAGAAGCACCCCCCGGACCGGCTGGTGCTGGCCCACGAGACCGGGCACGTCTTCGACCTGCCGGACCTCTACCACCGGCCGATGGACGGCAAGGGCGACTGGGACACCTACGTCGGCGACTGGGACCTGATGGGCAGCCAGTTCGGGCTGGCCCCGGATCTGTTCGCCTGGCACAAGTGGAAGCTGGGCTGGCTGGAACGGCGGCAGGTGGCGTGCGTACGGGGCCGGGAGCCGAAGCGGCTGACGCTGGAACCGCTGGAGGCCGCCCCCGGCAACGCCGGGATCTTCGGGCTCGGACGCGGCACCAAGCTCGCGGTCGTCCCCACCGGCGCCGACAGCGCGCTCGCCTTCGAGGCGCGCGGGGCGGTGGGCAACGACGCGGCGGTCTGCCGGCAGGGTGTGCTGATCTACCGCGTCCACAGCGGCGCGGCCTCCGGTGGCGGCCCCATCGAGGTCATCGACACCCACCCCCGCACCGAGGCCTGCTGGGAGAACTCCGTCTACCCACCCCTCGCGGACGCCCCGCTCGACGTGGGCGAGAGCTTCACGGTGCCGGGGGAGGGGGACGTACGGGTGAAGGTGACGGGACGGACGACCGCGGGGGCGTGGGACGTGGAGATCGCGGTCGGGTGACTTCCTGGCCGGTGGCTCGGTGGCTCGGTGGCTCGGTGGCTCGGTGGCTCGGTGGCCGGCGGCTCGGCGACCGGCGTCGAGGGGGACGCTGTCCCCGGACCGCCGAGGTAGCTTCTTGACCCTCACACCGTGTCAGGCGGTCAGCTCGGAGACATCATGTTCACCATCGGAGACTTCGCCCGGCACGGCCGCGTCTCGGTCCGGATGCTGCGTCACTACGACGCGACCGGCCTGCTGCGCCCGGCCCACGTCGATCCTGCCAGCGGCTACCGCTACTACACCGCGGCGCAGCTCGCCCGCCTCAACCGGATCATCGCGCTGAAGGACCTCGGATTCACCCTCCAGCGGGTCCAGGACATCGTGGACGAGAAGGTCAGCGCCGAGGAGATGCGCGGCATGCTGCGGCTGCGGCGGGCCGAACTGGAGACCGCCATGGCCGCCGCGCGTGCACGGCTGGTCCAGGTCGAAGCGAGGCTCCGAGCGATCGAGAGCGAGGGGCACATGCCCACGAACGACGTTGTCATCAAGAGCGTCCCCACTGTCCGGGTGGCGGAGCTGACCGCAACCGCCGCGAGTTTCGAGCCCGAGGACATCGGCCCGGTCATCGGGCCGCTCTACGACGAACTGTTCCGGCGCCTGGGCGCGGCGGGCATCACCCCCACGGGCCCCGGTGTCGCCTACTACGAGGACGCCCCGGAGGGCGGCGGCAGGATCAGCGTGCACGCCGCCGTCCAGGTCTCCGCCCCTCTCCAGGACGGCGCCTTCCGGATCCTCGACCTGCCGCCCCTCGAACAAGCGGCGACCATAGTGCACCGCGGCTCGATGGACACCGTGCTCCCCACCGCCCAGACCCTGACCCGCTGGATCGACGCCCACGGCCACCGGTCGAACGGCTACCCCCGCGAGGTCAACCTGGAGTGCCCCGAGAACCGCGACGACTGGGTGACGGAACTGCAGGCGCCGGTGACCGTGGCCTGATGCGATCGCGCCCGGCCTCCGTCGTGAAAGCTCCTTGCGGCAGGCCGGGCCGACCGGGTCGATCACGGTAGTGCCTCCGCGGCTTTCGCCTGTGCCATCCGGGACTGGGCGGCTGTGAGCGTCATCCTGCCGTCGCAGACCGCACGGTGCAGGGAGTTCTCCAGCTGGTCATCCCCCTGTGCCTGGGAGAGCGGCACCGGGCGAAGATTCGCTGGGTCGGAGGGCGCCCCTCCCAGCTCCAGGGGGATGACGTGGTCCTCCTCGTAGTGCGAGGGGTCTTTGTCGGCCGCACTGGACGCCGCGAGCTGCTGCTTCTTCAGCTGCTCGGTCTTGTTGGCCGGGGGCCGGATCGTGGCCGTCCAGCCCGGCACACAGATGGTCGAGTGGATCGTGGACTGGGTCACGGCCGGATTGAGGGCTCCGACGGGGCCGTCCGGCCTGGTGGGGACCGGAGTTGGAGTCGCCGCAGTGGTCGCAACGAGGTGCAGTGAGCCGCTGGTGATCGTCCCCTTCACGACACGGTACGAACCGGCGTAGTCGGCGGTGCTCCCGTCGGTGTGGACGGCGTGGAGCTGGACGTCAACCGTGGTTCCGTTCACGTCGCCGATGCTGATCACATCGGCGGCGGTGTCGGCGAAGCCCGCCGCGAAGTCGGCGTAGGGCCGGCCGAGGTGGCTTCCTCCCAGCTCCCATGCCCGGTGGTAGTCGTGGGCATTGATCGCGGCGTAGAAGCTCTCGACGACAGAAGCAGGATCTGCCGGATCGCTGCGGGGAGCTGCTGCCGGCGCTGATTGCGTCGAGGGCGTTGCCGGGGCGCTGGGAGGTGGAGACGGCAGCCCTGTCGAGGTCGAGGTCGAGGGCGAGGTCGAGGTCGGGGAGGTGCCAGTGTGCTGGGCACACCCCGCGAGGCCAAGACTGACGGCGATGCTGAACGCGGCAGCAGTTTTCGACACCTTCATGGATCACCACCGGCGCTGCGCGCCGCGGCCCTTCGCGCCATTTGTGCGGATGCGGTATCGAATCGGACATCTTTATGTTCTCGCCATCCAGGGACTCACGCACAACGAGCAACTGATCGGGCGGCTTCTCGGCGCAGGCGCAGGCAGCGACCCCGAAAACGACCAAGGGCACCCTTCCGGAGGGAAGGATGCCCAGGTCACAGACTGTGCGCCGCCAGGGACTCGAACCCCGGACCCGCTGATTAAGAGTCAGCTGCTCTAACCAACTGAGCTAGCGGCGCCTGCTGACGTCGTAGACCTTAGCATCCTGATCGGCCGGGGGAAAAATTGAAATCCGCACCGCCGTGCGGGCCGCCCGGACGGCCGCCCAGAGCAGGATTTCCGGGCCCGGCAGCCAGGGGTGACGGGTGTCGGGGGCGACCAGCCAGCGGCAGGCCGGCGCCGACTCCGCGGAGCTCAGCGGGGCCGGGACGGTCACCGCGTCGCCGGTGCCGTGGCACAGCAGTGGCGGGATCGCGGCCGTACGGCCGAACTCCTCCCATCGCAGCAGGGACGGCAGTCGCTGGGCCGTGCCCGGCGCCGCGAAGAGCAGCATCCGGCCCCGGAGTGTCGCCACCGGGCCCGAGCCCGGCCCCTCGTCCCACAGCCGGTCGAGCATCCGGCGCCCGAAGACCGCGGGGGCGCTGACCACGTCGAAGGCGGCGCCGCAGGGCAGTACCACCGGGGCGGCGGGGTGCTCCTCCCAGAGCGACAGGGTGCTGCGCGGATACGTTCCTGCCGAGGCGAGCCAGGCGGCCCCGTCAGCGGTGACGCCGGAGACGTCGAAGCGGTCGGAGAACGGTTCGGAGAGCGGTTCGTCGCGAGTGCTCATGCCGCATACATCTACCGGGTGTGAGCGGGCGGTTCCTCAGGGTTGCGGGAAACCGGGACAGGCGGGGGCAGTGAGGAGTATCTTGCCCGCCTGGCATATGCCAGGGATTCTTTACGTCTCCTACTGAGACGTCTGTGGCGGCCGGGACTCAGACGGGGCCGGGACTCAGACGGGGCCCAGACTCAGACAGGGTCGGCGTGCCCCGCCCCGTCCTCCGCACCGCGCAGCAGCTCCCGGCCGAACTCGACCATCTTCTTCGCGTAGTCCTCGGTCCACTCGGCGCGCTCGGCGATGTCCGCCGTGGTGAGGCGGTCGAACCGCCGTGGGTCGGCCAGCTGGGCCGCCGCCATCGCCTGGAACTCCACGGCACGGTCCGCCGCCGCGCGGAACGCGTGCGCCAGCTCGGTGGAACGGGTCAGCAGCGCGCGCGGGTCGTCGATCGACTCCAGGTCGAAGAAGTGCTCCGGGTCGTCGGCCACCTGTGCGGGCTCGAACAGCAGGGGCGCGGGGCGTAGCCGCGGTTCGTTCCGACGCGGCGTGGGCTCCGCCATGTCTTCGTCCTCCTCGTACGTCGTCCGTACCTACGGCCCGCCGATGCATGGGCCACCGTCCATTGTCCCGCGCCCGTGCAAGAGGGCCGGGTGCCTCCGGCGGTACCAAGCGATACGGCCCCCGTGGTGTTCCCGCTCCCGACCACTCGCGATCACACGGGACGCGGGTCACGGCCGCCACGGCACCCGGTGTTCCGCCGGCCGCGCGAGTACCGCGTGGTTCGCCTCCCGGCCGTCGGGGCTGTATCCATCGGCCGCCTCCGGCGGCGGCCCGGACTCCGTCCGGTGGGGTGTCGGCGGGGCCCGGTCACGGCCGCCACGGCACCCGGTGTTCCGCCAGCCGCGCGAGTACCGCGTGGTTCGCCTCCCAGCCGTCCGGGAACTTCACCAGGGTTCCCAGCTGGACCGGTTCCGTGGACGGGTAGTCGTCCAGGAGGTCGGTCACGCCCGCGCGGCACACCACGATGCAGGCGTGGCGGTGGCGGGAGGCCAGGACGCACAGGCGGCCCGTCTCCAGGTGGAAGGCGGTGGCGTCGGGGCGGCCGGAGAGCGGGTGGAGGACGACCGTGACGTCGTACTCACGGCCCTGGAGACGGTTCGCCGTGTCGACGGTGACGTCCGTGACGCCGAGGTCGGTCAGGGCCGCGCGGACCGCCGCCGCCTGGTCCCGGTGCGCCGTGCCCACCGCGATGCGGTCGGCCGTCAGCGGCGCGGGATCCGGCGAGCGCTCCGACGTGGCCGCCCCGCCCCGGTCGAGGAGCCGCCGTACGACCGTCGCGACCGCCCGCACCGCCTCCGGGTCCGTGCGCGGAGTGTGCCGTGCGGGCAGCTCCAGCAGGCCCCAGCCCGACTCGGCCGCCGCGTCGATCACCCGGTCGGGGCCCGAGCCGTCCGAAGGGACGCCGAAAGTGAGGCGACGGTCGTCGTGGCCGGTGCCGCTGCGGAAGGGCGTGAACGGGTAGAAGGCGTCCGAGACCAGGGGCGCGGCCGAGGCGGGGAGCCGCCAGGACACCGGCAGGCGGTGCTGGGGCAGCTCGGGGTTGTGGGCCAGCAGGGTCGTCACCGCCGAGGCCGAGGGGTCGTACGACAGCCCCGCCCACTGCTCGCTGCCCACGATCGCGAACGGATCCAGCTGGCCCGGGTCGCCCACGAACAGCGCCCGCTCGAACAGCCCCGCCACCGCCAGCAGCGAGTCCGAGCGCATCTGGTACGCCTCGTCCACGATCGCGTGCGCCCACGGCTCGTCGACCTTCACATGCCCCCACTTGGCGGCCGTGGAGATCACCACGGGCAGCCCGGTCAGATCGCCGGCCTTCGCCGACTTGCGGACCTGGGGCAGCTCGTCCAGCGCCTTGTCGTACGGGTCGGCGTCACTGCTGTGCAGGCGCCCGACCGGCAGCCCGGGGTTCTTCTCGGCGAGTCTGAGGACGAGGTCGTCGACCTGGGCGTTGGTCTGCGCGACCACCATCAACGGGCGCCCCGCGTCGGCCAGTTCCAGTGCCGCGCGGACGACGAGGGTGGACTTCCCGGCGCCGGGCGGGGAGTCGACGACGACACCGCGGTGGGTGCCGTGCAGCGTGTCGTGGAGGATCGCGTCGGTGGCCCGGGCGGCCTCGGCACCGGGGTCGAAGGCCCTGGAGCCCTGGGTGGCCCCGGAGGTCTGGGGGGTCACAGCACATCCTCCGGGGTCAGGGGATCAGCGGCCTCCTGCACGGCCTCACCGGGCGGCCCGCCGTGCGTCCAGGGCGTCTCCTCCGGGTCGGGCAGCTTCGCGCCGCCGCGCTGCTCGTGCTCGAACAGCGTGAAGCACACCCGGTCGCCCTTCTCCGGCACGGACCCGGTCTCCGGCTCCTTGCCGCGGCCCATCTTGTCGAGGACCTTGAGCACGATCAGCGAGCCCCCGAAGGAGCCCTCGGGGGAGTCCTCGTACCCCACGAACTCGGCGGACTGCGGCTTGCCGCCCAGCGAGCGGTACACCTTGGCCCGCTCGCCCAGATGCGGCCGGTCGTCGGTCCGCACGGTCACCAGCGGGCGCGGGCTCGGCCGCTTCCCCTCGCTGTACGTCATCACCACGTCGGTGACCTCCCCGGCGAACGCCTCACCGGCCAGCCGCCGCCCCGCCATCACCAGCGGGTCGTCGAGCGCCTCCTGCGCCTCCAGGCGGGCCTGCTCGCGCTCGCGCGAGGCGAGCTTGTTGGCGGCGGTGACCGCGTCGTCGCGGCGCGGTTGCGGGGGCTCGCCCGCAACGACCCGGTCCCGGTGGCTGGTGAACGACCAGCGGTCGCGCGTCCACCGCTCCTCGACATGGGCCCCCTCGGGCAGCGCCCGCAGCAGGTCCAGACCCCGCCATACCGCGTCCCAGGTCGGACGCGTGCGGCTCGCGACGAGGGCGCGGATCTCCTGCTCGGCGGCGGTGAGCGCGCCGAGCCGGTCGTCGGCCTCCAGACCGTCCTCGGCGGCGGCCAGCGCGGTCCGCGCGCGGTCGTAGCGCTCGAAGGCGGGGGCGAGCAGCTTGTTGTCGAACGCCGGGTCGGTGGCGGGACCGGCGGGCGGATGCAGCAGCTGGCCCCGGTCGTCCCGGGCGAGCTCGGCCTCCAGCGCGGCCTCGGCGCCCGAGCGGCCCTCCGGCGGGTCGATCCAGGCGAGCAGCGCGCCCAGGTGCTGGTCCTCGAGCGTGGACTGCCCGGTGGACCAGTGCCGGGCCAGCACGTCCGTCATCGCCAGCAGCAGCGAGGAGCCCGGCACCCGGGCCCGCTCCCCGAAGTGGGTCAGCCACCGGCCCAGCAACGGCACCCGGGGCGGGGCCGGATACGGCGTCTCCGGGTCCTGCTCCGCCGTACGCCGAAAGCGCATGGAGCGCCCGAGCAGCCGTACGAAATCGATGCCCGCGCGGCTCGGCAGGATCAGCTGCGGGGCGTCCGCGCACAGCTCGACCTCGACCTTGACGCGCTTGCCGGTCTCCGGATCCGTCTCGTTGCGCTCGGCGGCCTCCACCGCCTCCGCGTACCCGTCGACGTACGGCAGCACGATGTCCGCCAGCTCGGCCAGGAAGCCGAACCTGAGGTCCCGGTCGCGCGGCTGCGGTACGACCAGGAGGTGCGGGGCGTCCCGGTCGGTGCCCACGAGCGCGCCCAGCGGGGCACCGGCCTCGCCCGCGGTGGTGAGCGGGACGAGGACGAGCGGGCGGTCCGAGAGACGGCGGTGACGGACGGTCGCGGCGGGCTGGGCGCGGCCCGTGCTGACGGCTTCCAGGCGGGCGAGCGTGGCGATCAGCGACATGCCCTCACCCCCAGCGCCTCCGCGCGCAGTTCCGCCGCTCTGCGCAGCGCCGCCACCGCCGGGTCGTCCGGGTCGCCGGCCTCGCCGCGGGCCGCCGCCAGGACCTCCTCGACCGTCGTCAGACCGCCCAGCTCCGCGCGCATCGAGCGGCCCAGGGAGGTCACCGCGCCGCCCGCGCGGGAGCGGTCCCGGCAGTGGAAGGCCAGTTCGCACGCGGACAGGCACTCGGGGGCGTAGGTCGCCGGGACCGACTCGACCGCCGCGGTCAGGTCGGCGGCGGGCAGGTCGGGGGCGAAGCAGGTGCCCTCGGGGAGAGCGTCGGCGATGTCCTGGATGCGGGTGAGGCGGGCCAGCTGGCGGGCGGTGACCGCGCGCTGCTTGCGGATGTCGACGGCCGAGGCGGTGGGCAGGTTGGAGAAGTCCTTGGGGCAGACCAGCAGGACCCGGTGGCGGACCTTCGGAGCCGGTTCCAGACGGGCGGCGACCTCCTCCAGGGCGAGGACGTACACCGCGGCCTGGCGGGCGGCCGCGCCCACCTTCGACGGGTCCGCCGAACCGTCCAGCATCGGGAAGGACTTGATCTCCACGACCGTCCAGCTGCCGTCCGGGTGCACCACCACCGCGTCCGGCTCCAGGAAGGCGGGGGAGCCGGCCACATCGAGCGCCAGCATGGGGTGGTCGAGCAGGGTCCACCCCTGTGCTTCGGTGGCTTCGCGCAGGGCGAGCGCCGTCCGCGCGGTGCGGCCCTCGGGACCGATCGCCGTGAGGTCGGGGACCTCGGCCCCGGCGGGCGGTTCGGCGGTCCGGTCCAGGCGCTCGTGCACCAGCCGCAGCAGCTCCGCGCCGCCGTCCGCCTTGACCTTCGCCTCGAAGGCGTTGCCCCGCGTCAGGGCGAACTGCGACTGCCCGAAGGCGGACGGCGAACCCAGCGCGCCCGCCAGTGCCTGCTTGTCCACCCCGGCGCCGTCGAGGATCGCGCGCCGCTTGCAGCCGGGGTTCGCGGCGAGGGCCGCCAGGGCGCGCGCGTCCAGTGCCTTGGCCGGTACCTCGGGCCCGCGCAGCTCAGCGAGCCGCTGCCGGAGCGCCGTCCCCCGCGTCCGTGGGAGCGGCACTCGGCTCGACTCCGCTTCCGAAGCGTGACTCGCGCTGCCGTGGAATGTGCTCACCCGCGGAAGTCTGGCATCCGCCACTGACAATTGAGGGCTCTGTGTCCCGAGAGGCGACCGAGACGGCGGCTATCCGGGCTCGGACACCATCCGTGGCCCGCTCCGCCGCCCGGCTGACGTACGGGGCGAGCAGGAACCCGGCGCCCATCACCGCCGCGCCGGCGACCGCGTCGAGGAAGTAGTGGTTCGCGGTGCCCATGACCACGATCGTGGTGATCAGCGGGTAGGCGACGGCCGCGACCTTCGTCGTACGCGTCCTGCCGTAGCGCCACAGCATCACACCGCACCACAGCGCCCAGCCGACGTGCAGGCTCGGCATGGCCGCGTACTGGTTCGTCATGCCGCCCATGCCCCGGGGCGCGCTCGCCTCACCGCCCCACCAGCCGTACGAGCTGTACTGGGCCATGGTGTCGACGAAGCCGTGGCCCGCCGAGAGGAGGCGGGGCGGGCAGGTCGGCAGCAGGGTGAAGCCGATCAGGCCCATGAACGTGGACGTCATCAGCCAGGTGCGGGCCGCGCGGTAGTGCACGGCCCGGGAGCGGAAGAGCCAGACCAGGACGGCGGGTGTGACCAGGTAGTGCAGCGAGGCGTACCAGAAGTCGGCCGGTACGCCGATCCAGGCCTGGTCGGTGAAGAGCCGGTTGAGCGGGTGCTCCGCGTTGAGGTACAGGACCTTCTCGATCTTGAGGATCGCCAGACCGTGGTCGACGGCGCCCGTGACATCACCCCTGGCGAGGAGCCGGCCGGCGCTGTAGCAGGCGTACACCAACAGGATCAGAGGCAGCTCGGTCCACCAGCGCAGCCGCGTCTCCGGGACTGCCTCGGTGCCTGGTGTCTCGGTCAGCGGCATCCGATCCTGTCCCCCTTCGTTTCGCGCGGCGTCCGGCGGTCGTTGTCCGGGGGTGCCACTTTACGGCGTATGTGCGGGCTCTCGTGGAGTGCCCCCACGCAGCGCCTTCGGCCCTCAAAGACGCTGAGACCGGCCATCGGGTTGCCCTCCCACAGGGTGAGCGATGATGGAGGGGTTCCGCCTCCGTTTTCCCCCGGAAAGGTTTCTTCATGGCACCGCGCATCCTGCTGGCCCGGCATGGACAGACGGAGTGGTCGCTGTCCGGCAAGCACACCGGCAGGACCGACGTGCCGCTCCTGGAGGAGGGCCGGCGGGGCGCCAAACTGCTCGGCGAGCGGCTCCACCGGGCCCCGTACGACGGCCTTGCCGGAGTGGAGATACGCACCAGCCCGCTGGCACGCGCGCGTGAGACCTGCGAACTCGCCGGCTTCGGGGAGCGGGCGGCCACCTGGGACCCGCTCATGGAGTGGGACTACGGCGCGTACGAGGGCATGACGCCGGAGGAGATCCAGGCGGTGCGGCCGGGGTGGCTGATCTGGCGCGACGGCGTCCCCGAGGGGGAGTCCCTGGCGGAGATCACCTCCCGCGCGGACGAGGTCGTCGCGTGGGCGCGTTCGGCGGACCGGGATGTGCTGGTGTTCGCGCACGGGCACATCCTGCGGTCCATCTGTGCGCGGTGGCTGGGGTCGCCGATCGATTTCGCGGCGCGGGTGCGGCTTAATCCGACGTCCTTGTCCGTGCTGGGCTGGGCCTACGGGGAGCCGGCGATCGAGAGCTGGAACGACTTGGGGCATCTGGGGTAGTTGCCCGGCCGCGGGCCGGTGGGGCTTCTCGCGCAGTTCCCCGCGCCCCTAGGTCGGTGCAGTGACAGCCTGCCTGGCTGTACCCACTCAGGGGCGCGGGGAACTGCGCGACCAGCCCCCACCGGCCCGCAGCCGAACAAGAACCGCCCTCACGCAGTCCGCGGCATCGACGCATGGCGTTCCAGGAACGCCGACACCCCCGAAGCCCGCCGATGCGGCAGCAGCACCCTCGCCGTCCCCGCCAGCATCGTCTGGATGCGGGACGACTCGACCTCGCCCAGCAGCTCCAGCACCCGCAGCCCCGCCGCCGCGCCCTCGTCGGGGTGGCCGCCGCGGGCCAGGTCGTCGGCGAGTTCGGCGGTGTACAGCGCGATGTTGCGGGTGAAGTGCGGGTCCTGGAGATCCGCCGCCCGGCGCGCGTGCCGGGCGGCCCGGCGCCAGTCGCCCAGGGTGGACCAGCACTGCGCCTCCAGGCCCTCCAGTTCGGCCTCGCCGTAGAAGCTCATCCACTCGGGGTCGGCGTCCGAGAGGCCCCGCTCGAAGAAGGCCTGCGCGCGGGCGAGTGCCTGCTCGCACCCCGTGCGGTCGGCGAGTCCCGCCCAGCCGCCCGCCTCGCGCAGCGCGAGCAGCGACATCAGGCGGGGTGAGCCCAGGGGCCGGGCGACCCGCTGCGCGGCCTGAGCTGCCCGCACCGCCTCCCGCGGCCGTCCCGCGTCGCGCGCGAGGAAGGCCGTGTTGCAGAACGCGTGCGCCTCCAGGCCGTCGTCACCGGTGAACCGGGCCGTCGCCAGCGCCTCCGCGTAGTGCGAGCGGGCGTCGTCGAACCGTCCGGAGTCGTGCGCGAGCCAGCCCACCGAGATGGCGAGTTCGCCCGCGCCCGAGTGCAGCCGGTCGGCGGTCGTCTGCCGGGTCGCGCCCGCGTCAAGGAGCGCGTAGGCGGCGCGCAGTGGAGCCGCGGCGCGCCGGTACAGGCCGTCCGCGCCGTGCCGGTCGTCGAGCAGCCGGATCCTGCGCACGGCCTCTTCCAGGGCACCCGCCTCGCCCGTCCCGGCGCGGCGGACCGGCCGTCCGGCGGCCGTGGCGTCGGCGGCGAGCCCGAGGGGGCCCAGTGAGGCGGCGGCCACCGTGGCGCCCCCGCCGGTCATGAATGCGCGACGCAGCACGTCGCTCTCCTCGTAGTTGTCGTACGTCTCGTCAGGGTCCTGCGTGTCTTGCGTGTCATACGGCTCGGGTGCCCCCGGCGTCTCAGACGCCTCCCGCGCCCGGCGTCCGCGTACGGAGGAGCGGGGCGCGAAGCCCAGGTCGGTGAGCGTGCGGCCGGGGAACATGTGGAGGAACACCCGTTCGTACGCGTAGTTGGGGCAGCGGATCTCGCCCGCCTCGACGCGGCCCACATAGCGTGCGTCGCAGCTGACCCGCTCACCGATCTCGCGCGCGGCCCGCCGCACCGCCGCCGCGAACTCGGCCGGCGAGCGCTGTCCGCGCAGGCGCCGGAACGCGAGGTTCGGCCGCGGTGGTGTGGGGTACTGGGACGAGGTCACCGTTGACGACGCCATGGCCGGGCCCTCTCGTGCGAACCGTCGAACCATGCCGGGGGACGGGGCGAGTTGACTGGTTTGTCAGTGTGACGCCCTGTTTCCGGCGGGCAAGAACGTACCTGCTGTGTCCGGGTCGCCATGCGGGGTTTGGCTACAAACCGGATATCTCATCCGAGATCTGCCATGAACTGCCATCCTTTGCGGCGGTCTTTCGCCGTAGCCGTTGACGCGGGCGCGCGTTGAACTCCTCGGAGTCGGACGAGGGTTCCTCGGGTGGAGGCCGCGATGGAGATCAGCCAAAGCGTCGATCCTTGTACGCCGGTGTCGTGCGATGTGGTCACGGTGCCGACGCGACACGGCCTGGAGGCCGTCGACATCCTGCGGCGGGGGGTGGGGGACGGGGTCGGGCCGGTGCTGCACGACGACGGTGGCCAGACGCTGGGGTTCCTGGTTCCGCCCGGGACGGCGGCGGGTTGGGACGTGCCGGGGAGCACCTGCACGGAGACGGACGGCCGGGGGCTGCGGCTGGCTCCGGAGCCGCCCGTGGAGGGCTCGGACTGGCTGCTGCCGCCCGGTGACGCCGACCTGGCGACGGATCCGGCGGTGCTGCGGGCGGCCCTGGGCGAAGCGGCACGGCTGATCGAGGCCGCGGACAACTGCCGGTGACGGGTCCCCGCTGAGCCGACGCCCTCCGGGCGCCCGATAATGGCCCCATGGGCAAGTCCAAGAGCTCCCGGCGTGGCAGCACCGCCGCCGAAGCCGTCGTGGAGCCGGTCGACGGCGGCCTCGCCGAGTTCATCCCCGACCGGGAGCGGCCCCACGCCTGGACGCTGCTCATCGACGGCGCGCCGCAGTCGCACGTGGACCTCGACGACCCGCGCCACCTCTCCTTCGAGTACCAGCGCCGGCTCGGTCATGTCATCGACCTCGTCGCCCCGCTCGGCAGGCCCGTGCACGCCGTTCACCTCGGCGGCGGCGCGCTCACCCTCGCCCGGTACCTCGCCGCCACCCGCCCCCGCTCCACCCAGCAGGTCGTCGAGCGGGACGCGGCTCTGGTCCAACTGGTCCGGCAGAAGCTGCCGTTGGAGCCGAACGCCCGGATACGCGTGCGGTCCCTCGACGCCCGCGAGGGACTCGCCAAGGTCGCCGACGGATGGGCGGACCTCGTGATCGCCGACGTGTTCAGCGGGGCCAGGACTCCCGCGCACCTCACCTCGACCGAATTCCTCGACGAGGTCCGCAGGACGCTCAAGCCGGGCGGCTTCTACGCCGCCAACCTCGCCGACGGGCCGCCGCTCGCCCACCTCCGCGGCCAGATCGCCACCGCCGCCGCCCGCTTCCCCGAACTCGCCCTCGTGGCCGACCCGACGGTCCTGCGCGGCAAGCGCTTCGGCAACGCCGTCCTGGTCGCCTCCGACACCCCCCTGCCGGTCGCGGAACTGACCCGCCGGGCCGCCTCCGACCCGCACCCCGGCCGGGTCGAACACGGCAAGAGCCTCCTCGACTTCACCGGCGGGGCCGTACCCGTGACGGACACCGAGGCCGTGGCCTCCCCGGCCCCGCCCGCCTCGGTCTTCCGCTAGACGCCGGTCAGTACGTGCCGATCTCCACCCGCGGCGGTCCGTCGTGCCAGGTGCAGAACACCGAGACCCGGTCCGCGCCCGAGCTGAACTCCACCCGGATCCACGACTCCGCCTTCCACACCTGCATCGACCACCCCGTGCCCGGCGTCGCGGACACCAGGGTCGCCGACTTCTCGCCGAGGTCGAAGACCGCACGCCCGCCGGCGGTGTCGTAGCTCTTGATCCGGCCGGAGGCGGTGGGCGAAGGACTCTTCGAGGGGACCGGCCTCGCGGTCGTGGGGCTCGGCGTCGGTGCGGGGCTCTTCGACGGGGTCGACCGCCCGGTCCGCGTCGGCGTCGGAGTGGGTGAGGCCAGCGGCTTCGACTCCTGTGTCGTCGCCTCGGCCGCCGTGATGGGCAGGGCGCGGGGCGGGTCGTAGGCCGTGCCCGCCATGACCGTGTGGACACCCCACCACGACAGCGTGACCGCCGCGCCCGTGGCGAGCAGCCAGGCCAGTACGTGTACGAGTCCTCTGCGCATCGCCCGCCATACTGCCTCACGCGTCTCACAGGCCGCACACGAAGTGAGTTGTCCACAGGCCCCGGCCGGGCCCGCCCGAATCGCGTACGGTGCGGCGCATGGCAAGTGTGCTCGTGGTCGAGGACGACCAGTTCGTTCGCTCGGCGCTCATCCGGCACCTGACCGACGCGGCACACACGGTGCGCAGCGTCGGGACGGCGCTGGAGGCGCTGCGCGAGGTCGCCCATTTCCGTTTCGACGTGGTGATCCTGGACCTCGGACTGCCCGACCTGGACGGCTCCGAGGCGCTGAAGATGCTGCGCGGGATCACCGACGTCCCGGTCATCATCGCCACCGCCCGGGACGACGAGACGGAGATCGTCCGCCTGCTGAACGCCGGGGCGGACGACTACCTCACCAAGCCCTTCTCGGTCGAGCACCTCTCCGCCCGGATGGCCGCCGTCCTACGGCGCTCCCGGGCCGCCGGAGGTGACGCGCAGCCCGAGACCGTGCTGCGCGTCGGCGGCCTGAGCGTCGACCCGCTGCGCCGCCAGGCCGAACTGGACGGCGTCCGACTCGACCTCACCCGGCGCGAGTTCGACCTGCTCGCCTTCCTGGCCGCCCGCCCCGGGGTGGTCGTCCCCCGCAAGGAACTCCTCGCGGAGGTCTGGCAGCAGTCCTACGGCGACGATCAGACCATCGACGTCCATCTCTCCTGGCTCAGGCGGAAGTTGGGGGAGACGGCGGCACAGCCCCGCTATCTGCACACCCTGCGGGGAGTCGGCGTGAAGCTGGAACCACCGGGCGGGGGGCTGCCGCTGTGAGATGGGCTCTCGTCAAGGTCTGCCTGGCGGTCACCACCATGGTCGTGGTCGCCTTCGCCATCCCGCTGGGTCTGGTCATCAAGGAGATGGCCCGGGACCGGGCGTTCTCCAACGCCGAGCGGCAGGCGGCCGCCGTCGCCCCCGCCCTGTCCATCACCACCGACCGCGACCAGTTGGAGCGGGTCGTGGCCTCGGCGGGATCGGACTCCGGGATGGCCGTCCACATACCGGTGGGCGGAGGCCAGCGGGCCGTGGACATCGGACGGCAGCGGGCCGCCGCCGACGACATCGCGACCGTGCGCAGGCTGGGCCGCGCCTCCACCACCGAGGTGCCGGGCGGCTCCACCCTGCTCCAGCCGGTCGCGCTCAGCTCCGGCGAGATCGCCGTCGTCGAGGTGTACGTCCCCGAGTCCGAGGTGAGCAACGGCGTCGCGACCGCGTGGGCGGTCCTCGCGGGCGTCGGCATCGCGCTCGTCGTCGGCTCGGTCGCGGTCGCCGACCGGCTCGGCGTACGGATGGTGCAGCCCGCGCGGAAACTCGTCGAGGGCGCCCATGAGCTGGGGGAGGGAAAGCTGGGCGCACGGGTGCCGGAGGAGGGGCCGAACGAACTGCGCCTTGCGGCGGTCGCGTTCAACTCCATGGCCGACCAGGTCGTCCAACTGCTGGCGAACGAACGGGAGCTGGCCGCCGACCTGTCCCACCGGCTGCGCACCCCGCTGACCGTGCTGCGGCTCAACGCGGCCTCGCTCGGGGACGGTCCGGCCGCCGAGCAGACCCGTGCCGCGGTCGCACAGCTGGAGCGCGAGGTCGACACCATCATCCGTACCGCCCGGGAGGCCAAGCCGCAGACCGCGGCCGCCGGGCCCGGCGCCGGGTGCGACGCGGCCGAGGTGGTCCGGGAGCGGATGGGGTTCTGGTCGGCGCTCGCCGAGGACGAGGGCCGCAAGTGGCGGGTGGCCGGCACCGAGCGGCCGGTGCGCATACCCGTGGCCCGGGCGGATCTCGTGGCCGCCCTGGACGCCCTGCTCGGCAACGTCTTCCGGCACACCCCGGAAGGCACGGCCTTCGCGGTCGACGTGCACAACGGCGAGGACGCGGTGATCGTGCTCGTCTCCGACGCGGGCCCCGGCATCCGCGACCCCGAGGCCGCGATGGCGCGCGGGCGGGGGTCCGGCAGCACCGGGTCGACCGGGCTCGGGCTCGACATCGTGCGGCGGCTCGCCGAGGCGACGGGCGGGGACGTACGGATTGGGTCGTCGGTGCTGGGCGGCACCGAGGTGCGGGTGTGGATCCAGCTGGACGGGCGGGAGCCGGTGCGCCGCGGGCACCGGGTGCGCAGACGCCGGACGGGCAGACTGGTCTCGACCTTTAACCGGCCCCGATCCCTTCCTTAAGCGCGCCCTAAGATCCTCAACGCCCGCCCTGATCAGGTCATTTGCCCGATTCCGGATCGCTAGCGTGCCGCGTCATGAGCATGCATCGGCGCAGAGTCAGCGGCAGGAACAAGGCGATCGGCGGGGTGGTCGCCGCCGCCGTGGTGGGGACCGGCGCGGTCCTTCTGGGTGGTACGGCCCAGGCGGCCGGGATCGGGGCGGCGTACACGAAGACCAGTGACTGGTCGACGGGGTACAGCGCGCAGTACGTCGTGACCAACAACAGCGGGGCGGCGGACCGGGACTGGAAGCTGGAGTTCGACCTGCCCTCGGGTGCGAAGCTCGGCTCCCTGTGGAACGCCGAGTCGGTGGTGAGCGGGCGGCATGTCACCGTGACCTCGGCGAAGTGGGACACCGACGGGCTGGCGCCCGGCGAGTCCGTCACCGTCGGCTTCGTCGTCAACGGCGCCGCCGACCCCACCGGGTGTCTCGTGGACGGCGCGAAGTGCTCCGCCGACGACACCGCCACACCCACACCCACCCCCACAAGCACGCCTACCCCCACCCCCACCCCCACCGCCACTCCCACCGGCGCCCCGACCTCCACCGCCTCCCCCTCGCGGAGCGCCCGCTTCGCCCCCTACGTCGACACCTCGCTCTACCCCGCCTTCGACCTCCTCGCGAGCGCGGCGGCCACCGGCGTGAAGGACTACAACCTCGCCTTCGTCACCGACGGTGGCGGCTGCACCCCCAAGTGGGGCGGGGTCACCGATCTGGCGAGCGACGGCGTGGCCGCGCAGATCGGCGCGCTGCGGGCGAGGGGCGGTGACGTCCGGGTCTCCTTCGGCGGCGCCTCCGGCTCCGAGCTGGCCACGACCTGCTCCTCGGCGGACGCGCTGGCGGCGGCGTACGGCAAGGTCGTGGACGCGTACGGACTCACCAAGGTCGACTTCGACGTGGAGGGCGGGGCGCTGCCGAACACGGCCGCGAACACCCGGCGGGCGCAGGCGATCGCGAAGCTCCAGTCGCTGCACCCCGGCCTGGACGTCTCCTACACCCTCCCGGTCATGCCCGAGGGTCTCACCCAGGACGGTGTGGCCCTGCTCGCGAACGCCAAGTCGAACGGTGTGAGGACCGACACCGTCAACATCATGGCCATGGACTACGGGGCCTCGTACAGCGCCGACATGGGCACCTACGCCGAGCAGGCCGCCACGGCCACCCAGGCGCAGGTCAAGGCCGTTCTCGGGCTGTCCGACAGCGCGGCCTGGACGGCGGTCGGCGTCACGCCCATGATCGGGGTCAACGACGTGGCCTCGGAGATCTTCAAGGTCGACGACGCCGCCCAGCTCGTGACCTTCGCCAAGGCGAAGGGGCTGGGCGGGCTGTCGATGTGGTCCGCCACCCGGGACAAGCAGTGCCCCGGCGGCGCGAAGCCCTCCGCCGACGCGAGCTGCAGTTCGGTCGTCCAGGACCCGTTCGCCTTCTCGAAGGCCTTCGCCGCGTACAACTGAGCCCCTCGCCGACGAGGCTCCTGGGTCACCGGTAGGCAGGGATGTCGGTCACGTTTCGACAAATCGGGCCGATAGCTATTGACGCATGACCTGACATAACGCTGTCATTGCGCCACCGTGTTCGGTCAAGTTGATTTCTGGTCGATTACGACCGGTCTTCGAATCCCTCCGTGACCGAACCCTGCCTTCCAGGAGCCGTAGATGCGTGATCTCTCCTCATCCCTTCCCTCGCCCAGCCGCCGCGGTGTGCTCAAGGGCGTGGGTGGTGCCGCCCTGCTCGGGGCGGGTATCCCGCTGCTGTCCGCGTGCGGGAGCAGTGGCAGTTCGTCGGACCCCAAGACCGTCTCGCTGGGTTCGAACCAGTCGGACGCCGTGCCGAAGAAGGCGTACGGGGAGATCTACACGGCGTTCACGAAGCAGTCGGGGATCACCGTCAAGGTCAACACCAAGGACCACAACACCTTCCAGGAGCAGATCAACTCCTACCTCCAGGGCACGCCGGACGACGTGTTCAACTGGTTCGCCGGGTACCGGATGCAGTTCTTCGCGGCCAAGGGCCTGGCCTCGCCGGTGGACGACGTGTGGGCGAAGATCGGGGGCAACTTCCCCGACGCGATGAAGAAGCTGTCCAAGGGCGCGGACGGCAAGTACTACTTCGTGCCGCTGATCACCTACCCGTGGGCGGTCTTCTACCGCAAGAGCGTCTTCCAGCAGCACGGCTACGAGGTGCCCACCACGTGGGACGCCTTCGTCGCGCTGTGCAAGCAGATGAAGAAGGACGGCCTGGTGCCGATCGCGTTCGGCGACAAGGACGCCTGGCCCGCCATGGGCACCTTCGACCAGCTGAACTTCCGCATCAACGGCTACGACTTCCACGTCGAGCTGATGGCGGGCAAGGCCTCCTGGACGGACCCGAAGGTCAAGACGGTCTTCGACCACTGGGCCGAGATCCTGCCCTACCACCAGGACGGTTTCATGGGCCGTACCTGGCAGGACGCGGCGCAGACGCTGGTGGCCAAGAAGGCCGGCATGTACGTGCTGGGCACCTTCGTGGGCCAGCAGTTCACCAACAAGGCGGACCTGGACGACCTGGACTTCTTCGCCTTCCCGGAGATCAATTCCGCGTACGGGCAGGACACCGTGGAGGCCCCCACCGACGGCTTCATGGTCTCCAAGTCGCCCAAGAACAAGGCGGGCGTGAGCAAGCTGCTGGAGTACCTGGGCACGCCCGAGGCCGAGCAGATCTACCTCAAGTCCGACACCAGCGTGGTGGCCGCCTCCAACAAGGCCGACACCTCCTCGTACACGCCGCTGCAGAAGAAGGCGTACGAGATGATCTCGAACGCCAAGAGCCTGACCCAGTTCATGGACCGCGACTCGCGTCCGGACTTCACCTCCACGGTGATGCAGCCCTCGCTGCAGAAGTTCCTGCAGAACCCCAAGGGCGTGGACAGCGTGCTGTCCTCGATCGAACGCCAGAAGAAGACGATCTTCGCGTCCGGCTGAGCTGAGCGACTGAATGACTACCGACATCAACACGAAGAGCCCGGAGGCGGCCGCTGTGCCGCCTTCGGGCGCTGCCCCGCTCAAGCGGGTTCCGCGGGGGCACAGGCGCCTGCTGACCCGCCGTGACCGCGTCACGCTCGGCTTCATGGCCGGCGTGCCCACGGTCCTGCACGTGGCCCTGGTCTGGGTCACCGCGCTCGCCTCCATCGCGCTGGCCTTCACCAGCTGGGACGGCATCGGCTTCGACTCCATCAAGTGGGTGGGGCTGGACAATTTCAAGCAGTTGTTCACCGACAACCCGCAGTTCTGGCCGGCGGTCGAGCACAACATCATCTGGTTCGTGGTGCTCATCTTGATCCCCACGCCGTTCGGCCTGTTCCTGGCCGTGCAGCTGGACAAGAAGATCCGCTTCTCCCGGGTCTACCAGACCGCGTTCTTCCTGCCCGTGGTGGTCTCCCTCGCGGTGACCGGGTTCGTGTGGCAGCTGGTCTACAACCCCGACACCGGTCTGATCAACAGCCTGATCGGGGCGAACAAGCCCGGCCACTACATCGACTGGATCGGCGACCCGCACCTGAACCTGTGGGCGGTGCTGATCGCCGCGTCCTGGCGGCACACCGGCTACATGATGATCCTCTACCTGGCCGGCCTCAAGGGCGTGGACCCCTCGCTGCGGGAGGCGTCCTCGCTGGACGGCGCGAACGAGTGGCAGACGTTCAAGAACGTCATCTTCCCCACCCTGCGCCCCACCAACACCGTCGTCCTGGTCGTCACCATCATCGAGGCGCTGCGCGCCTTCGACCTGGTGTTCGTCTTCAACAAGGGCGCCCAGGGCACCGAACTGCTGTCCATCCTGATCACCAACAACATCATCGGCGAGTCCAGCCGGATCGGTTACGGCTCCGCGATCGCCGTGGTGCTCCTGGTGATCTCCCTCGCGGTCATCATCCCCTACCTGATCGCCACCTTCCGCAAGGAGCGGCGCGCATGAGCACCCTGACCGCCGACGCCCCCGGCGCGACCGGCGCGCCCGCCAAGCAGCGCACCCCGGTGCGCCCGGCCCGCGTCCTGCTGCACGTCTTCCTGGTCGTGACGGCCCTGGCCTGGCTGGCCCCGCTGCTGTGGGCGGTCCTGGCCGCGCTGCGGCCCTACTCGGAGACCAGCACCAAGGGCTATGTGTCCTGGCCGGACAAGCTGAGCCTGGACAACTTCACCAACGCCTTCGAGCAGTCGGACATGCTGCACTACTTCGGCAACACGCTGATCATCGCGGTGCCGGCCGTGCTGATCACCCTGCTGTTGTCGTCGATGGTCGCCTTCTACGTCTCCCGCTTCGACTTCCGCCTCAACATCTTCCTGCTGCTGGTCTTCACCGCCGGCAACCTGCTCCCCCAGCAGGTCATCATCACCCCGCTGTACCGCATGTACCTGCTCATCGACCTGCCCGGCATCACCATGAGCGGCAAGCTCTACGACTCCGCCCTCGGCCTGGTCCTGATCCACGTCGCCTTCCAGTCCGGCTTCTGCGCCTTCGTGCTGTCCAACTACATGCGGATGCTCCCGCACGAGCTCACCGAGGCCGCCCTGGTCGACGGCGCCTCCGTGTGGCGCATGTACTGGCAGATCGTGCTGCCCCTGTGCAAGCCCGCGATGGCCGCCCTGGCCACCCTGCTGTCGATCTGGATCTACAACGACTTCTTCTGGGCCATCGTGCTGATCTCCACCGGCGAGAACATGCCCATCACCTCGGCGCTCAACAACCTCTCCGGCCAGTACTTCACCGACCCCAACCTGGTCGCCGCCGGCGCCCTGCTCACCGCGATCCCCACCCTGATCGTGTACTTCGTGCTCCAGCGCCAGTTCGTCAGCGGACTGACCCTCGGCGCCAACAAGGGCTGACCGCCCTCACCTGAGAGAGAACCACCGTGCCCCACCCCTTCACCCCGCTCGCCTCCGTGCCCGTGGATCCCCACGCGGCGCGCGTCCACGAGGAGGGCTGGCAGTCCTGGAGCCCCAGCGGCGCCTACGCCCTCGGCGACAAGCCGTACCGCCCGACGAACGACAACTGGGCCACGGTCTGCTACCGGCCCGGCGTCACCGTCCCCGAAGGCGCCTTCCAGGGCGAGGGCCTGCTGGCGCTGGACCCGGGCGACGGATCGCCGGTAAGGCTGTGGGCGGCGACGGAACCGACGCGTGAGGTCCCGTCGATCCGCCTGACCTTCGACGGCACCACTGTCGACGGCACCACCTTCGACGGCACCACGGCGCAGGTCTCCGCCGACGGCCCGGTGAAGGAGTTCACGGGTACGGACATCCAGTCGGTGCTGGGCGAGTGGGCCGCCGGGCTCGGGGTCGAGGCCCCCCGCCCGGCGCCCACCGTCTGGTGCTCCTGGTACGAGTACTTCACGAGCGTCACCGAGGACGACATCCACGAGAACCTCCGGGCGATGGACACCCTCGACCTGCCCGTCGACGTCGTCCAGATCGACGACGGCTACCAGAAGGCCCTCGGCGACTGGCTCACCCTCTCCGGCCGCTTCCGCTCCCGCGCGGGCATCGCCGACGCGATCCGCGCACGGGGCCGGCGCGCCGGTATCTGGACGGCCCCCTTCCTGGTCGACCCGGCCAGTGACCTGGCCGCCGAGCACCCCGACTGGCTGGTCCAGGACCTCGACGGAGGCTTCCTGCACGCCGGCCGCAACTGGGGCCACGACCTGTGCGTCCTGGACACGACCCACCCGGACGCGGCCGCGTACCTGACATCGGTCTTCAGGACCCTGGCGTCCGAGGGCTACGACTACTTCAAGGTCGACTTCCTCTACGCGGGGGCCCTGGACGGCGTACGGCACTCCGCCGCGGACGCGCTCACCGCGTACCGCTCCGGGATCGAGCTGATCCGCGAGGCGATCGGCGCCGACGCCTACCTGCTCGGCTGCGGGGCGCCGATCCTCCCCTCCATCGGCCTGTTCGACGCGATGCGGGTCAGCCCCGACACGGCCCCGCACCGGCGCCCCGAGGCCGGCGACTACAGCCAGCCGGGCCAGGACCCCGCCGAGTTCACCGGCGTCGGCCGCCAGTGGCAGCACGGCCGGCTCTGGGTCAACGACCCCGACTGCCTGATGGCCCGCCCGGCCGTGGAGACCCGCGAGCGCTGGGCCGCCCACGTGGAGGCGACCGGCGGTCTGATGGCGTCCAGCGACCGCCTGCTGTCCCTGGACCCGTGGGGCGTGGAGACGACCCGCCGACTGCTCGGCGGAGGTGCCCGATGATCCCGGAGGGCATCGCCTACGGCGGCGACTACAACCCCGAGCAGTGGCCCGAGGAGGTGTGGGCCGAGGACGTACGCCTCATGCGTGAGGCGGGCGTGAACATGGTCAGCGTCAACATCTTCGCGTGGGCGCTCCTCGAACCCCGCGAGGGCGAGTACGACTTCTCGCGCCTCGACAGGATCCTCGCCCTGCTCCACGAGAACGGCATCGCCGCCGACCTGGCCACTCCGACGGCGGCCCCGCCGGCCTGGTTCTTCCGCGAGCACCCCGAGGCGCTGCCGGTCGACAAGGACGGCAGGAGACTGTCGTACGGCAGCCGCCAGACCTTCTGCCCCTCCAGCCCCGCCTACCGCGAGGCGGCCCTGCGGATCGCCCGGGTGCTCGGGGAGCGGTACGCCGACCATCCGGCCGTCGTGATGTGGCACATCCACAACGAGTACGGCTGCCACAACGCGGAGTGCTACTGCGAGGTGAGCGCCGAGTCGTTCCGGCGGTGGCTGCGCGAGCGGTACGGGGACCTGGACGCCCTCAACGACGCCTGGGGCACTACCTTCTGGAGCCAGTGGTACTACGACTGGGACGAGATCATCCCGCCGCGCGCCACCGGAGCCGTCCCGAACCCCACGCACCAGCTGGACTGGCGCCGCTTCTGCAGCGACGAACTCCTCTCGCTGTTCAAGGCGGAGCGCGAGGTGCTGCGCGAGGCTTCGGCGGAGATCCCCGCCACCACCAACTTCATGGTGATGTACAACTTCGACGCGCTGGACTACTGGCGCTGGGCACCGGAGTTGGACATCGTCTCCAACGACCACTATCTGAGGTCGACGGATCCCGAGTCGGAGATCGACATCGCGCTCAGCGGCGACCTGGTCCGTTCGCTGGCGGGCGGTCCTTGGCTGCTGATGGAGCACTCGACGGGCGCGGTGAACTGGCAGCCGGTCAACCGGGCGAAGAATCCCGGTGAGTTGCGCCGGAACGCCCTGGGGCACGTCGCCCGGGGCGCCGACGGTATCGCCTACTTCCAGTGGCGGGCCGCCAAGGCGGGTGCCGAGCAGTGGCACTCGGCGATGCTGCCGCACGCGGGCACCGACAGCCAGATCTGGCGGGACGTGGTGGCGCTGGGCGCGGACCTGAAGGCACTGGCTGAGGTGCGGGGAGCCGTGAGCCCGGCGTCCGTCGCCGTCGTCTGGGACTGGAACGCCCGCTGGGCCCTGGAACTCCCGTCCCAGCCCAGCGAGTCGGTCCGCTATCTGGACCTGGTCCGCGCCTGGTACGAGCCGCTGTGGCGCTCCGGCGTGGCGGTGGACTTCGTCCACCCCTCGGCGGACCTGTCGGCGTACCGTCTGGTCCTGGCTCCCGCCCTGTACCTGGTGGACGACGAGGGCGCCGAGAACCTGACGGGCTTCGCCTCGGCGGGCGGCACGCTGGTCGTCGGCTTCCACAGCGGGGCCGTCGACACCAACTGCCATGTCCGCCTGGGCGGTTACCCGGGCGCCTTCCGCGAGGCCCTCGGCGTCAGCACGGACGAGCTCTTCCCGCTGCTGCCGGGGGAGTCCCTGGGGCTGAGCGGCGGCGGTACGGCGTCGCTGTGGTCGGAGCGGGTGCGCCTGGCGGGCGCGGAGGCGGTGACGTCGTACACCTCGGGGCCGCTGAGCGGAATTCCGGCGGTGACCCGGCACACCCACGGCACGGGCACGGCCTGGTACCTGGCCACCCACCCGGACCCGGACACCCTCGCCGCACTCCTGGACCGCATCCGTACGGAGGCGGGCGTGGAGCCGGTGCGGGAGACGCCTCAGGGGGTGGAGGCGGTGCTGCGGCGGGGCGAGGACGCGGACTACCTCTTCCTGATCAACCACGGTGAGGGGGACGCGGAGGTGCAAGTGGCCGCGCGTGCCACCGAGTTGCTGAGCGGCAAGGGAATCGCCGGCGGCCGGGTGACCGTGCCGCCGGGCGACGTGGTGGTCGTACGGGAAGCACCCTGAAACACCCTTGATGGCCGTGCGAGCCGCTCCTACCCTGATCGTCCGACCGTCCGGTCGTCGACAGGGGGAGCGGCCATGGCCGGAAGACCGTCCGACATGGAGATACTCGAGGCGGTCGAGGCGTACGCCGGCCGACGCGGGATCGCCGCCCGCCTGACCGACCCGGGCGCCCCCGACGTCACCTGGCAGACACTGCTGGACTTTCGCATCGTCCGGTCGATCGAGACGCGAGGCGAGCGTCCGATGCGGGAGCCGGGCGGCCAGGACGGCCTCGCGAGCCGCCCCACCTACACCGACATCGCCACCCACCCCGTCGCCCCGCCCTCCGACCCGGAGAAGACCGAAGCGTGGCTGCTGGTGCGCCGGGGCTCGCTCGACGAGGAGCGGTGCGCCAACTGCGACCGCGGTACGACCAAGTGCGGGGACTGCGAAGGCCGTGGTGTCCGTGACTGCCCCCGCTTCGTCGACTGCCCCGTTTGCGAGGGTGGCCCGGACGCCTGCTGGGAGTGCGAGGGCACCGGCCGCCGACGTGCCGGGAGACCCGCACGTCTGCGCTCCGGCGCCCCCTCGGCCCGCCGTGCCACGTGCGCCCGCTGCCGGGCCTCGAACGCGGCCTGCCCCAAGTGCACCGGCCGCCGCCAACTCGACTGCCCCGACTGTAAGAAGAAGGGCCATGTGCAGTGCGGGGTCTGCGACGGCACGAAACGCGTCACCCACCAGGAGTGCGGTGGCACCGGCCGCTTCACCGTGTGGACCGAGGGCTGGATCCACCAGAACCCCCACCGGGAGAAGGAGCGCCGGCTCGGCCGACTGGATCTCAGACGCACGACCGGCAGCGTGGGCCGCTGGCACGAGACGATCCTCCGCAGGGCCACCGACCAGCTCCCCGACGACCTGGACGAGGCCGACGAGAACCTGATCGCGCCCCACCTGGCCCCGCGCAAGGACGAGGTGGCCCGTCTGGCGACCCTCCGCCGCCTTCCCCTGGCCCACGTCACCGTCCACGCCGACCCGCACCGCGACTACTTCGCCTTCCCCTCCCATGCCGGTATCGAGGTCACCACTCGCCCCACGACGCAACGTGTCCGCTACTTCGCCGGGATCGCCATGGCCTCGGTGGCCCTGGTGGCCCTGGTCGCGGTGCTGGTGGTGGCGCTGCTGCGCTGACTCGACGACGAGAGGCCCCCTGACCGCCGTGACCGACCCGGCCGCCGCCCGCCACCGTCTCGACGCGGTGGCTTCGCGAGCCGACGGGGCAGGTCTTCGCCCACTTGGCCGCGTACGCCGCTCTGCTGCCCAGCGGCCGAGGGCCAGTTCCGATCAGCCCGGAGAACCCCGACGTCGCGCCCCTCGCCCGACGGCTGGCCACCCTCCTCCTCCCGCCCCCGGCCGGCCCCGACCTCCCCCGAGCCAGAGTGCTCGCCACTGAAGCCGCCGTGTTCACAGCTCGCTGGATATACTCGGCGGGGGCGCGGATATCCGGGAGGTCGTCGCATGACCAAGACCCTGATCGACATCGACGAGGAATTGCTGGCCGAGGCCGCCATAGCGTTCGGGACGAAGACCAAGAAGGACACCGTCAACGCGGCCCTCAAGGAAGGCGTCGAGCGCAAGAAGCGGGCGCTCGCCCTCGCCAGGCTTGCGGCGCGGGCCGACGCGGGGGACTTCGACGAGTTGCTGGACAAGGAGAACTACCGTCGATGAGCGCTGCCGCCTACCTCATCGACACCAGCGCCCTGGTCCGCATTCTGAAGCGCCCCGCCCGCTCTCTGTGGGAGAAGCCTCTGGAAGAAGGATTGATCTCGCGCTGCCCCCTGACAGAGGTCGAGTTTCTTCACAGCGCCAGGAACGCGGAGGACCGGTCCGAACTGGTCCAGGATCTGGATGCGCTGTTCGGCTGGACGCCTCTGCACGACGGGGCTGTGACCCGCGCGTGGGACGTGCAGCGGGAACTCACGGAGAAGGGGCGGCACCGATCCGCCGGAGCCGTGGATCTCCTCGTCGCCGCGACGGCCGAACTCCAGGGCCTGATCATGCTGCACTACGACAACGACTTCGAGACCGTCGCCACGGTCACCGGCCAGCCGACGCAGTGGCTCGCCGCGCCGGGCAGTCTCTGAGCCCGGCGGGACACGGCGAGACACGCCGGGGCGCGGCACCCCCCTCGGATGCCGCGCCCCTTCCCCGTCCCCCTTCTCCACAGTGGCTACTGGATGCTCTGGACCTCCGGAAGCGCGCCCGAGCGGGCCGCGCGGCCGTACCAGAGGGCGCTCGACTTGGGTGTCCGCTCCAGCGTCGAGTAGTCCACGTAGACCGCGCCGAATCGCTTCTCGTAGCCGTACGCCCACTCGAAGTTGTCCAGCAGGGACCACAGGTAGTAGCCGCGCACGTCCGCGCCGTCGGCGATCGCGCTGCGGACGGCGGCCAGGTGGCCGTGCAGATAGGCGATCCGCTCGGGGTCGTGGACGCGGCCGTCGGGGTCGGGCTTGTCGTCGTAGGCCGCGCCGTTCTCCGTGATGTACAGCGGCAGGCCGGGGGCCTCGCGCGTGTAGCGCATGATCAGGTCGTGCAGGCCGGTCGGGTCGATCGTCCAGCCCATCTCCGTGCGCTCGCCCGGCGTCTGGTGGAAGGTGACGTCGTCCGCGCCGGGCCAGGGGGAGTGGTCGCTGCTGCCGTGCCCGTCGGCGCGCGGCCCGCTGGTCTCCGTGTCGGTGGCCGACACCAGTGCGGGGGTGTAGTAGTTGAGGCCCAGCGCGTCGAGCGGCTGGTTGATCAGTGCGAGGTCGCCGTCCTCGACGAACGACCAGTCCGTGATCAGCTCCGTGGCCGTGAACAGCGTCTGCGGGTACGCCCCGTGCAGGATCGGCCCGTGGAAGATCCCGTTGGCCAGGTCGTCGATCTTCTGCGCCGCAGCCAGGTCCGCCGCGTCCTGCGAGAAGGGCCTGACCACCGAGGAGTTGAGGGCGAGCGCCACCGAGTTGCGGGCCGGCATCGAGGCGCGCAGGGCCGAAGTGCCCAGCCCGTGCGCCAGGTTCAGCGTGTGCGCCGCCTTCAGGGAGGCCGCGGGGTCGGTACGGCCCGGCGCGTGCACCCCGGAGGCGTAGCCCAAAAAGGCCGCGCACCACGGCTCGTTGAGGGTGATCCACTGCTCCACCCGGTCGCCGAGCGCCTCTCCGACGATCTGCGCGTACTCCGCGAAGCGGTACGCCGTGTCGCGCTCCGGCCAGCCCCCCGCGTCCTCCAGCTCCTGGGGCAGGTCCCAGTGGTAGAGCGTCACGGCCGGCTTGATGCCGTGCGCGAGGAGCTCGTCCACCAGCCGGCGGTAGAAGTCCAGACCCCGCTGCACGGCGGGACCGCGGCCGGTCGGCTGCACCCGGGACCAGGAGACCGAGAAGCGGTACGCCGTCAGGCCCAGGTCGGCCATGAGCGCCACGTCGTCGCGGTAGCGGTGGTAGTGGTCGACAGCGATGTCACCGTGGTCGCCGCCGGCGGTCTTGCCGGGCGTGTGGCTGAAGGTGTCCCAGATGGACGGCGTACGGCCGTCCTCCCGCACCGCCCCCTCGATCTGGTAGGCGGAGGTCGCGGCGCCCCAGAGGAAGGCGGGGGGAAAGGCCACCGGGGTCGCCGGCGATTCGGACTCAGGCATGGAAGCGCTCCCATTGGAGGTCGGGGAACAGACCGACTGATAGAGGGGGGAGGAGGAGAGGGGGCCGGGGCGGCGCTGACCCGACCCTCGGAAAGCAGGGGCTCAGCCCTTCACGGCGCCCTGCATGATGCCGCCCACGATCTGCTTGCCGAAGATCGCGAAGACCAGCAGGAGCGGCAGCGTGCCGAGCAGCGCGCCCGCCATGATCAGGGACTGGTCCGGCGTGTAACCGCGGCCGAGCTGCGCCACCGCGACCTGCACGGTCGGGTTGCCGTTCTGGGTCAGCACCAGGAACGGCCACAGGAAGTCGTTCCACGTCTGCACGAACATCAGCATGCCCAGGACGGCCATCGCGGGCCGGGCGGCGGGGAACACGACGTGCCACACCACCCGCCAGCTGCTGGCACCGTCCACCCGGGCCGCCTCGATGATCTCGTCCGGCAGCGCCTGGATCAGGTACTGGCGCATGAAGAACACCCCGAACGCGCTCACCAGGGACGGGAGGATCACCGCCTGGAGCTGGTCCGTCCAGTCGAGCTTGGCGACCATCATGTACAGCGGGATGACGCTCAACTGCGGCGGCACCATCATCGTGCCGATGACGATCAGCATCATCGCGCCGCGGCCCTTGAAGCGCAGCTTGGCGAAGGCGAACCCGGCGATCGTGGACAGGAAGACGATGGTCAGCGCCGACACACCGGCCACGAACGTGGTGTTGATGAACGCCTTGCCCAGGTTGGCGTCGTTCCAGGCGATGTCGAGATTGTGGAAGAGGTTGCCGCCGAACCAGAACGGCGGCGGGGTCTGCGCCAGCCGCTGGTTGTCGCGCGAGGCGGCGATCGCCGTCCACACCAGCGGCAACAGCGAGCCGATGGTGAACAGGGCGAGGATGACGTAGGCGATGGGCCCCGCGTGCATCTGCCCGCCCGCCCGCGCCGACTTGGGCCGGCGTACGCGCTTCGGGGGCTGGGGATCCGCGTCCGCCGCGGGTTTCGTCAGGGTCGTCGTCACGGCCGGTCTCCTTAACTACTGGCGCGCAGCCGGCGCGAGATGACGTAGTTGACGATCCCGATCACGATGAGGATCAGGAACATCGTCCAGGCGATCGCGGAGGCGCGGCCCAGGTGCATGTTCACCCAGCCCTGCTCGTACAGATACAGCCCGAGCGTCTGGAACTGGTGCTCGGCGCCGCCGGACGCGCCCTTGTTGGCGTCGAACAGCAGCGGCTCGCCGAACACCTGGCTCGCCCCGATCGTCGAGACGACGACGGTGAACAGGATCGTCGGCCGCAGCGAGGGCAGGGTGACGTGGAGGAACTGCTTCCAGCGGCTGGCTCCGTCCAGAGCCGCCGACTCGTACAGGTCCTGTGGGATCGCCTGCATCGCCGCCAGGTAGATCAGCGCGTTGTAGCCGGTCCAGCGCCAGATGACGATCGACGAAACGGCGATCTGCGAGGGCCACTTGTCGTTCTGCCAGTCGATGGCGTCGACACCGAAGAAGTGCAGGCCCCAGTTGATCATGCCGTAGTCGCGCCCGAAGAGCAGCACGAACACCAGCGAGGCGGCGGCGATCGACGTCGCGTACGGCGCGAGCATCACGACCCGGTAGAAGGTCGACGCGCGCAGCTTGTAGTTGAGGATGTGCGCCAGGCCCATCGCCATCGCCAACTGCGGGACGGTGGAGATGATGCCGATGGTCAGGGTGTTCTTCGCCGCGTTCCAGAAGAAGTCGTCGTCGAAGATCCGGGTGTAGTTGCGCAGGCCCGCCCACTGCATGTCGGTCGGGTCGGTCAGTTCCACCGTGTGCAGCGAGGCCCAGCCCGTGTAGATCAGCGGGAACAGGCCGAAGGCGAGGAACAGCAGGAAGAACGGCGAGACGAACGCGTACGGGCTCCAGCGCATGTCCCGCTGCCAGCGGCGGGACAGCCGGGCCCGGCGCCGCTGGTCCTTGTCGTCGGGTACGGCGTCTGCGGGCGGGCGGCCCGGGGCCGCGCCCCCCTCCTTGAGGGGGAGCGCGGCGGTGTCGTGCCGGGTGGCCATACCGGTCACTTCTCCAGGTTGTTGTCGATGGTCTTGGTGGCCGTCTCCCAGGCTTCCTTGGCCGACTTGCCCTTCGTGACGAGGATGACGCCGTTGTCGGTCAGACCCTGCTGGATGATCTGGTCCTTCGGGCCGATCACCTGCGTCGGGATGGCCTTGGCGGCCTCGGCGAAGATCTTGCCGATGGGCGCGTCACCGGTCATCGTGTTCTTCGCGTCGGTGACCAGGGGCAGGTCGTAGGCGGCGGACGAGCTCGGGAAGCTGCCCTGCACGCTGAACAGCTTGGCCTGCTGCTCCGGAGCGGTCAGCCAGGTGATCAGCTTCTCCGCCTCCTTGACGTGCTTGCCGCTCTTGGGCACGGAAAGGAAGGTACCGCCCCAGTTGCCGGACTTGGGTGCGGCGGCCACGTCCCACTTGCCGGCGGACTCGGGGGCCGACTTGCCCTTGAGGTAGCCGAGCATCCACGGCGGGCAGGCGATCGCGGCGAACTTGCTCTTGGCGATCGTCGTGTCCCAGGCCGGCTGGAACTGCGTCTGCGCTCCGACCAGCCCGTCCTTGGCGGCCTTCGCGGTCAGGTCGAAGGCGTTCTTGATGGCCGGGTTCGACTTGTAGATGACCTCGCCGGAGGCGTCGTAGTACTTGTCCTTCTCACTGCTGACGATCGCGTTGAGCAGACCGCCGGGCGAGTCCATGAAGGTGGTGCCCGCGGGAGCCTTCTTCTTGTAGGTCGCGCCGGCGTCGACGAGCTTGTTCCAGTCGCCCGCCCACAGCTTGCCGACCTCTTCGCGGTCGGTGGGCAGACCGGCCTGCTGGAAGAGGTCCTTGCGGTAGCAGATCGCCATCGGGCCGATGTCGGTGCCGAGGCCGATGGTCTGGCCGTCCTTGGTGGTGGCCTGCTGCCACTTCCAGTCCACCCACTTGGTCTTGTCCACCCCGGCGACCTTGGACATGTCCACCAGCTTGTCCGCGTTGGTGGAGACGACCTCGGCGATGTTGCCGACCTCGATGGCCTGCACGTCCAGGAGTCCGCTGTTGGTGGTGAGGTGGTTGACGAGAGCCGGGTAGTAGTTCTCGTTCCGCTCGACCACGTTCTCCTGGATCTTGATGTTCGGGTTGAGCTTCTCGTACTCCTTGTAGAGACCGGCTTCCTTGAAGCCCTGGGTGCCGAAGAGGCCGAGGGTGATCGTGGTCTTGCCGCCGCCGTCCGACGACGAACCGTCGCTGTCGTCGCCGCCGTCGTCGGCACAGCCGGCCAGCAGCCCGGCGCCCAGCGACGCGACGGCCGCGAGGACAACCACCCTGCTGCGGGCGGTTCGGGTACGTGCTCGCATTGCGTCCTCCTGTTGCCCTGACGTGCCGACCCCCCGGCCAACTGCGTTGTTGGGCCCGTTACTTGACTGCTGCGGCTCGGGCGGGGAACGTGCGGGATATTTATGTGTCAGGTACCGTGGGAGCGCTCCCATCGGTGATGTGTTGAAGGTTCGCGGGTTGGAGCGGGGGTGTCAAGGGAGTCGGCGAGGGGAGATGCGTTCAGTTATCAGGCCGTTAACTGGACGCCCCCGGTCCACCGGGCGCTCGCGCCGCGGAGCTGTGGGGGTGCGGGACGGCAGCCCCCGCGACAGTCACCGGAACAGGCGGGACTGTTAAATTCCAGGCCAGCGTCAAGACAACGGCGGGAAGGCGGAGCCCAATGGCAAGCCACGGAGCGCGGAGCCGGAGCGGTGGCCGGCCCACCCTGGAGGAGGTCGCCGCGCGTGCCGGTGTCGGCCGGGGCACTGTGTCCCGGGTGATCAACGGTTCGCCCCGGGTCAGCGACGCCACCCGCGCGGCCGTCGAGGCGGCGGTGGCGGAACTCGGGTACGTCCCGAACACGGCCGCGCGCGCTCTGGCGGCCAACCGCACGGACGCGATCGCGCTCGTCGTGCCCGAGCCGGAGACGCGGTTCTTCGCCGAGCCGTACTTCTCGGACATGCTCAAGGGCGTAGGCGCGGAGATCTCGGAGACCGAGATGCAGCTCCTGCTGATCTTCGCGGGTAGCGACCGCGAACGCCGCCGCCTCGCCCAGTACCTCGCCGCGCACCGGGTCGACGGCGTACTGCTGGTCTCCGTCCACGCCGACGACCCGCTCCCCGACCTGCTGGCCCAGCTGGAGATCCCGGCGGTGATCAGCGGCCCGCGCTCGGCGGGGGAGACGCTCCCGTCGGTGGACTCCGACAACTACGGCGGCGGCCGCTCGGCGGTGGAGCACCTGCTGGCCCGCGGCCGCCGCACGATCGGCCACATCACCGGCCGCCTCGACGTGTACGGCGCCCAGCGGCGCGTCGACGGCTACCGGGACGCCCTGCTCGACGCGGGCCACGAGGTGGACGAGCGGCTGATCGAGGCCGGTGACTTCACGGAGGAGGGCGGCCGCCGGGCGATGACGAAACTGCTGGCCCGCCGCCCCGACCTGGACGCGGTCTTCGCCGGCTCGGACGTCATGGCGGCCGGCGCCCGCCAGGTGCTGCGCGAGGAGGGCCTGGCCATCCCCTCGGACGTGGCCCTGATCGGCTACGACGACTCGGCCATAGCCCGGCACATGGACCCGCCCCTCACCAGTGTCCGCCAGCCCATCGAGGAGATGGGCCGCCACATGATCGACCTCCTCCTCTCCGAGATCGCCGACCGCCGCCCGGCGGTCTCCCGCGGCCTGGAACGCCGCCAGGTGGTGCTGGCGACGGAACTGGTGGAGCGGGCGTCGTCCTGACCTGGTGCGTCAAGAGGTTGAACGCAAGGATCTCCGACCGGTGCTGCGGAGTACGGGAGTCGGAGGAACGGCGGGCGGCGGCGTAGCGCTCAGGCCTTCTTGAAGTAGTGGCCCGCTTCCAGGTCAGGGAGCAGCCCCGGGTGTTCCGGGGCCCAGCCGAGCAGCTTCCGGGTGAGGGCGGCTGAGGCCCGCATGTCGATGGCGGCGAAACGGCCGAGCCAGCCGAAGTGGTCCGTCGCCTCCTCGGGGGCCACGCTCATCACCGGCACATCGAGACCCCGCCCGATCGTCCCGGCGATCTCACGGAACGGGATCCCCTCGTCCCCGATCGCGTGCAGCCGTACGCCCGCCGGCGCCTCCTCCAGCGCCAGCCGGAACAGCCGGGCCGCGTCGAAGCGGTGGACGGCCGCCCAGCGGTTGGAGCCGTCGCCCACCATGGCCGAGACGCCCTTCTCGCGCGCGAAGTCGATGAACATGGGCACGAATCCGTAGTCGCCCTCGCCGTGCACGCTCGGCGGAAGCCGAAGTACCGACGACCGCACCCCGCGCTCGGCGAGCGCGAGCGTCGCGACCTCCGAGGCGTGCCGGTGCTTGGCGGGGGAGTCCGGGTCGGCCGGGTCCTCCTCGGTGCCGACGCGCCCGGGCGCGGTCAGCAGCCCCGAGGTGACGACGAAGGGCTTGCCGGTGCCTTCCAGCACCCCGCCGATGGCCTCGATCGCCCTGAGATCGGCCTCGCCCGAGGCGCCCAGGTTGGTGAAGTCGTGGATGAAGGCCAGGTGGGCGATGCCGTCGGCCGCCTCGGCACCCCGTTGCAGACTGTCGAGGTCGGTCAGGTCGCCGCGGTGCACCTCCGCTCCGGCGGCCTTCAGCGCCTGCGCGGACCGGTCGGAACGGGCCAGGCCCAGGACCTCGTGCCCGGCGTCGAGAAGTTCACGGGTGACGGCGGAACCGACGAAGCCGGTCGCACCGGTGACGAATACACGCATGGTGGTCCTTCGCTGTGACGAGTGAATTCCCCTTCAGCGTGCGAAGGCGGGGCCGTCTGAGTCCAAAGCCTGTTTCGCATGGGGCAATACGGATCAGGCATCACCGCAGGTGAGTAGCGTTATCGACCGGAAACCGCCGACGACGTCGGCGTACGCTTCAGGCATGAGCGACCTCGACCTCCGGCTGGTCCGGTACTTCACGGCCGTCGCCGAGCACCGGCACTTCGGACGGGCCGCCGACGCGCTGCACATCACCCAGCCCTCGCTGAGCCGGCAGATCCGGCGCCTTGAGCAGCAGCTGGGCGCGCGGCTGCTGGAGCGGACCCCGCAGGGGAGCCGGCTCACCGAGGCGGGGGAGGTCTTCCTGCCCCGGGCGAAGGCGCTGCTGCGTTCCGCGGCCCAGGCCGCGAGCCTGGCCCGGGCGGCCGCCCAGCCGAGCCGGATCACCGTCGGGTACACGGCCGGGATCATCGTCACCCCGGCGGTGCGCGCCCTGCGCGAGCGCTTCCCGGACGCCGACGTGAGGACCGCGCACGTCGACTGGACCGAGCGGACGACGGCCCTGCCCGAGCTGAAGGTCGACGTCCTGGTGACCCGGCTGCCCTTCCCGACGGACGGGGCGCAGGTGACGGTGCTGTACGAGGAGCCCCGGGTGCTGGTGCTCCCGGTCGGCCACCGTCTCGCGGGCAAGGAGTCCGTGACCCTCGACGACATCGCCGACGAGCCGCTGGTCCGGGTGGCCGACCCGGTCTGGAACGCGTACTGGCGCATCGACCCGCGGCCGGACGGCCGCCCGGCGCCCGACGGGCCCCTGGCCGACGCGCTGGAGGACAAGTTCGAACTCGTCGCCTCCGGACAGGCCCTGTCCATCACGGCCATGCCCAGGGCCGGCACGCTCCGGCCCGATGTCACCGCGGTCCCGCTGCACGGCGTCGAGCCGGCCCATGTGGTCCTCGCGACCCGCGCCGAGGAGCGGAGCCGGCTGGTCGCGGCCTTCCGCAAGGCGGCGGGGACCTTCCTGAAGCCGTCCGGCTCCTGAAACGACCTCAGCCGGTGATCCTGTCTCCAGGATCACCGGCTGAGGTGATGAGGGTGAGTGACGGGACTCGAACCCGCGGCATCCTGGACCACAACCAGGTGCTCTACCAGCTGAGCTACACCCACCATGTTCGGCTGTCTTGGTTTCCCCGACCGGCCGAGAAAAAGTGTACAGGGTCCGAAGGGGTGCTCGCGCCCGGCTTTACTGCGCAGGCAGCACGTGCTTCGCGGCGATCGTCTTCGCGGTGTCGGAGTCGGGTCCGGGCTGTGGGACGAAGATCGCCTCGCGGTAGTAGCGCAGCTCCGCGATGGACTCGCGGATGTCGGCGAGGGCGCGGTGGTTGCCGTTCTTGTCCGGGCTGTTGAAGTAGGCCCGCGGGTACCAGCGCCGGGCGAGCTCCTTGACGGAGCTGACGTCCACGATCCGGTAGTGGAGGTAGTTCTCCAGGGTGGGCATGTCCCTCAGCAGGAAACCGCGGTCGGTGCCGACGGAGTTGCCGCACAGCGGGGCCTTGCCGGGTTCCTTCACGTGCTCGCGGACGTAGGCGAGGACCTGCTCCTCGGCGTCGGCGAGGGTGGTGCCGCCGGACAGCTCCTCGAGCAGCCCGGACGCGGTGTGCATCTGACGCACCACCTCCGGCATCGTCTCCAGCGCCTGGTCCGGCGGCCGGATGACGATGTCCACACCGTCGCCGAGCACGTTGAGCTCGGAGTCGGTGACGAGGGCGGCAACCTCGATGAGCGCGTCGTCGGACAGCGAGAGGCCGGTCATCTCGCAGTCGATCCACACCATGCGATCGTTCATGCGAACACCCTACGGGTGACGTCTGCTTTTGTGGCGCCCCGTGTCGGTGCCGGGCAGCCGAACGCCGGGCGGGCCGTCACGGCCCGCCCGGCGTCAGGACGTCATGCTCCGCTGCGCTGCCCCGGCAGACTCGCCCGGCCGCCGCCGACGTACAGCTCGCGGCCGTTGTCGGAGGACGGGCCCACGGGGGCCGGGGTGCGGCGGGTCTGGATCGGTACCGGACCGCTGTCCGGGTGCAGCGGCACGGGCGCGCTGGGCGCGGGACCCGTCGGGCCCCCCACCGGACCGTCGCTGTCCACGGGCTTGTCGCCCTGCGGGCGGCGGGCCCGGTACGCGGCCCGGTAGGCGGCCGGGGACGAGCCCAGCTGCCGCCGGAAGTGCCCGCGCAGCGCCACCGGCGAACGGAAGCCGCAGCGCCCCGCGACCTCGTCCACCGAGTAGTCCGACGTCTCCAGGAGCCGCTGCGCCTGCAGCACCCGCTGGGTGATCAGCCACTGCAGCGGGGCGGACCCCGTGAGCGAGCGGAACCGGCGGTCGAACGTACGACGGCTCATGTACGCCCGCGCTGCCAGCGTCTCCACGTCGAACTGTTCGTGGAGGTGCTCCAGCGCCCAGGCGACGACCTCGGCGAGCGGGTCGGCGCCGATCTCCTCTGGTAAAGACCTGTCGAGGTAGCGCTCCTGACCGCCCGAGCGGCGCGGCGGGACCACCAGACGGCGGGCCAGCGCACCGGCCGCCTCGTTGCCGTGGTCCGTCCGCACGATGTGGAGGCAGAGGTCGATTCCGGCCGCGGTACCGGCCGAGGTCAGTACGTCGCCGTCGTCCACGAAGAGTTCTCGCGGGTCCACGTGCACCGACGGGTAGCGCTTGGCCAGCGTCGGCGCGTACATCCAGTGGGTGGTCGCGGGGCGGCCGTCCAGCAGGCCGGCTGCGGCCAGCACGAACGCGCCGGTGCACAGGCCCACGATGCGGGCGCCCTCCTCGTGCGCCCGGCGCAGCGCGTCGAGCGCCTCCTCCGGTGGCGGTGAGGTGATCGAGCGCCAGGCCGGCACGACGACCGTGCCCGCGCGTGAGATCGCTTCCAGGCCATGCGGCGCGGTGAGTTCCAGGCCCCCTGTGGTCCGCAGTGGGCCTTCTTCGCCGCCGCACACCAGCAAGCGGTAGCGCGGCACGCCGGCGTCCTGGCGGTCAATCCCGAACACCGACAACGGTATGGAACTCTCGAAGATGGGGCCGCCGCTGAACAGCAGCACCGCGACGATCTCCTTGCGGCGTCGCCCGGAAAGCTTCCGGGCCGCGGCTTCCGGCGCGGCAGTGGAGTCGTGGCTCATACTGCTAAGCCCCCCTCGGTGGTCGCGGCGCCCCTAACTTGTCGGGCATGTCGCTCCAGCACGTTTCCCCTCGGTCCTGCACGAGTCCCCCGCCGTAAGACGTCAAGATCGAATCTACTGTGTCCCGTGGTGTCGGCGTGACCAGTTCGTCATCCGGCACATTGTCGACTTGGCAACTTGGCGTAAAGCATTCGATCACGAAGCGTTGCACTCGTGGGCCGTGCAGGGAAGTGCGCCTTGTGGAGGTGGCTAATCCACGTAGGGTGCACAGGGCACCGGAGACCCTATCCGTGCAGGTGGAACGGGGGTTGAGGGGTGGTTCGGCCAAGGGACACGCCCGAGGCGGAAGTTGGCTGAAAAGAATCGTCGCGGTGCACGGAAACCGGTCAGCCGACCGGTGTACTTCCCCCAGTGTGACGACCGCCTCGATGGGCCCCGGTACCGCTCTTGTGGTGACGGCCGCGGTGGGGCGCCCGCTCCTC
Source organism: Streptomyces sp. NPDC001668 (assembly GCF_042893155.1). Taxonomy (NCBI): domain Bacteria; kingdom Bacillati; phylum Actinomycetota; class Actinomycetes; order Kitasatosporales; family Streptomycetaceae; genus Streptomyces; species Streptomyces sp. NPDC001668. Next base: position 256,435 of record NZ_JBIAUQ010000001.1, read on the forward strand.
GGCGTGCAGGCGGGCCGCGCCGCGCTCCGACTGGCGCAGGAGGATACGGCAGACGGCCGTGACGGCGGCGAGACCGAGGGCGGTGCCCGTCGCGCCGGCCAGCGAGGTGCCGTACACGACGAGGACCACGGGGACGAGGACGCAGCTGAAGGCCGCCCAGCGGATCACGTCCGTGGTGGAGTCCTCGGAGGGCGGTCGGTGTCCGGTCATCGCGTGCTCCCTGTGACGTCCCCCTGGCGGCGTGGCTCACGGGGCTCAACGCCCGTTCGACCCGTCGGTCACTGCGACGGGGCCGTCCGGTGGGTGCGCGGCGGGAACGGGCGCGTGAATCCCGTGCAAACCGCCTGTACAACGCAGCAACCATTGCGTTACGGGCGCCCCCTCGTGCATGCTCCCTGGAACCCCCACGCACCGTGGATGGGCTCTGGGCTAAGGAGGCGTGCCGCCGTACCCTTGGGGGTATGGGGTTGGGAAGATGATTCCCGGACACAGCTCCGCCGCACACTGTTGTCCCTCCCACACAAGGATCACGACGCCGAGACAGCCATGGCCGGTCACGAATTCTTCGAACCAGCGGACCGCAAGCGGCCCGTCGCCGATCCCACGGCGGCCGAGCCCCTGGCGGCGGAAGAGCCACGCCACTCCTGCGACCCCGCGTTCAAGCACGGCGTCGTGGTCGGCTTCGACGGCTCCACGTCCAGCGAGCGCGCCCTCGCGTACGCGATCGGCATGGCCCGTCGCTCCGGCTCGGGCCTGATCATCGTGCATGTCGCCAACCGGCTGCCCACCACCGTGTGGGCCGGCTGCGAGCCACCGGTCTTCGTCGACGTGCCGGACCACCGCACCGAGGTGCTCGGCCTCGAACTCGCCTGCGCGGACTACCTGGCCGAGGTCCCCTGGATCCTCGTCGAGCGCGGCGGGGACATCTGCCACGAACTCGAGGAGGTCGGGCGGGAGTACGAGGCGGACGCGATCGTCGTCGGCTCCACGCACGGCATCGTCGGGCGCCTCTTCGGCTCCGTCGCGGGGCGGCTCGCCAAGCGGGCGAAGCGGCCCGTCATCGTCATCCCGTAACTCGCCGTCCCCGCGCGCGAGATGTGTGAACCTACCCGCGCGTAGAGGTGTTCGCTCCCTGGTGCGGGGCATATACCGGTCACCGACTGGCTGCCTGCCGGGGCGTGACGGTCACCGGCCAAGTGGCAGCCGGCGCCGGGGTATTGGGCGGTCCCGGCGCCCGTACGGACCCCCTGTGAGCGGTGGCGTCACATGGGGGTCCGTCCTGCGTGCAGCTGCTACTCGACGGTGACCGACTTCGCCAGGTTCCTCGGCTTGTCGATGTCCCGGCCCAGGGCCAACGCCGTGTGGTAGGCGAGGAGTTGGAGCGGGATACCCATCAGGATGGGGTCCAGCTCGTCCTCGTTCTTCGGGACCACGATCGTCTCGTCGGCCTTCTCCTGGTGCTGGTGGGCGACCGCCAGGATCCTGCCGCTGCGGGCCTTGATCTCCTCCAGGGCGGCGCGGTTCTTCTCCAGGAGGTCGTCGTCGGGGACGATCGCCACCGTGGGCAGGGCCGGCTCGATCAGGGCCAGCGGACCGTGCTTGAGCTCGGAGGCGGGGTAGGCCTCCGCGTGGATGTAGGAGACCTCCTTGAGCTTCAGGGAGGCCTCGCGGGCCACCGGGTAACCCCGGACACGGCCGACGAAGAGCATCGAGCGGGCCTCGGCGTACTGCTCGGCCAGCTTCTTGATCTCCTCCTCCTGCTCCAGGATCTCGGTGATCTGCGCCGGGAGCCTGCGCAGGCCCTCGATGATCCGCTTGCCGTCGCGCACGGACAGGTCCCGGGTGCGGCCCAGGTGCAGGGCCAGCAGCGCGAAGGCCACCGTGGTGTTGGTGAAGCACTTCGTGGAGACCACGCAGACCTCCGGACCCGCGTGCACGTAGATGCCGGCGTCCGCCTCGCGGGCGATCGCCGAACCGACCACGTTCACCACGCCGAAGACCCGGGCGCCCTTGCGCTTGAGCTCCTGGACGGCGGCGAGGACGTCGTACGTCTCACCCGACTGGGAGACCGCCACGTACAGCGTCTCGGGGTCGACGACCGCGTTGCGGTAGCGGAACTCCGAGGCCGGCTCGGCGTCCGCGGGGATACGGGCCAGCTCCTCGATCATCTGGGCGCCGATCATGCCCGCGTGGTACGAGGTGCCGCAGCCGAGGATCTTCACGCGGCGGATCTGGCGGGCCTCGCGGGCGTCCAGGTTGAGGCCGCCGAGGTGCACGGTGGAGAAGCGGTCGTCGATGCGGCCGCGCAGCACGCGGTCCACGGCGTCGGCCTGCTCGTGGATCTCCTTGTGCATGTAGGTGTCGTGGCCGCCCATGTCGTAGGAGGCGGCCTCCCACTCGACGGTGGTGGGCTCGGCCGTCGTACGGGTGCCCTCCGTCGTGTAGGTGCGGAAGTCGTCGGCCTTGAGGGTGGCCATCTCGCCGTCGTCGAGAGTCACTATCTGCCGCGTGTGGGCGACCAGCGCGGCGATGTCCGAGGCGACGAACATCTCCTTCTCGCCGATGCCGAGGACGACCGGGGAGCCGTTGCGGGCCACCACGATGCGGTCGCTGAAGTCGGCGTGCATCACGGCGATGCCGTAGGTGCCCTCGATCACCCGCAGGGTGTCGCGGACCTTGTCCTCCAGCTTCTCCGCCTGGGAGCGCGCGATCAGGTGGACCAGGACCTCGGTGTCGGTCTCGGAGAGGAACTCGACGCCGTCCGCCTCCAGCTTGCGGCGCAGGTCGGAGGCGTTGTCGATGATGCCGTTGTGGACGACGGCGACCTTGGACTCGGCGTCCATGTGCGGGTGCGCGTTGACGTCGGAGGGGGCGCCGTGGGTGGCCCAGCGGGTGTGGGCGATGCCGGTCGTGCCCTTGAAGCGGGCCGGGACCCTGGCCTCCAGGTCACGGACGCGGCCCTTGGCCTTGACCATCTTCAGGCCTGCCGTCTTCGGCGAGGTGACCACTATGCCGGCCGAGTCGTAGCCGCGGTACTCCAGGCGCTGCAGGCCCTCCAGGAGCAGGGGAGCGACATCACGCTTCCCGATGTAACCGACGATTCCGCACATGTGTATGTCTTCCTAGCCGTAGACGATGCGCCGTAGCTGCCTGAGCGTGAGCTCGGGCGGTGCCACCGCTCGGTATTTCAGGTCCGCCTCGATCCGTCCGAAGATCTCCGTGTTCACCAGGCCCTGTGCCTGGAGCTCACGGTGGCGGCGACGGACGAACTCCACGGTCGTCTCGTCGAAGTAGGCGAGCACGTCCTGGATCACCCGCAGCGCCTCGCCCCGGCTCAGGGGCGTGGACCGCGTCAGATGATCAACCAGGTCGTCGTGCACCCGGTAGATCCTGAAGCACCTCCCGGCCTTTCGCAAGAATCCTGCCCGATTTCGGGCACGTGTCTGTTGATACTCCTTGGGAGAACATTGAATCTCTCATGAGTGCCTGTTCGCACGCTGTCCATCCTGCGTCCCGCGGTCCGTCGCCCAGGCAGACGAGTTTCAGACGCCATGGACATTCCTCGCATGGGAGTACCGGAGCAGCTCGCCGAGCGCATGAGCATGGCCGAGCAGCACGAGTACCTGCGCACCAGATTTTCCCGGCGCACGATGATCAGGGGCGGAGCCGTCACGCTGGGCGCCGTCGCCGGTGGCGCGTTCGTGCCGGGCGCCGTCGCCCAGGCCGCGACACCCACCCGGACCTTCGCCAGTGCCGAGAGCGTCGACGGCGCCCTCGTCGCCCCCTTCGGCCGCCACCTCGCCTACGGCAACGACCCGCGCACCGAGATGACCGTCTCCTGGCAGGTGCCGGTCGCCGTCAAGAAGCCGTTCATCCGGATCGGCGCCCGCCCCTGGGACCTCTCCCGCAAGATCGAGGCCGAGGTGCGCACCCTGTACACCCCGGCCGGCGTCGGCGCGAGCGCCGACCACACCCAGTACTACCTGCACGCCAAGCTGACCCACCTGCGCCCCGGCCAGACCTACTACTACGGCGTCGGCCACCAGGGCTTCGACCCCGCCGAGCCGCACCTGACGGGCACCCTGGGCACCTTCACCACCGCGCCCGCCCACAAGAAGCCGTTCACCTTCACGGCCTTCGGCGACCAGGGCGTCAGCTACCACGGCCTGGCCAACGACAGCCTGCTCCTCGGCCAGAACCCGGCCTTCCACCTGCACGCCGGCGACATCGCCTACGCCGACCCGGCAGGCCAGGGCAAGTCGGCCGACACCGGCTTCGACTCGCGGGTGTGGGACCAGTTCCTCGCCCAGACCGAGTCCGTCGCCAAGTCCGTGCCGTGGATGGTGAGTTACGGCAACCACGACATGGAGGCCTGGTACTCGCCCAACGGCTACGGCGGCGAGGAGGCCCGCTTCACACTCCCCGACAACGGGCCGGACAAGGCGCACCTGCCGGGCGTCTACTCCTTCGTCTACGGCAACACCGCGATCATCTCGCTGGACCCGAACGACGTCTCCTTCGAGATCCCGGCCAACCTCGGCATCTCCGGCGGCACCCAGACCACCTGGTTCGAGGGGCAGCTGAAGAAGTACCGGGCCGCGAAGGACATCGACTTCATCATCGTGTTCTTCCACCACTGCGCCTACTGCACCTCCACCGCGCACGCCTCGGAGGGGGGCGTGCGCCAGGAGTGGGTGCCGCTGTTCGAGAAGTACACCGTGGACCTGGTCATCAACGGCCACAACCACCAGTACGAGCGCACCGACGTCATCAAGGGCGACAAGGTCGCCAAGAAGCTCCCGATCGGCGAGACCGCGTACCCGGAGACCGAGGGAGTCGTCTACGTCACGGCGGGCGCCGCGGGCCGCAGCCTGTACGCGTTCACCGCGCCGGACTCCTACGAGGGGCACCTGAACGAGGTCGACTCGGTCGCCTCCTTCATCAACACCAAGGACGGCAAGGTCAACGAGACCGTCGCCTGGTCCCGGGTGCGCTACCTCAACTACTCCTTCCTGCGCGTGGACGTGGAGCCCGCCTCCAAGGGCCACTACGCCAGGCTGAAGGTGTCGGGCATCGCCGAGACCGGCGACCGCATCGACCACTTCACGGTGGCGCGCAGGGCGAAGTAGCCGCCCTGGCAGGGCCGTCACATCCGCTTGAGGATCGCCTGCTTGGCCCACGTGAACTCCTCGTCCGTCAGGACACCCGTGCGGTGCAGCTCACCGAGCTCGCGCAGCCGGCGCAGGAGGGCGTCGTGGCCGTCCTCGGCGGAGGCGACCGGAGAGGAAGGCGTTTCCGGTCGTAGCTGCTTCTTCGCGGGTACGTCGACGGCGGCGGCCCGGGCCGGGTGCGGAAGCCTGGCCTGGACCGCCGCCGCGACCAGCGCCATCAGCGGGTCCTTCTTGAAGCCCCACAGCTCCACCGCGTTGGGGTCGTACTTGGGCGGGGCCTTGGTCGGCGCGTGCCGCACGGTGAAGCGCAGATGGCCGTTCTCCAGGCCGACCGCGGGCTGCCACTCCACGGCGACGACGTCGGCCAGGGCGAGGACGCGGGGGCCCGCGGAGGCCTTGGCGTCCTCCGTCTTCCAGTTCCACTCCAGACGGATGTGCGCGCCGTCGAAGCCGGCGGTGCCGTCCCCGGCGGAGACCGCGAGGGGCACGGCCGGGCCCGGGAGCAGATACCCGTCCACGGGGCCGGCCGGGACCTGGTCCAGGCGCAGGGCGCCGCGGACCTCGTCCACGAAGTACTCGGCGACGCCGTAGCGGTCCGACTCGACGGTCAGCTGGTACGGGTCGTGCGGCTCGGTCAGCCGGCCCCCGGTCGCCTGCAGCAGCGGGTCGGCGCCGTCGCGCAGCCGCAGCCTCAACCGGCCCGTCTTCTTGCCCTGTTCGAAGGAGACGCCCGCCAACGCGCCCAGCGGCACGACGAGTTCACCCAGCTCCTTGCGGAGCAGCCCGACGTTCTTGTCTCTCCCGGGCGTCAGCCGCAGAGCGTCGCCGTCGAAGACCCATGAGCCGTCCTTCTGGAGGATTTCCGCCATGGGGAGAGTGTGGCGGAGCAAGGCGGGTCCCGGGAGGACCGTACTCCCGGGACCCGCCTGGTCGTCGGGCCGTGCCTACCGGCCCGCGATGGGGTTGTTCAGGGTGCCGACCAGCTGGAGCGCGGCCGACGGGTCCGCCAGGTCCACCATCTGCCGGTTGTTGCGCAGCTGGAGGCGGTTGAGGCAGGACAGGGCGAACTCCGGGGCGAAGATGTCGTACTGGGCGAACTTGTCGGCCAGTTCGGGCACCGAGTGCTGGTAGTCGCGGGTGACCTCGGCGACCGTGCGCCAGAAGTCCTCCTCCTCCAGGACTCCCTCGGCGGCGAGGTTCGCGGCCAGGAAGCGGAAGAAGCAGTCGAAGACGTCCGTGAAGATCGACAGCAGTTTGGTGTCGTCGGGGACCTCGACACGCAGCCGTTCGACCGCCGGCGGCAGCACCGCCTCCGGGTCCATGACGGCGATCTCCTCGGCGATGTCCTTGTAGACCGCCCGCTCGACCACGCCGTCCCTCAGGACCAGGATGACGTTCTCGCCGTGCGGCATGAACACCAGGTCGTAGGCGTAGAAGCTGTGCAGGAGCGGGGTGTAGTAGGCGCGCAGGTAGCGGCGCAGCCAGTCCGTCGGGGTGAGTCCGGACCGCTCGATGAGCGCGCCCGCGAAGGACCGGCCCTCGTGGTCGACGTGGACCAGGGAGGCCATGGTGGCGAGCGACTCGCCGTCCTGGAGGGACGGGACGGGGCTCTCGCGCCACAGCGCGGCCAGCATCTTGCGGTACGGCGAGTAGCGGTCCGTGGCGGCCTCGTACTCCAGGTGCCGGTAGCCGACGGCGGCCCGCTCGCGGATGATCGTCAGACCCGTGGACTTCAGTACCGGGTCGCCCTCGATGAGCTGGGCGAGCCAGTCGTTGATGGCCGGGGTCGCCTCCATGTACGCGGCCGAGAGTCCGCGCATGAAGCCCATGTTGAGGACGGACAGGGCCGTCTTCACATAGTGCTTCTCGGGGTGGGAGGTGTTGAAGAAGGTCCGGATGGACTGCTGGGCCAGGTACTCGTCGTCGCCCTCGCCGAGGCAGACGAGGAGCTCGCGGGCGACCTCGGCGGCGAAGGTGACGGTGAGCTTGTTCCACCACTGCCAGGGGTGGACCGGGATGAGGAGGTAGTCGGCCGGGTCGAGTCCCCGGTCGCGCAGAACGCCGTGGAAGCGCTCGACGGTCTCCTCGCCCAGCTCCTGCCGTACGAAGGACTCGTACTCGATGCCGACCCCGGCAGTGAAGGCGGCGCGGGAGCGGTGGGCGGCGAGCCAGACCAGGCGGACCGGGCTCGCGGTCTCGGGGGCGTACGAGAGGTACTCGTGGATGCCGAAGCCGAGCCGGCCGTTGTTGGCGACGAAGCAGGGGTGGCCCTCGGTCATGCCGGTCTCGATGTCCTGGAAGTCGGCCTTCACCAACTCGGCGACCGGGATCCGCGGCTTGGTGAGCTTGTAGCAGGTGCCGGAGAGGGTGGAGGAGATCTCCTCCAGGTAGACCGGCAGGATCTCGTCGCTCAGGCCGAGGGTGTTCTTCAGCTCGATGAAGAAGTCCAGTGCGGCGAGCGGGAGTTCGGTGCCCTCGCGGTGGCGGGTGATGGAGTCGGCGTCGACCTGCCAGTGGTCCAGGGCACGGCGCACGGCCGTGAAGTCGTAGCGGGTCTTGCCGTCGTCGCTGCGGACGACGTACTGGTCCTTGTCGGTCTCCTCGGGCTCGATCAGCCGCTCGTGGGCGAACTCGGCGAGGCCCTTGCGGATCAGCAGGCGGTTGGCGGTCTCCCAGCGCTCGGGGGAGAGATGGGACACGGCGTCGGCGAGGCTCATGCGTCCACCCCCGTCGCCCTCAAGAACTGTTCCCGCGTGCAGAAGCTCAACAGGGCCTTCTTCTCCGGCTTCTGTATCTCGCGCTCGGGCACGAACCCGACCGCCTCGTTCAGGGCGTGGACGGCCTTGTTGGAGACGTCCGGCTCGACGACCACCCGCCGGACCGCCGGGTCCTCGAAGAGGTGGGCCATCACGGCGGTGATGACGGACCGGGTGAACCCGTGGACGGGCCGGTCCGTCGCGGGGGTGAGGAAGTGCATGCCGACATCCCCCGGCCGCGGCTCGTACAGGCCGACCAGCTCGCGGTGGGCCGGGTCGTACTTCTCCATCAGGAAGGCGGGGACACCGTCCGCGTCGAGGCCCAGCAGCGCGTGGTGGTGCTCGTCGGCCGCGATGTCCATGTAGGCGCGCTCGACATCCTCGAGCTTCGCGTCCTGCATCATCCAGAACGCGGCCTTGGGGTGGGTGACCCACCCGTGCAGCAACTCGGCGTCCTTCAGGGGGTCGAGGGGGCGGAAGGTGAAGGTGGTCGCGGTGGTGGTGCTCATACGGAGAACTCCTGGAACGCGATCGTCTTCTCGACCGGGTAGTACTCGGTGCCGAGCAGCTCGCGGATGATGCAGCTGTTGCGGTAGGCACCCATGCCCAGGTCGGGGCTGGTGATGCTGTGGGTGTGGACTGCGGCGTTCTGCAGGAAGACACCTCTGCCCGTCACGTCGATCGCGTAGTTGCGGGACACGTCGAAGTTGCCCCGGGAGTCGTGGACCAGGCGGTCCCTGACCGGGCTCAGGAACTCCGGCTCGGCGTACGTGTAGCCGGTCGCGAGGACCAGGCCCTGCGACTCGATCTCGAAGTCCTTCTCCTGCTCCTCCTGGCGGAAGCCGAGCGTGTACGTGCCGTTCTCGTACCGCGCGCTGTTCAGCGAGGAGTTGGTGAGCAGCCGGGTGGGGACCGGGCCGCCCAGGTTCTTCTGGTAGAGCAGGTCGAAGATCTCGTTGATGAGGTCGCCGTCGATGCCCTTGAACAGGCCCTTCTGCTCGGCGGTGAGCCGGTAGCGGGTGGCCTCGGGCAGCTCGCGGTAGTAGTCGACGTACTCCGGGGAGGTCATCTCCAGCGTGAGCTTGGTGTATTCGAGGGGGAAGAAGCGCGGGGAGCGGGTGACCCAGTTCAGCCGGTAGCCGTGGACGTCGATCTCGCTGAGCAGGTCGTAGTAGATCTCGGCGGCGGACTGACCGGAGCCGACGATCGTGATCGACTCCTTCTTCTGGAGCTCCGCCTTGTGCTGCACGTAGCGGGAGTTGTGGAAGAAGTCGCCGCCGAGGCCGCGCACGGCCTCCGGGTAGTGCGGGGAGGTGCCGGTGCCGAGGACGAGGTGGCGGGCGCGGAAGACCTCGCCGGCCTCGGTCTTCACGACGTAGACGCCGTCCTCGTACGTCACCTCGGTCACCGTCGTGCCGAAGCGGAGGTTGCTCAGCTTGTGCGCGGCCCAGCGGCAGTAGTCGTCGTACTCCACCCGCAGCGGATAGAAGTTCTCGCGGATGTAGAACGAGTACAGCCGGCCCTTCTCCTTCAGGTAGTTGAGGAAGGAGTACGGCGAGGTCGGGTCGGCGAGGGTGACCAGGTCCGACATGAACGGGGTCTGGAGGTGGGCGCCGTCCAGGAACATCCCGGCGTGCCACTCGAAGTCGGGCTTGGAGTCCAGGAAGATCCCGTCGAGTTCGTCGACGGGTTCGGTGAGGCAGGCCAGGCCGAGGTTGAAGGGACCGAGCCCGATGCCCACGAAGTCGTAGGTCTTGGACGGGTTTTCAGGACGCGCGGTCAAGGGACTCTCCCAGGTACTGCTCGGCGTGGCCGGCGATGAGATCGAGGACGACGGACATGTCTTCGACCGTCGTCTCGGGGTTGAGCAGGGTGAACTTCAGGTAGTGGCGGCCGCTCACCTTGGTGCCCGCGACGACCGCGTCACCGGAGGCGAACAGGGCCTTGCGGGCGTACAGGTTGGCGCGGTCGATCTCGGCAGGGTCGGTGACGGAGGCCGGGATGTAACGGAAGACGAGGGTGGAGAGGCTCGGTTCGACGACCACGTCGAAGCGCGGGTCGGCCGCGAGCAGTTTCCAGCCCTCGGCGGCCAGGTCGCAGACCTCGTCGAAGAGCCGGCCGATGCCGTCGGCGCCCATCACGCGCAGGGTCATCCACAGCTTGAGGGCGTCGAAGCGGCGGGTGGTCTGGAGGGACTTGTCCACCTGGTTGGGGATGCGCTCCTGCACCATGCGGCGCGGGTTGAGGTACTCCGCGTGGTAGGTGGCGTGGCGCAGGGTCGCGGCGTCACGGACCAGCACGGCGGACGAACTCACCGGCTGGAAGAAGGACTTGTGGTAGTCCACGGTGACCGAGTCGGCGCGTTCGATGCCGTCGACGCGGTCCCGGTACTTGACCGAGGCGAGCAGTCCGCAGCCGTAGGCGGCGTCGACGTGCATCCAGGTGCCGTACTGCTCGCACAGTTCGGCGATCTCGGGCAGCGGGTCGATGGAGCCGAAGTCGGTGGTGCCGGCGGTGGCGACGACGGCCATCGGGATCAGGCCCTCGCGGCGGCAGCGCTCCAGCTCGCGGGCGAGGGCGACGGTCTGCATCCGCTTGTCGTGGTCGACGGGGATCGAGACGACGGCGTCCGGGCCGAGACCGAGCAGTTTGGCCGACTTCTTGACGCTGAAGTGGCTGACCTCGGAGGCGAAGACGCGCAGTGTGGCCAGGTCGTCGGTCTTGGCCTCCTCGCGCGCCAGCAGCAGCGCCTGGAGGTTGGACTGTGTGCCACCGGACGTGAACACGCCGTCGGCGACGGGACCGAGGCCGATGCGCGCGGCCGTCCAGTCGATCAGCTTGCGCTCGATGAGGGTGCCGCCGGCCGACTGGTCCCAGGTGTCCAGGGAGGAGTTGACGGCGGAGAGGATCGCCTCGCCGACCACCGCCGGGATGACCACCGGGCAGTTGAGGTGGGCGAGGTAGCGGGGGTGGTGGAAGTAGATCGCGTCCCGGAGGTAGACGTCCTCCAGCTCGTCGAGCACCGCCGCCGTGTCCAGCAGGGGCTTGTCGAGGTCGATCTCCTCGATGCGGGGGGTGAGGGCGTCGACGGTGACGCCGGTGAACGGCTTGGTGGTGGTGGCGAGTTTGGCCGCCACCCGCTCGATTCCTTCGGTCACGGAGCGCCGGTAGCTCTCCGCGGTCGTGTCATTGAGCAGGTGCGAGCGCATGTGGGGGTCCTCCGGTGGGGACGATCCGTGCGGGACGGGGGCAGGAGCGGGGCGGTTACCCGGGCTTCAACTTAGGTAAGCCTAACCTAATTAACGCGAGGGAAAACCTGCCCCACCCGTGACCGGCGTCACGTCGGCGGGGGTTACTCGGCCGCCCGCAGCTGTTCCTCGGTCATCCCCTGCCGCCAGTACCCGACGAAGGTGACCCGGCGCCGGTCGACCCCGCGCTCGCGCACGAAGTGGCGCCGCAGCTCCTTCACGCACCCGGACTCGCCCGCGATCCAGACGTACGGCCGCTCGGCGGGCGGGAGTTGGGCGTCGCGGATGAGGTCCGGTGCTTTCTCCCCGACGAGCCAGGTGATCTCGGCGTCCGCCTCGGTCGCCAGGTCCTGGATGTCCCCGGCGTCCCGCACCTCCAGCCACACGCGGGCGCGCTGCCCCGCGGGAAGGGCCTCCAGGATCGCGGAGACGGCGGGCAGGGCGCTCTCGTCGCCCCACAGCAGCACCAGGTCGGTGTCGGCGGGCGGCCGGAACCGGATCGCCCGGTTGTCGGCGACGGCGGGCCCGAGCAGCTGGACCCGGTCACCGGCACGGGCCCGCGAGGCCCACGCGGACGCGGGCCCGGCCGGCTCGTGCAGCACGAAGTCGATGTCGATCTCGTCGGGATCGCGCCGCAGACCTCGCAGCGTGTACGACCGCATGACGGCCCGCACGTCGTCGGGCTGCTCCCGCCACGCCTGCCACCACCCGTCCCCGAGTTCGACGGGAACGCCGGGCTCGGTCCGCCCCTCGGCGGGGAGGAAGAGGGACAGCGACTGGTCGTGTCCGTGGGAGAAGAAGTGCCGGAGATCCTCCCCGGCGAAGGTGACCCGGACCAGGGACGGCCCCAGCCGCCTCGTCCGTACGACCTGGAGGGAGAAGAAACGGAACGGGGCGGCTACGGCCGTAGTCATACAAAGCTCCTGGGGTTCAGGAAGACGTGAACGGTCAGCTGACCTTCTTCGCGGTCTCGATGGCCTTCGCCAGGTTCTCCACCATCGCCACGCACTTGTCGTACGACAGAATCGGCTCGGGAGAACGCGAGATGACCTGACCCGCCTTCACCGCGGGCAGCTTCTTCCAGGTCGCCTCGGTGATGTCGGCCGGCTGGATGGTCGCCGTACGGTCGTCCATCATGATGATGTCGGCCTTGTACTTGTCGACGTTCTCCCAGCTCAGCGACTCGTACCAGCCGCCGGAGGCCTTGAGCACCGACGCCGGGGGCTCCACGAAGTTCACGCCCAGCGCCTTGAAGTACTCCAGGTCGATGGAGAGGTTGGAGCCGGAGACGTAGAAGACGTCCTGGGCCGCGGACCCGGCGAGCACCTTGATGTCGGGGTGGGCCTTGGCGGCGGCCCGCAACCGCTCCGACGCCGACTCGAACCGCTTCTTCGCGTCGGTGACCTTCGCCGCCGTCATGTCGGCGCCGAGGGACTCGGCCAGCTCCCACACCCGCTGGAGCGGCGTGGTGATCTGACGGTCGTACACGGAGACGGCCACGCTCGGCGCCAGCTTGGCGATCTTGGACGCGGAGGCCGCGGGGACGTACCAGAGGGTGCCGGCGCTGTCGAAGGTCGTGCTGATGAGGACCTCGGGCGCGAAGGCCGCGTACTGCTCGACGTTGAACTGGTCCCAGACGTTGCCGAAGACGGTCAGCTTGCTGACGTCCATGTCGCCGGCCTGGACGTCGGCCTTGCCGTCCTTGGTCTTGGTGGGTCCGAAGACGCCCTTGACCTCGATGCCGTAGTCGTACAGCGCGGCGGCGACTCCGACGAAGGCCACGATCTTCGTGGGGACCTTGTCGAGCTTCACGGTCGTGCCGCGGTCGTCCTTGAAGGTCCACGCCCCGGACTTGGCGGCCGTGGTCCCCTTGCCAGAGCCCTCGCTGCTGGAGTCGTCGTCACCGCAGGCCGCGAGCACGGCGCCGAGGCCGAGTGCGCCGCCCGCGGCGAGGAGGCCACGGCGGGTGAGGTGGGCGGCTCGTGCGTTGGACATGTGTGGCTGCTTTCGAACGGGGCGGGGCGCCCGCCGGACAAGTTCGAATGTAGGTTAGCCTAACCTCAGTGAATGTCCAGAGGGTGGGGTGCCGCCCCGCTCCAGCCGTGGGTGCCCGGTGAGCTGCGGCTTAACCCGCCAGCCCCAACTCCCGCGCGATCAGCATCCGCTGGACCTCGCTCGTGCCCTCGCCGATCTCCAGGATCTTGGAGTCGCGCCACATACGGGCCACCGGGTACTCGTTCATGAAGCCGTAGCCGCCGTGGATCTGGGTGGCGTCACGGGCGTTGTCCACGGCGATCGTGGAGGAGTACAGCTTGGCGAGGGCCGCCTCCTTCTTGAAGGGCTCGCCCAAGACCAGGCGTGAGGCCGCGTCCCGCCAGGCGAGGCGGGCCGTGTGGGCCTTCATCTCCATGTCGGCGATCTTGAACTGGATCGCCTGGTTGGCGCCGATCGGCCGCCCGAAGGCCTCCCGCTCCTTCGCGTACTTCACCGACTCGTCCACACAGCCCTGCGCGAGCCCGGTCGCGAGGGCCGCGATGGCGATCCGGCCCTCGTCGAGGATGCGCAGGAACTGGGCGTAGCCGCGGCCCTGTTCGCCCAGCAGGTTCGCCGCCGGGACCCGGACGTCGGAGAAGGACAGCTCACGGGTGTCGGAGGCGTTCCAGCCGACCTTGGAGTACGGGGCCGCGACCGTGAAGCCCGGGGTGCCCGAGGGGACGATGATCGAGGAGATCAGCGGCTTGCCGTCCGGCTTGCGCCCGGTGACCGCGGTGACGGTCACCAACCCCGTGATGTCGGTGCCGGAGTTGGTGATGAAGCACTTGGTGCCGTTGATGACCCACTCGTCGGTGTCCGGGTCCAGGCGGGCCGTCGTACGGGTCGCCCCGGCGTCGCTGCCGCCGTCCGGCTCGGTCAGTCCGAAGGCGCCCAGGATCTCGCCCGAGCACAGCCGGGGCAGCCACTCCCGCTTCTGCTCCTCGGTGCCGAACAGGTGCAGGGGCATCGCGCCCAGCGAGACGCCGGCCTCCAGGGTGATCGCCACCGACGAGTCCACGCGCGCGAGTTCCTCGAGGACGAGGCCGAGCGCCAGGTAGTCGCCGCCCATCCCGCCGTACTCCTCGGGGAACGGCAGCCCGAACAGGCCCATGCGGCCCATCTCGCGGACGATCTCGTACGGGAACTCGTGGTGCTCGTAGTACTCGCCGATCTTGGGTGCTACGACGTCGTGAGCGAACTCCTCGACCGTACGGCGGAGTTCTTCCAGCTCGGGGGAGAGGCGGTGGTCCATCGGGGGTTCACTCCTGGTGGGAGAGGGCGCGGACGGTGCGGGACGGGCTGGGTCGGCCCAGGTGTTCGGCCATCCAGGCGCTGGTGGCGACGAGACGGCCGAGGTCGACTCCGGTGTCGATGCCGAGGCCCTGGAGCATCCACACCAGGTCCTCGGTGGCGAGGTTGCCGGTGGCGGACTTGGCGTAGGGGCAGCCGCCGAGGCCGCCCGCGGAGGCGTCCACGGTGGTGACACCGTGCTGGAGGGCCGCGTGGGTGTTGGCGAGGGCCTGGCCGTAGGTGTCGTGGAAGTGCACGCCCACCTTCTCGACGGGGACGTCGAGTTCGGTCAGCAGCGCGCGTACGTGCCCCGGGGTCGCCACCCCGATGGTGTCGCCGAGGCTCAGCTCGTCGCAGCCCATGTCCAGCAGGGCGTGGCAGACCTTGACGACCTGGGGGACCGGGACCGCGCCCTCCCAGGGGTCGCCGAAGCACATCGAAAGATAGCCGCGGACGTGCACTCCCTCGGCCTTCGCCCGGGCGACGACCGGCTCGAACATCGCGAGGGCCTCGTCCACCGTGCGGTTGAGGTTGGCCTTGGCGAAGGACTCGGTGGCGCTGGCGAACACGGCGACCCGCCTCGCGCCGAGCGCGAGGGCCCGGTCCAGGCCGCGTTCGTTCGGCACCAGCACCGGGAGGTCCACCGAGAGATCGCTGAGCTGCGGGAACAGCTGCTCCGCGTCCGCGAGTTGGGGCACCCACTTCGGGTGCACGAAGCTCGTCGCCTCGATGGTCGTCAGTCCGGCCTCCGCGAGGCGGCGCACGAACTCCGCCTTGACCTCCGTCGGCACGGTCGACTTCTCGTTCTGCAGGCCATCGCGGGCGCCGACCTCGTGGATGCGGACCCGGGCGGGCAGGCCCGCTTCGGGGACGGTCATGGGCAGGCTCACTGCGCCACCTCCTCGTGCGGTGCGATCACGGCCAGCACCTGGTCCATGGCGACCGTCGTGCCCGGCGTGACGTCCAGCTCGGCGACGGTGCCGGCGTGCGGGGCGGAGATGACGTGCTCCATCTTCATCGCCTCGACGACGAGCAGACTCTGACCGGCGGCCACCTCGTCCCCGACGGCCACCTTCACGACCGTCACCGTGCCGGGCATCGGGGCGGTGAGGGAGTCGGCGCCCGCGTGCGCGGAGCGGGTGAGGGACGCGGCCACCGGGTCGTGGTCGCGCACGTGCCAGGCGTCGCCGTCGCGGCCCACCCAGTCACCGGCGCGGTGGAAGGCGTGGCGGACGCCGTCGAGGGTGACCGAGACCCGGTCGCCGGTGACGGTGTGGGTGCCGCGCGGGACGTACTCCACGGGGTCCTGCACCCGCAGGGGGAAGCCGACGGGCCTGGTGAACCCCGTGCCCCCCATCCGCCAGCCGCTCGGCACCGAGAACGGGTCGGTCCAGCCGTCCTCCCCCGGCCGCAGCGCTTCGAGCCGTACGGCCGCCGCCGCCTCGTACACCTCGTCCGGTACGTCCGTGGAGACCAGGTCGTCCACCACCCGCTCGACGAGCCCGGTGTCCAGCTCGCCCTTCACCACGTCCGGATGGGCGAGGAGCCGCCGCAGGAACCCCGCGTTGGTCTGCACGCCCAGCGTGACCGTCTCCGCGAGCGCCGCCCTGAGCTTCCTGAGCGCGGTCTCGCGGTCCGGGCCGTACGCGATGACCTTGGACAGCATCGGGTCGTACAGGCTGCCGACCTCGGTGCCCTCGCTGAGCCCGGAGTCGGTGCGCACGCCGTCGCCCTGGGGCTCGCGGAGCCGCAGCACCGTGCCGCCGGACGGCAGGAACCCGCGCGCCGGGTCCTCCGCGCAGAGGCGGGCCTCGACGGCGTGCCCGGTCAGCCGGACGTCCTCCTGCCCGTACGGCAGCCGCTCGCCCGCGGCCACCCGCAGCTGCCACTCCACCAGGTCCAGGCCGGTGACCAGCTCGGTGACCGGGTGCTCCACCTGGAGGCGGGTGTTCATCTCCATGAAGTAGTACGACGAGGGATCGTCGCCCGGCACGATGAACTCCACCGTCCCCGCGCCCCGGTAGCCGCAGGAGCGGGCCGCCTCGACCGCGGCCTCGCCCATCGACGCGCGCGTGTCCTCGTCGAGCAGGACGCTGGGCGCCTCCTCGATGATCTTCTGGTGCCGCCGCTGGAGCGAGCACTCGCGCTCACCGAGGTGGATCACGTTGCCGTGGCCGTCCGCCAGGACCTGGATCTCGATGTGCCGGGGCCGGTCCACCCACCGCTCCACGAGCAGGGTGTCGTCGCCGAAGGAGGCGCGGGCCTCGCGGCGGGCGGCGGCGATCTCCTCCTCCAGGACCGTGAGGTCCCGGACCAGGCGCATGCCCTTGCCGCCGCCGCCCGCGCTGGGCTTCAGCAGCACCGGCGCGCCCAACGCGCGCGCGGCCTCGGCGAGTTCGGGGTCGCGGCCACCGGGCACGACCGGTACTCCGGCCGCTTCCACGGTCTCCTTGGCGCGGATCTTGTCGCCCATGAGGGCGATCGCGTCCGCCGGGGGCCCGATGAACACCAGCCCGGCGTCGGCGCAGGCGCGCGCGAAGGCGGCGTTCTCCGCAAGGAAGCCGTAGCCGGGGTGGACGGCCTGGGCGCCGGTGCGGGCGGCCGCCTCCAGGAGCCGCTCGACGGACAGATAGCTCTCGGCGGCCGGCGCCGGTCCGAGGCGTACGGCGGTGTCGGCCTCCCGGACGTGCCGGGCGTCGGCGTCGGCGTCGGAGAAGACGGCGACGGAGCGCACGCCCAGGGCCTTGAGCGTGCGGATGACGCGGACCGCGATCTCGCCCCGGTTGGCGACAAGCACTGTGTCAAACATGGGTCCTCACATCCGGAAGACGCCGAACTGGGGTTCGCCCAGCGGCGCGTTGGCGCATGCGGTCAGGGCCAGGCCGAGCACCTGACGGGTGTCCAGCGGGTCGATGACCCCGTCGTCCCAGAGGCGGGCGGTGGCGTAGTAGGCGTTGCCCTGGCGCTCGTACTGGGCGCGGACCGGGTCCTTGAAGGCCTCCTCGTCCTCGGCGGGCCAGGCCTCGCCGCGGGCCTCCAGCTGGTCCCGCTTGACGGTCGCGAGGACCGACGCGGCCTGCTCGCCGCCCATGACGGAGATCTTGGCGTTGGGCCACATCCACAGGAAGCGGGGGGAGTAGGCCCGGCCGCACATGGAGTAGTTCCCGGCGCCGTAGGAACCGCCGACGACCACGGTCAGCTTGGGCACACGCGTGCAGGCGACCGCGGTCACCATCTTGGCGCCGTGCTTGGCGATGCCGCCCGCCTCGTAGTCCTTGCCGACCATGAAGCCCGAGATGTTCTGGAGGAACAGCAGGGGGATGCCGCGCTGGTCGCACAGCTCGATGAAGTGGGCTCCCTTCTGGGCGGATTCGGAGAACAGGATGCCGTTGTTGCCGATGATCCCGACCGGGTGGCCGTGGATCCGGGCGAAGCCGGTGACGAGGGTCTGCCCGAACTCGGCCTTGAACTCGGCGAAACGGGAGCCGTCGGTGATGCGCGCGATGATCTCGCGGACGTCGTAGGGGGTTCGGGAGTCGGTGGGGACGGCGCCGTACAGGCCGTAGGGGTCGACCTTGGGCTCCACGGTGGCCTCGACGGACCAGGGCAGGGGGCCGCGCGCGGGCAGGGTCGCTGCGATGTTCCGCACGATCCTCAGCGCGTGGGCGTCGTCCTCGGCGAGGTGGTCGGTGACGCCGGACACGCGTGCGTGCACCTCGCCGCCGCCGAGTTCCTCCGCGGTGACGACCTCGCCGGTGGCGGCCTTCACGAGCGGGGGGCCGCCGAGGAAGATCGTGCCCTGGTTGCGGACGATGACGGCCTCGTCGCTCATCGCGGGGACGTAGGCGCCGCCGGCGGTGCACGACCCGAGGACGGCGGCGATCTGCGGAATCCCCCGGGCGGACATCCGGGCCTGGTTGTAGAAGATCCGCCCGAAGTGCTCGCGGTCCGGGAAGACCTCGTCCTGCATGGGCAGGAAGGCGCCGCCGGAGTCCACGAGGTAGACGCAGGGGAGCCGGTTGTCGAGGGCGACCTCCTGTGCGCGCAGGTGCTTCTTCACCGTCATCGGGTAGTACGTGCCGCCCTTGACGGTGGCGTCGTTGGCCACCACGACGCACTCGCGCCCGCTCACCCTGCCGATCCCGGCGATGACCCCGGCGGCCGGGGCCTGCCCGTCGTACATCCCGTCGGCGGCGAGCGGGGCGAGCTCCAGGAAGGGCGAGCCGGGGTCGAGGAGCGTGTCGACCCGGTCCCGGGGCAACAGCTTCCCGCGCGCGGTGTGCCGCTCGCGCGCCCTCTCCCCGCCGCCCAGCCTGGCCGCGGCGAGCTTGTCCCGCAACTCCTCCACGAGGGCCCGGTGGGCCTCCTCGTTGGCCTTCCAGGCCTCCGACGCGGGGTCCGCCGCGCTCGTCAGCTCGGGTGCCTGATCCATGTCCCGCGGTCCCCTCACCCAGTGATCGCCTGTTAATGAGCGTTAACCATCGCCTCCAGGTTAACGACCGCTAACCTCCCTGTCTAGAATTGCTCGCATGACCACCAGAACCGACGCCCCCACCCGCCGCGAGCAGATCCTCAAGGAGGCCGCGCGGCTGTTCGCCGAGCGCGGGTTCCACGGCGTGGGCGTGGACGAGATAGGCGCGGCGGTCGGGATCAGCGGGCCCGGGCTCTACCGGCACTTCGCGGGCAAGGACGCGATGCTGGCGGAGCTGCTGGTGGGGATCAGCGGCCAGCTCCTGACGGGTGGGAAGCGCAGGGTGGCGGAGGCGGACGGCGGGGACGCGGAGGCGCTGCTGGACTCCCTGATCGAGGGGCACATCGACTTCGCCCTCGATGACCGCCCCCTCATCACCCTCCATGACCGCGAGCTGGACCGGCTCCGCGACAGCGACCGCAAGCTGGTCCGGCAGCTCCAGCGGCAGTACGTGGAGCTGTGGGTGGGGGTGGTCCGCGAGCTGTACCCGGAGCTGCTGGAGCCTGCTGCCCGGTCCGCCGTGCACTCGGTGTTCGGGCTGCTGAACTCGACGCCGCATCTGGGACGGGCGGGGTCGTTGCCGGGGCGGGGGGCGACGGCTGCGCTGCTGCACCGGATGGCCCGGGGGGCGTTGGCGGCCGCCTCGGAGTGAGGGTTTCGTGGACCGCAGGCCAAGGGCTCATCGAAGGGCGGCAAAGGGATCCCTGCGCGGCTTCGTCCGCTACGTGCCCTGACGGGCACCGGCGGCAGAAGGGGAGGGCGAGGTCATGCAGGACGCCATCTTCATCGCGGCGCCGCCCGGAACCAGCTGGCCGCTGACCGTCGAGGAGTTCGAGACCCGGATCCTCGACCGCTACGCCGAGGCGATGTGCACCCTCGAACAGCCCGGCCGTGGCCAGGACTGTCTGGCGTTTGAAGTCGATCTCGATGACGAGCGCAGGCACGGGCTCCACTTCGACCGCAGCTACCTGGTCCTCAAGGATGCCCCGCCCGTCTTCTGGGCCGACACCGTCGTCTGGTTCCTCGGCCTGCTGCCCCCGGGCGCGCCCGCCGTAGCCATGGTCGAAACCAACCCCGACACTCCGCCCATCCCGCCCGGAGCCACCGCCGAGGACGTGCGGGCCCTCTTGAATCCCGGTAGCGGGTGCGCGGGCCGCTGTGCATGCGGTCCACGGCGGCCGCGGTGAACAGGCTCTCCGCGGAGGTGATGACCGTGAAGGTGAGGATGGAGGCGATGATCGCGGCGTCCGCGAACCCCGCGAACTGCTCCGGCCCCGGCACCTGGACGGAGGCCGGCAGATTGCCGACCTGTGCAGCGCGGTCAGCTCGGCGTTCAGCCGCACCTCGGCGGTGGAGCCGGTGGTGTCCATGCGCTGTTCGGAGCGGGCGGCACTGCGGCTCCGGGCCTTGGAAACATGTCCAAGATCACAGGAAAACTGAGCTCTCGCATGTTGCTGCTACGCCATCCTGAGAAGCGCAAGATCAACCAGCAACCAGCAACCAGCAACCAGCAACCAGCAACCAGCAATTGGCTGAGGACATATGCATCGATTGAAGAGAGTCGTAGGTGGCCGTACCCGCGGGGTCATGGCGGCTCTGGGCGTTTTCATGGCCGCCGGGATGATCACCGCGCCGAGCGCCTCGGCGGCGGACACGCACAACGTCATGCTCACCGGGGCTAACTTTCCCGGCGGCGTGCACAGTGTGCTCATCTGGAAGAAGATTCGGGCCGATGGCGTGTACGAACGCGTCGGCTGCGTCAAGAACATCCAGGGCAGGCGGGATGTGAATACCGGAATCTACGTCAAAGAAGGCGAGAGATACGCATTCTGGGGACAGTCCGGCACATCGTGCAAGGAGGCCTGGGGAGGCGTAGTGGGCGTAGAAGACCGACTGGTCCCTTACAACCTCGCGACACAGAACTACTGGGTCGATCTTGGGCGTCCGAATCGCTGACAGGGAAGCCGGGAGGCGAGGAGGTCGGGGCCTGACCCCGTGAGCGGCACCCCCGCACGGGTGCCGCCTTACCTGTGTCTACCTGCGAACTCCCTGTTTTCCGGGGGCGTGGGGGCACTCTCGGGCCGCATCCGCCGGGGCCTCATCGATGAGCGCGGCCGTTGTGTCCTCGTCGTCCTCGTAGAGACGCACGTACAGGTCCAGCGTGATCGATGGCTTAAAGGCACTTCAGGAAGCGGCGTGACGAGCGTTACGGGATCACCTCTGGACGGCTCTCGCTACCGGCCGGTACCTTTGGGTCTGAGCAAGCGCTTAGACATGGACCCTTTCAGTCAGGTGGAGGTGGCGGCGGTGCGCCGTACGGTGTTCAACGAGGACCACGAGGCGTTCCGGGAGACCCTGCGCGCCTTCATCGAGGCCGAGGTCGTCCCCGTCTACGACGAGTGGTTCCAGGCCGGCCAGGCGCCGCGCGACTTCTACTACAAGCTCGCCGAGCTCGGCATCTTCGGCATCCGCGTCGACGAGGAGTACGGCGGCGCCGGCATCGACTCGTACAAGTTCGAGGCCGTCATGTACGAGGAGACGGCCCGCGCGGGTGTGCAGTTCGGCGGCTCCGGTGTGCACGTCCTGCTCGGACTGCCGTACATCAAGATGCTCGCCACCGACGAGCAGAAGAAGCGCTTCCTGCCGAAGTTCGTCTCCGGCGAGGAGATGTGGGCCCTCGCGATGACCGAGCCGGGCACCGGCTCCGACCTCGCGGGCATGAAGACCACCGCCAAGCTCTCCGAGGGCGGCACGCACTACGTCCTCAACGGCGCCAAGACCTTCATCACCGGTGGCGTCCACGCCGACCGTGTGATCGTCTGCGCCCGCACCTCCGCGCCGACCGCCGAGGACCGCCGCCACGGCATCTCCCTCTTCGCCGTCGACACCAAGTCCGAGGGCTACTCCATCGGCCGCAAGCTGGACAAGCTCGGCCTGAAGACCTCCGACACCGCCGAGCTGGCGTTCGTCGACGTGAAGGTCCCCGTCGAGGACCTCCTCGGCGAGGAGAACAAGGGCTTCTACTACCTGGGCCACAACCTCGCCTCCGAGCGCTGGGGCATCGCCTTCGGCGCCTACGCGCAGGCCAAGGCCGCCGTGCGGTTCGCCAAGGAGTACGTCCAGGAGCGCACCGTCTTCGGCAAGCCGGTCGCGTCCTTCCAGAACACCAAGTTCGAGCTGGCCGCCTGCCAGGCCGAGGTGGACGCCGCCGAGGCCGTCGCCGACCGCGCGCTCGAAGCCCTCGACGCCGGCGAGCTGACCCCCGCCGAGGCCGCCTCCGCCAAGCTCTTCTGCACCGAGGTCGCCCACCGCGTCATCGACCGCTGCCTCCAGCTGCACGGCGGCTACGGCTTCATGAACGAGTACCCGATCGCCCGCCTGTACGCGGACAACCGCGTCAACCGCATCTACGGCGGCACCAGCGAGATCATGAAGACGATCATCGCGAAGGACATGGGCCTGTAAGCCGAGCGATATCACCGGCCGGTACAACAGCTCCATGAGCCAGGCACTCCAGTCCCTCCTCGATCTGCTCGACATCGAGCAGATCGAGGTGGACATCTTCCGTGGCCACTCCCGCCCCGCCGTCGTCCCCCGCGTCTTCGGCGGGCAGGTCGCGGCGCAGGCGCTGGTGGCCGCGGGGCGGACGGTCCCCGAGGACCGGCTCGCCCACTCCCTGCACGCGTACTTCCTGCGCCCCGGCGACCCGGGCGCGCCGATCGTCTACACCGTCGACCGCATGAACGACGGCCGGTCCTTCACCGCCCGCCGGGTCGTCGCGGTCCAGCACGGCCAGCCGATCTTCGCCCTCTCCGCCTCCTTCCAGCGGTACGAGGACGGTTTCGACCACCAGGCCCCCATGCCGGCCGCCCCCGACCCGGCGACGCTGCCCACCTCCGCGGACCGGCTGCGCGGCTACGACCACCTGGATCCCACGGTCGTGGAGCGGTTCCTGGAGACCCGCGAGGCGATCGACCTGCGCTACGTCGACGAGCCGCCGTTCGGACAGTTCGGCGAGCCGCGCGAACCGCACTCCCAGGTCTGGTTCCGCACCAACGGCAAGCTCGCGGACGACCCGCTGCTGCACGTCGTCCTCGCCACGTACGTCTCCGACATGACGCTCCTCGACTCGATCCTGCTCGCGCACGGGCGCGGCGGCTGGGCCGTCGGTGACGTCGTCGGGGCCTCGCTGGACCACGCGATGTGGTTCCACCGCCCGTTCCGCGCCGACGAATGGCTCCTGTACGACCAGGAATCCCCGTCGGCCTCCGGCGGCCGCGGCCTCGGCCAGGCCCGGATCTACACGCAGGACGGCCGGCTGGCGATCTCGGTGATCCAGGAGGGTGTGGTCCGCGCGCCTCGCTGAGGTGTGCTCACACGGTCCGCCCCCCGGCCGTCATCCATTCGTTAGTCTCGGCCGGAGCCAACTGATCGTTTCGGCTCTACCATGAAAGCGCTTTAGAGCTGTCAGAAGGGTCACTTTCGGCCTCCCCACACCAGCTGGCCCGCACTGGCACAGAGTTCCTCGCCCCGACACCCGTCGTCGGGGCGTTTGCTCGTGTTGGTCCGTCCGTGAGGAGGCCCTGCTCCGTGTCGATCTTCAGCAGGCGTGCCCAGCGCGCCGCCGCGCCCGACTCTTCCGCCGCCGCGGCGCTGCCGCCACTGGCGTTCGAGATCACCATGGACGAGCTGCGGACGATCGAGCGCGTCACCCGCCATGCCCGGGCGCGGCTGCGTGAACTGAGCGACAGCTCCGAGCCGACGCTCACCAACGGCAGCGGCTCCGCGCTCGTCCCCGTGCTGTACGAACGCGCGGGCGCCGCGGACGCGCTGGGCCGCTCCGGCATCCCGATGCTGATCGGTGAGATCGCGCACGTGGAGGCGGCCGTGGTCAACCTGGAGAGCTACGCGGGCCACGAGACGGTGCTGTGCGACGGGTACTCCCTGCTGAACCGGCTCGCGTTCCTCAAGGGGCGGGTCCGAGTCGCTCAGGAGATCGCCGGTGTCGTCACGCTGCCGGGGGACGCGGCGGACGCGCCGAGGACGACTCTGACCTGAGCCGCGCTACGCCAGGCCTGCCGCCTCCAGCAGATACGCCGTCATCGGGTCGTAGTAACGCGGGCTCACCACGTGGTCGTCGAGCGGGACCGCCACCTGGAGCGTGCCCTCCGACTCGCCCACGAAAAGCGCCGGGTCGTTGCAGTCGGCGTAACCCACCGAGTCCACGCCGTGCTGACCGGCGTAGCCCGCCCAGCCGTGGTCGGCGACGACCAGGTCCGGCAGCGGGCGGCCCTCGCGCTCCAGGGCCGTGAGGATGGCCTTCATCGGCTCGCCGGAGTGGGTGTGCCAGAGCGTGGCGCCGTGCTCCAGGACGGCCACGTCCGCGAACTGCATGACGTACCCCTCGTCCGTCTGCAACCCGTCCGGGATGACCACGATCTCGCAGCCGGCCGTGCGCAGCGCGGCGGCGGTGGCGCGGTGGACGTCGAGCATGCCGCCGGGGTGGCCGGTCGCGAACAGCACCCGCTGCTGCCCGTCCGCCGCCTTGCGCAGCCGCGCCGCCATCCGCTCCAGCGCGTCGACCGTCAGCTCGGGGTCGATGGTGTCCTGGCCGTACCGGTACTCCGGGTCGTCGTTGACCCCCACCCGCTCGGCCATCACCGCGAGCACGTCCTGCTCGTCGCTCCAGCGGTCGCCGAGCTCCAGGCCGAGCCAGTAGTGGCGGTTGCCGTTCGCCAGCTGGCGGTAGTGCGAGAGGTTGTTCTCCCGCGGGGTGGCGACCTCACCCGCGATACGGGTCTTCACAAGGTGGTCGACGAGCTCGGCGCGGCTGGGTGTCCCGGGTATCGGCATGCCTCCCATTCTGATGCACTCCTTCACGGGACCGCCGCGCATCCCGCACGCTGGGACGCGGCTCACGCGATCATGCCCGGCGCAGCGCGAACCACAGCTCCATCCGTACGTCCGGGTCGTCCAGGTCCGCCTCCAGCAGCGCCGCGCACTTCGCGATCCGCTGCCGGACGGTGTTGCGGTGCACGCCGAGGGCGACCGCCGTACGGTCCCAACTGCCGTGCAGGGACAGCCAGGTGCGCAGGGTCTCGGCGAGGGCGGGGCTCAGCGGTGTCAGCAGGGCCCGGGCATGCGCCTCGGCGTCCGCCTCCGGCACCAGGTCCGCGAGCGCCGGGCGGGCTCCGTGCCGGACCAGTTCGGCACGGGTGGCCCGGGCGCGGGCCAGCGCCCGCCCCGCCTGGGCGTCGGCGACGGCCCACTCCGCCGGTCCGGCCACGGCACTGACCCCGAGCGTCCACCCGGGCTGCGGGGCCGGTTCCCGCTCGGCGGGCAGCAGCACCCGTACGACGTCCCGCGCCACGTCGACCAGCGGTGAGCCGAGCGCCGCGCCCAGGGCGGAGGCGGCGACGGGGTCGGCGTCGGGGGCGGCGGGCGTATCAGGGCGGGCGTGCACGACGATCCACCGACCGCCACCGAGGAGCGGGGCCACGTCCTCGGGTGGGGCGCCCAGCAGCAGCCGTACGAGAGCGGACGACCGCGCCGCCCCCGACCCGCTCTGCTGCTCACCGGTGAGCAACGACAGCAGTACGGCGGCGACGGAGGCGATGGTGTGATCGCCGGGGTCCCGGTGGGGCGTGGCGACCCCGAGCACGAAGCCGTGGCCGGCGCCGAGGGCGTAGGCGGCCAGGTGGACGCCGGCGACGACATCGGTGGCGGAGGTGGGGGAGGGGCGGGAGGCGGGAGGGGGCGCGGCGGCCGGGGTCGTGCGGCTGCCGGGCGGGAGAGCGGTGGCGGAGGCAGCCGGGCTGTCGGGCCCGGCCGGCGCCGGTCCGGCGGGCGCGAGCGTGGCCGTCGGCCGGACGATCCGCGCCAGCCCCGCCAGCTCCTCTCGCACGTCCCGAGGCCAGGACCCCTGCCCGGCCACCGCGACCTCCGTTCCGTCCGGCCCGAAAAGCACCGCCCACCCCCCGACCCGCTGCGCCAGCTGCCGCAGCACCGACGGCACCGGGTCGGGGCGGGAGGCGGCCGCGGCCAGGCTCTGCTGGGCCTCGGTGACACGGCGGAGTTCCGCGTGGCGGGCCTGGGCCATCAGCTGCCAGACCGCGCGGGCCACTGCGGAGAAGGGGGTCCGGGGCGGCACCTCCAGCAGCGGGAGCCCGTACGCGTCGCA
Source organism: Streptomyces sp. NPDC001668 (assembly GCF_042893155.1). Taxonomy (NCBI): domain Bacteria; kingdom Bacillati; phylum Actinomycetota; class Actinomycetes; order Kitasatosporales; family Streptomycetaceae; genus Streptomyces; species Streptomyces sp. NPDC001668. Next base: position 282,585 of record NZ_JBIAUQ010000001.1, read on the forward strand.
GGCGGCGGCCAGGGCCCGCGGGACCGTGTCGTGCAGCGGCGCCACCCCGAATCCGAGCGCCGCCCCACCCGCCGCGACGATCCTCGACACGTAGTCCTCGAAGTACCTGCCCGAGCCCGCCGCCTCCGGGATGTGCACCCCCGCCGTCAGCAGCAGCTCACCGCCCAGCAGATACGGGTACGGGTCCGCCATCTCCGAGGTGTGCGCCCAGTGCACGACGGCGTCGGGGTCCGAGGGCCCCGCGATCTGCCGCAGCCCCAGGTCCTCGCGGGCCAGCAGGGCGGTCAGCGGGACCGGTGGGGTGGGTGGGACAGCCGGGTCCGACATGGTGGACGTTCCCTCCATCCGGCGCCGCTCGAATGGATGAAACGTACACTTCGCAGCCGCTTTCCGGCGACCTAGTGTCGACAGACGGACGACAGAAGGCGTCAGAAGGACGTCAGAAGAACGGCAGAAGGAAGGCATCCGCCCATGAGCTCCCCCGAGACGCCCCGCGGCCCCGTCGACTCCTCCCGCATCCCGCGCTACGCCGGACCCGCGACCTTCGCCCGGCTGCCCCGCCTCGACGAGGTCGGCCAAGCCGATGTCGCCGTCGTGGGCGTGCCCTTCGACTCGGGCGTCTCCTACCGGCCGGGCGCCCGCTTCGGCGGCAACGCGATCCGCGAGGCGTCCCGGCTGCTGCGCCCCTACAACCCGGCGCAGGACGCGTCCCCCTTCGCCCTGGCCCAGGTCGCGGACGGCGGGGACATCGCGGTGAACCCGTTCAACATCAACGAGGCCGTGGAGACCGTCGAGGCGGCGGCGGACGACCTCCTCGGCACCGGCGCCCGTCTGATGACCCTGGGCGGCGACCACACCATCGCGCTCCCCCTCCTACGCTCGGTCGCCAAGAAGCACGGCCCGGTCGCGCTGCTCCACTTCGACGCCCACCTCGACACCTGGGACACCTACTTCGGCGCGGAGTACACGCACGGCACGCCGTTCCGGCGGGCGGTGGAGGAGGGCATCCTGGACACCTCCGCCCTCTCCCACGTCGGCACCCGCGGGCCGCTGTACGGCAAGCAGGACCTGGACGACGACGAGAAGCTGGGCTTCGGCATCGTCACGTCGGCGGACGTCATGCGGCGCGGTGTGGACGAGGTCGCCGACCAGCTCCGTCAGCGCATCGGCGACCGTCCGCTCTACATCTCCATCGACATCGACTGCCTGGACCCGGCTCACGCGCCCGGCACCGGCACCCCCGAGGCCGGCGGCATGACCTCCCGCGAGCTGCTGGAGATCCTGCGGGGTCTGGCATCGTGCAACCTGGTGTCGGCGGACGTCGTCGAAGTGGCCCCCGCGTACGACCACGCGGAGATCACGTCGGTGGCGGCCTCCCACACCGCCTACGAACTGACCACGATCATGTCCCGCCAGATTGCAGAGGCCCGCGCGCAGTGACTCACGACCACGACCTGGTGCTCCGTCCGACCGAGGCGCAGATCTCGGCGGCTCTGAACCCTCCTCCCGGCCGCAACGGCGGAGACCTGGTCGTGGAGACGCTGGCCGCGCTCGGCGCGACGACCGTCTTCGGCCTGCCCGGCCAGCACGCGCTCGGCGTGTTCGACGCGCTACGGCGCTCCGACCTGCGCTACATCGGTCTGCGGGTGGAGAACAACGCGGGCTTCGCGGCCGACGCGTACGGCAGGATCACCGGGGAGGCGGCCCCCTTGCTGCTGTCGACGGGACCGGGGGCGCTGACGTCGCTCGCGGCCCTCCAGGAGGCGGCCGCCGCGTCGGCGCCCGTCCTGGCGATCAGCAGCCAGATCCCCACGGCCGGGCTCGGCGGCGGCCGCCACGGCTATCTCCACGAACTCCCGGACCAGGCAGCCTCGTTCAGGGGAGTGGTCAAGTCGGTCCACACCGTCCGCACCCAGTCCCAGATCCCCTCCGCGATCGAGGCGGCCTGGAAGTCGGCGCTGACCGCCCCGCACGGGCCGGTGTGGGTGGAGATCCCGCAGGACGTGCTGCTCGCCGGGACCGCCATCCCGGTGGTCACCGGCGGCGACGCCTTCCCCGAGGAGCTGCCCCCGCGCCCCGAACTCACCGCGGTGGCCGCCGACCTGCTGTCCCGCGCCGCCCGCCCGGCGATCATCGCGGGCGGGGGAGTCGTACGGGCGGACGCGTCCCGCAAGCTGCGGCAGCTGGCGGAGACGCTGCACGCGCCGGTGGTCACCACCCCCGGCGGCAAGGGCGCCTTCCCCTGGACGCACCCCCTGTCCCTCCAGTCCTGGATCGAGGACCGGCACACCACGGACTTCCTGGAGGACGCGGACGTCCTCCTGGTGGTCGGCTCGGGGCTCGGCGAACTCTCCTCGAACTACCACACGTTCAGGCCGCGGGGCCGGGTGATCCAGATCGAGGCCGACCTCGGCAAGCTGGAGTCCAACCACCCCGCCCTCGGCATCCACGCGGACGCGCGACTGGCGTTGCAGGCGCTGCTGGAGACGGTCACGCCCAGGGAGGACGCGCAGGCACCGGAGCGGGTGCGCGAGGTGCTGGCCCGTGTCGCGGGCCGTATCGCCGCTCAGGAACTCACCCTGGAGCAGGACGTGCTGGCGTCGGTCCGCCGGGCGCTGCCCGCCGACTCGCCGTCCTTCTGGGACATGACGATCCTGGCCTACTGGGCCTGGTCGGCGTTCGACGCCAAGGGCCCCAACCTCCTCCATTCCGCCCAGGGGGCCGGAGGGCTGGGCTACGGCTTCCCCGCCGCCCTGGGAGCCGCCGTGGCCGACCCTTCGGTCCCGGTCCTGGCGGTCTCCGGTGACGGCGGCGCCCTGTACTCCGTCGCGGAGTTGGCCACGGCCCGCCAGTACGACCTGAACGTCACCTGGCTGATCGTCGACGACGGCGGCTACGGCATCCTGCGCGAGTACATGACGGACGCCTTCGGCCAGGCCACGGCGACCGAGCTGACCCGCCCCGACTACGTGGCGCTGGCCGAGTCCTTCGGCGTCCCCGGGGTCCGTACGACACCGGGGACGCTCGCGGACGACCTGTCGAAGGCGCTCGGTTCACCGGGGCCGTCGGTGGTCGTACTCCCGGCGGTGCTTCGGATGTTCGCGCCGACGCACCTGTAGCCGGGGTCCTGCCGGATCGGTCCTACCAGATCGCCTCGACCCACTCCGGGTGGTCGATGAACGGGTTGCGGTTGTGCTGGTAGGTGTCGTAGATGACCTGGTTGCGGCGCTCCTCGAAGGCGCTGGGCGGGTCCGCCTCGTTCCAGGCCTTGAGGACGGAGAGCTTGCCCATGTAGGGGTTGGAGCCGTTGGCGACCTTCTCGTTGGGCTCCAGGTCGGCGAAGCCGTCGTCGCCCTCGTAGCGCACGGCCATGTACAGGATCATGCGGGCCACGTCGCCCCGGTCGGCCGCGCGCGGCGCGAAGGAGTCGGAGTCGACGGTGGAGCCGCCGCCGTTGGTGACGGAGCTGCCGCCGTTGTCGAAGTCCAGGTTGCCGCGGATGCTGTTGACCTGGACGTCGCAGGCGCGCAGGTGGTGCAGGTCGGTGCCGGGGCCGGTGACCTCGCCGAAGTCGCCGTGCGACTTGGCCCAGGTGTGCTCGCGGTTCCAGTCGCCGACGTCACCGCCGTTGAGGGACTTGCTGCGGGAGACACCGCTGTACAGCAGGAGGACGTTGCTCGTGTTGTTCGGGTCCTGGTCGGTGACCTTGAGCGCGTCCCAGACAGCGGAGTACGAGATCTTCGACTGGCTGCTGATGATCGTGTGCAGGGACGACTTGAGGCTCGTCCCGGTCTTGCCGATCGCGTTCTTGTAGTACGTCGAGTCGTACGCGGTCGTCGTGGCGGCGGCCGGGGTCGTGGTCACGACCGGGGCGGCGAGCCCGACCAGCACGGCGGCGGTGGTCAGTGCCACCGACTTCCAGCTGCGGATGCGTGTCGCCAACATAAAGGGGGTCCCATCTACGCGGGTTGAACGGAGGCGGCAGATGGGAGCGTGACATGAACATGAGGTCAAGTCGATTAACGGAACGTTAAAAACGTCTCCCGACCGTGAGGCCGGGAGACGTTCTCGTGCGGGTGGACGTCAGCCGACGTCCGAGGGATCCAGGCGGTAGACCGTCCCAGTGGTGCCGGAGGCCGAGCCGCTGCTCCCGCTCGTGCCGTAGTCGCTCGCCTTCACCGCCGTGCCGTTCTTCTGCACCCAGGCGGTGATCTCCTGGCTCAGGCCGCTGTTGCCGCCCATACCGCCGCCACCGAGCTGGATGTAGTGCAACTCGCCCTTCCTCACCAGCTCCTTGAGCCTGGCGAGGGTCATCGCCTGGTCGGTGCCGGTGAAGCCCCACATGGAGATGACGGGCTTGTGCGTGCTGAGGATCAGCTGGCCCGCGCTCTGTGAATTGGACACCGCGAGCAGCCACTTGGCGCCGTCCTGGTGCTTCTCCAGGTAGGAGATCAGCGCGCTGTCGACGCTGCCGCCCATCCCGCCGCCGGGGCGGCCCGCCGCGTTGCCGGTGCCGCCGGGAGCCGTACCGGCTCCGTTCGTGCCACCGGGTGCGCCTCCCTGGGGCAGCTCACCGTCGCCCCCACCGGGCTGCATCCGGTCGGCACCGCCACCGCCGTCGGGGAACTCCCCGCCCGCCCGGCCGCCCTGCCGCGTCCCGCCCTGCCCGCCGCCGGGACCGTTGCCGCCGAAGCCGCCCCGGCCGCCACCGGGTCCGCCCATGCCGCCCCCGGTCGACGGGCCCGCCGTCGGATTCGTGCCGCCCATGCCCCCGGTGGTGGCGGAGAAGGCCGGCGAGGCCGCGTACGCCGTCGGGCCAGCGAGGGCCGCCACGATCGCCGCGGCGACGGACACGCCCAGCAGCCGCGCCCTGGTCCCGGAACCCGCCGTACGGAAGACGAACAGGCCCACGATCGCCAGGACCATGACCACGCCGACGACCGGCCACAGCCAGGTGTTCCACCCGGTGGCCCGGCGCAGCAGCACGATCGCCCAGACGCCGGTGACCGCGAGCCCGGCCGGCAGCACCCAGGACCAGCGGGCGTCACCGCGGCGGAAGGCGCGGAACATCATGACGCCGCCCGCGCCGGTCAGCGCCGCGATGCCCGGGGCGAGCGCGGTCGTGTAGTACGGGTGCATGGTGCCCTCGGCCATCGCGAAGGTCAGGTAGTGCAGCACCAGCCAGCCGCCCCACATCACCAGCGCGGCCCGCGCCGGGTCGGTGCGCGGGGCGCGGCCGCACAGGACCAGGCCGGCGACGAGGGCGAGGAAGGCGAAGGGGATCAGCCAGGAGATCTGGCCGCCGAGGACGTCGTTGAACATCCGGCCGATGCCCGCGCTGCCGGCGAAGGTGGCCCCGCCGCCGCCACCCCCGCCGTTGCCCTCGCCGCCGAGGACCCGGCCGAGGCCGTTGTAGCCCATGATCAGGTTCCAGGCGGAGCCGTCGGTCGAACCGCCGATGTAGGGCCGGTCGTCGGCCGGGACGAGGGACACCGCCGTCGCCCACCAGAAGCTGGAGACCGCCAACGCCACCGCCGCGAGGGCCAGGTTGACGGCCTTCTTCCGCCAGCCGAGCCTCGACGCGTACACGTACACCGCGAAGACGGCGGGCAGCGCGATGTAGCCCTGCAGCATCTTGGTGTTGAAGGCGAGCCCGAAGAGCACCGCGGAGCCCAGGAGGGGCAGCAGCCTGTCGGTACGCACCGCGCGCAGGGCGAGGGCCGCGCCGCCGGCCATCAGCAACACCAGGATCGTGTCGGGGTTGTTGTCCCGGTTGATCGCGACCGTGATGGGGGTGAGCGCGAGGACGAGCGCGGCGATCGCGGCCGCCGCGTGCCCGAACACCCGCTTCACCGAGGTGTGCAGGATCCAGATCGTGCCGAGGGCGGCCGCGATCTCGGGCGCCATCATCTGCCAGGTGCCGAAGCCGAACACCCGGCAGGACAGCCCCATGACCATGAGCGCGAACGGCGGCTTGTCGACGGTGAGGAAGTTCCCCGCGTCGAGCGAGCCGAAGAACCAGGCCTTCCAGCTCTGCGTACCGCTGTAGACCGCGGCGCTGTAGAAGCTGTTGAGGCTGTTCCCGCTCAGGTTCCAGCCGTACAGGACGCCGGCCAGGGCCAGGATCGCGAGCAGCGCGGGCAGCGACCAGCGCGGGGCCTTGTCCGTGGGTGCCGCGATCGGGACCGGCGGTGGCCAGTCGGCGGACACGGTCTCGGCGCGGGGGCGGGGGTGGGGATCGGTGGCAGATGTCACCCCGGCATCGTGCGGCGGGGGCTTGGGCGGGAGCTGTGACGTACCTGGCGCCATCCTTTGAATCCTCCCCTCCGAGGGAGGGGATTCCTGGCTCAGGCTGCCTCCTGGAGCAGGGCTCCAGGAGGTCTTACGCCCTCGGCACCAGCCGGGTTGAGACCAGCCCGGACGAGCATCACGCGGGCGGAGTTCTTGTCTCTGGGGGAGACGGCTCCGCATGTGGTGCAGGTGTGGGTACGTTCCGACAGCGGGAGTGCGTGCTTGGTTCTCGCCCCGCACGATGCGCAGTCCATGGTGGTGTGCGCGGGGTGTACCAGGCGGACGTCCCGCGCGTGTTTGCGGCCCATCTCCACGAGGGCCTGTTTGGTGGCGCCGATAGCGGCGTCGGCGGCCTTGCGGGCCATGGTGGTCTTGGCGAGGAACTTCGGCCGGAAGTCCTCCACCGCGATCGCGTCATGGTCGCGCACGATCTTCTTGGCCCACTTGCGGCCGGTGTCCTGCCGCTGCCGGGCCACCCTCTTGTAGGCCTTGGCCCGCAGGCGCTTTGCCTCACGGTAGCCCTTGAGGCGGCCTGCCCTCTGGCGGGTTTGCGGCGAGCCATCATCCGGTCGTACCGCGACAGCTTCGCCTGGGCCACGCGGCCGTGCTGGGCGTGGGGCAGGTCGTGAGCGTCACTCGTGGTGGTGGCGGTCTCCCTGACGCCCTAGTCGGCACGACGAACGAGGCATACCAATGGCCGAGGTTGTCCCGGTAGATCCGTACCGAGGAGGGATCGGCGGGCAGGTCGCGGGACCATACGACCGTCAGCACGATGTTTCCCGCCAAATGCAGGCGCCCGTCCTTGAGCCGGAACCCGCGCCTGGTGTAGTTCAGGCTCGGGTCGGCTTCGCTCTTCTTCTTCCACTTCGGCATCCCCGCGCGCCGGCGCTGTGGGAGGCAGTCCTTGATGTCTTTCTGCGCCTTGGCGCGGGACTTGCCGAAGTCCCGGATGGTCTGCTGCTGCGGCACCGAGCTGCCCTCGCGCAGCCATGGCGTGCGCTCACGGGCCGCGGTCAGCATTCTGTCGAGCTGAGCTGGGCCGCACGTCAGCTTGTCGCCGGGGCGGGCCTTGCCATACGCGTGCACGGCCTTGGACTTGGCCACGCACTCGTTCCAGATCCACCGGCAGCGGTCCCACTCCGACTGCAGCCGCGTGCGGGCGGTGGACGAGACGCGCAGCCGGTACGTGTATCGGGCACGCCCGCCCTCCTTGCCTTCCTGCTCCGCTGACACTCCAGTACCCCCTGCCACGCCTCGCCCGCTGTTCCCAGCTCCCGTGGCAAGACCGTACGTGCGACTCCCGCACGCCCGTGCCCTCATCACATGCAGTCACCGCAACCAGTGAACGAGGGAACTTGAGTTCGTTCTCCACTCGGTCCGGTCCTGCCCGGCCGTGGGTGCTCCCGTGGGTGCCGCAGGCTGTACAGGAGCGCACACAGCGGCACCTCGCGATGCCGTCATGGGGTGCGGTGCCTCCCTGTGTGAACACCGGGGAATCTTCAATAAAGTCAGGTAAAAACACCGCGGGTCAGGTAACGGCTCGCACAACCATTCCCCATGCGTACAACCATTCGCCTCCGTCCGAGAGTCAACTGGGCATGACACGGGGGATATTCAGACACACGAAATGGATCGCGGCCGGTGCGCTGGCCGCCTGCGTCGCCGCCGCCACTCCGGCCGCCGCGGCGACCACACCGACCGTCAGCTGCACGTCCGCCAAGGCGGGCCTCGCCGACAAACTCAAGCGGGACATCACGTCCGCCGTCTCCAACCGCTCCGGCACGATCGCCGTCGGCCTCTACGACCGTACGACCAAGACGACCTGCACCCTGCGCTCCTCCACCGCCTACGACTCCGCGAGCGTGGTCAAGGTGACCGTCCTCGCCACGCTGCTGTGGGACGCGAAGAAGCACAACAGGTATCTGACCACCACCGAGAACAACCTCGCCAAGGCCATGATCACCAAGTCGGACAACGACGCCACCAGCAAGCTGTGGCGTCAGCTGGGCCTGACGAAGATCAAGGGCTTCCTGAGCGCGGCCGGCATGACCCAGACCAAGCCGGGGGCGAACGGCTACTGGGGCCTGACCCAGATCACCGTCACCGACGAGCAGAAGCTGCTCAAGCTGATCACCGCCAAGAACACCGTCCTGAGCGACAACTCCCGCGCCTACATCCTGAAGTTGATGGGGCAGGTCATCTCGTCGCAGCGCTGGGGCACCCCGTACGGCGCCGGCTCGGGCATCTCCTGGCACGTCAAGAACGGCTGGCTCCAGCGCTCCACGCACGGCTGGCGGGTGCACAGCGTCGGCACCTTCACGGGCGGCGGCCACGACTACATGATCACGGTGCTCACGCACGGCAACAGCACCATGAACTACGGCATCAACACCATCCAGGGCGTCGCCAAGGTCATCCACAAGGACCTCGCGGCGAGCTGACGCCGGCCGGACTCCCGGACGTCACCGGCGGCATCTCCGGATTCGGAGGTGTCGCCGCTTCGTACACGGACGGCGACCGGCGTTCAATCCCCAGCCGGCCCTTCATGACACGGCCTCCCCGCCCATGACACGGCCTCCCCGCCACGAAGCCGGGACCGGCGAGGCGCATGCGGCGGCGGCATCTCCGGCTCCGGGAGTTTCGCCGCTCCGTTCGCGGGCAGCGACCAGGGCCCTTCATGACACGGCCTCCCGTACGTCACGAACCCGCCCTACCGTGACGCCCATGCAGCTCAGAACCGTACTCGCGACCACCGCCGCGGCCCTGGCGGCGGCGACCTGCCTGACCCTCGCCGGGCCGGCGCGGGCCGCCGCCCCGGCGCGCCACGCCTGCTCCCCGTCCGTCTCCCTCGACCGCTTCTCCGACGCGCTCGACAAGACGACGTACGACGGCACCTTCGTCGGCAACTTCTCCGCGCTCGCGCTGGACCGGGACGGCTCCCTGGCCGCCCTCTCCGACCGCTCCGCCCTCTTCGGCCTGGACGCGAGGACCCTCGCGCCGACGTCGGTCGTCCCGCTCGCCGACGAGCAGGGCGCCGCGCTGGACTCCGAGGGCCTGGTGATCGACCGCGACGGCACCCGTCTGATCACCTCGGAGACCGAGCCGTCGATCCGCCGCTACGGCGCGGACGGCAGGATCCTCGACCGGCTCCCCGTCCCGGCCTCCCTCCAGGTCGCCCCGGCGGGCCGTGCCACGTCGAACCAGACCTTCGAGGGCCTGACCCTCATGAACCGCGGCCGCACCCTGCTCGCCTCCATGGAGTACGCGCTCTCCGGCGACACGGCGGGCATTGTCCGCTTCCAGACCTGGACGCGGACCAAGAACAACCACTTCAAGCCCGCCGCCCAGTACGCCTACCGCACCGACGCCGCCTTCCTCGGCGTCCCCGAGGTCCAGGCCCTCCCCGACGGCCGCCTCCTCGTCCTGGAACGCGGCTTCACCTCCGGCGTCGGCAACACCGTCCGCCTGTACCTGGCCGACCCCCGCCACGCGACGGACACCAGCGGCATCGAGAACCTCACGGGCCAGTCCGGCGTACGCCTGATCAAGAAGACCCTGCTCACGGACATCGCGAGCTGCCCCACCCTGGGCGCCACCGCCAAGCAGCCCCAGCCGAACCCCCTCCTCGACAACATCGAGGGCATGGTGATCACGGGCGGGCGCAAGGGCCGCCTCAAGGTTCTCCTGGTCAGCGACGACAACCAGAACGCGGTGCAGACGACCCGGTTCTACTACCTGAGGGTCCGGGTCTGACCTCCGACTTTGTTGCGGAGGGATGAAATCCGCTTTCACGCGTGTTGGTGCCTTCCGGACGATCAGGCCGTACGAACCGGAGGGCACCCGCGTGACACCGCAACGGGGATGGGCACGACGACTGGCCGGGTACGCCTGGCGCTATCCCAAGGACGTCGTCCTCGCCCTGGGCTCCTCCCTCGGCGGCATGGCCGTCATGGCGGTCGTCCCCCTGATCACCAAGGTGATCATCGACGACGTCATCGGCGACCACACCCGGGACATGGCCCCCTGGGCCGGCGCCCTGATCGCCGCCGCCGTCCTCGTCTACGTCTTCACGTACGTCCGCCGCTACTACGGCGGCCGCCTCGCCCTCGACGTCCAGCACGACCTGCGCACCGAGATGTTCGGCACGATCACCCGCCTCGACGGCCGCCGCCAGGACGAGCTGTCCACCGGCCAGGTCGTCGGCCGGGCCACCAGTGACCTCCAGCTGATCCAGGGCCTGCTCTTCATGCTGCCGATGACGATCGGCAACGTCGCCCTGTTCGTGATCTCCCTGGTCGTGATGGCCTGGCTGTCGATCCCGCTCACCCTGGTCGCCCTGGCGGTCGCCCCGGCCCTGTGGTGGATCGCCAGGCGCTCCCGCTCCAAGCTGCACCCCGCCACCTGGTACGCCCAGGCCCAGGCCGCCGCCGTCGCGGGCGTGGTCGACGGCGCGGTCAGCGGCGTACGCGTGGTGAAGGGCTTCGGGCAGGAGGACCAGGAGACCGGCAAGCTGCGCGAGGTCGGCCGCCGCCTGTACGCGGGCCGGCTGCGCACGATCCGCTTCAACTCGAAGTACACCCCCGCCCTCCAGGCCGTCCCCGCCCTCGGCCAGGTCGCGATGCTGGCGCTCGGCGGCTGGCTCGCGGTCCGCGGGCACATCACGCTCGGCACCTTCGTCGCCTTCTCCACCTACCTCGCCCAGCTCGTCGGCCCGGTCCGCATGCTCGCCATGGTCCTCACCGTCGGCCAGCAGGCCCGCGCGGGCACCGAGCGCGTCCTGGAGCTGATCGACACCGAGCCGTACCTGAAGGACGGCGCCAAGGAGCTCCCCGCCGACGCGCCCGCGACGGTCGAGTTCGACGACGTGTCCTTCGGCTACGAGGACGGCCGCAAGGTCCTCGACGGCCTCTCCTTCGAGATCCGCCCCGGCGAGACCCTCGCGGTCGTCGGCTCCTCCGGCTCGGGCAAGTCCACGGTCTCGCTCCTGCTCCCGCGCTTCTACGACGTCACCCACGGCGCCGTCCTCATCGGCGGCCACGACGTCCGCGAGCTCACCCTGGACTCCCTGCGGGCCGCGATCGGCCTGGTCCCCGAGGACTCCTTCCTGTTCTCGGACACGGTCCGCAACAACATCGCGTACGGCCGTCCCGACGCGACCCAGGAGGAGATCGAGAAGGCCGCCCGCGCCGCCCAGGCGGACCGTTTCATCACCGAGCTCCCCGAGGGCTACGACACCACGGTCGGCGAGCACGGCCTCACCCTCTCCGGCGGCCAGCGCCAGCGTGTCGCGCTCGCCCGGGCGATCCTCACCGACCCGCGTCTGCTCGTCCTCGACGACGCCACCTCCGCCGTGGACGCGCAGGTCGAGCACGAGATCCACGAGGCCCTGAAGCACGTCATGGAGGGTCGCACCACCCTCCTCATCGCCCACCGCCGCTCCACGCTCAACCTCGCCGACCGCATCGCCGTCCTGGACCACGGCCGCCTCGCCGACGTGGGCACCCACGAGGAGCTCCAGCGCCGGTCGCCCCTCTACCGCCGCCTGCTCACCGACCCCGACGGTCTCGGCGGCGTCTCCCCGGGCCACGCCCAGCCCGTCGCCGTACAGGAGGACACCTCCGTACGCGACGAGCTGGACGCCGAGTTCGACGCCGAGCGCGGAGTCACGCCCCGGCTGTGGACCGGTGACCGCGAGCGCGAGAACGCCGAGGACACGGCGCTCGCCGGCACCCCGGCCACTCCCGAACTCCTCGCCGAGGTCGCCGCGTTGCCCCCGGCGACGGACCTTCCCGACATCGACGAGGCGCGCGCGGTCACGCCCGAGGAGTCGTACGGCCTACGGCGGCTGCTGCGCGGCTTCGGGCGCCCGCTGCTGATCAGCCTGGGCCTGGTCGCGCTGGACGCCGGCATGGGTCTGCTCCTCCCGGTGATGATCCGGCACGGCATCGACGACGGTGTCTCGCGGATGGCCATGGCCGCGGTCTGGACGGCGACCCTGCTCGCCCTGCTCTCGGTGCTCGTCCAGTGGACGGCGCAGATCGGCGAGACCCGGATGACCGGACGCACCGGCGAACGGGTGCTCTACTCCCTCCGCCTGAAGATCTTCGCCCAGCTCCAGCGGCTCGGACTCGACTACTACGAGCGGGAGCTGACCGGCCGGATCATGACGAGGATGACGACGGACGTCGACGCCCTCTCGACCTTCCTCCAGACCGGCCTGGTCACCGCGTTCGTCTCCGTCGTCACCTTCTTCGGCATCATGGTCGCCCTGCTGGTGATCGACGTACAGCTGGCGCTGGTCGTCTTCGCGACGCTGCCGCCGCTGATCGTCGCCACGTACTTCTTCCGCAAGGCGAGCGTGAAGGCGTACGAACTCGCCCGTGAGCGCGTGTCGTTGGTCAACGCGGACCTTCAGGAGTCGGTGTCGGGGCTCAGGATCGTGCAGGCGTTCCGCCGGGAGCGGGACGGTGGGGCGCGGTTCGCGGAGCGCAGCGACAGCTACCGCCAGGCTCGTATCAGGGGCCAGTGGCTGATCTCGATCTACTTCCCGTTCGTCCAGCTGCTGTCCTCCGTCGCCGCCGCGTCCGTGCTGATCGTGGGCGCGGGCCGGGTGGACGCGACGACCCTGACGACCGGCGCCCTGGTCGCCTACCTGCTCTACATCGACCTGTTCTTCGCCCCGGTCCAGCAGCTCTCCCAGGTCTTCGACGGCTACCAGCAGGCGACCGTCTCCCTGGGCCGCATCCAGGAGCTGCTCCGGGAGCCGACGTCCACGAAGGCGGCGGACGAGCCTTTGGAGGTCCTCTCCCTGCGCGGCGAAGTGGCCTTCGAGGACGTGCGCTTCGCGTACGGGGACGACGAGGAGGCCCTCGGCGGGATCGACCTGAAGATCCCCGCCGGGCAGACGGTCGCCTTCGTCGGAGAGACGGGCGCGGGCAAGTCCACCCTGGTCAAGCTGGTGGCCCGGTTCTACGACCCGACGGACGGCCGGGTCACGGTCGACGGCACGGACCTGCGCACCCTCGACCTCACTTCCTACCGCCACCGCCTCGGCGTCGTCCCCCAGGAGGCCTACCTCTTCCAGGGCACGATCCGCGACGCCATCGCCTACGGCCGCCCGGACGCCACCGACGCCCAGGTCGAGGCGGCGGCCCGGGCGGTCGGCGCCCACGAGATGATCGCCACGCTGGAGGGCGGCTACCTCCACGAGGTCGCCGAACGCGGCCGCAACCTCTCGGCGGGCCAGCGCCAGCTGATCGCCCTGGCCCGCGCGGAGCTGGTCGACCCGGACATCCTCCTCCTCGACGAGGCCACGGCAGCCCTGGACCTCGCCACCGAGGCCCAGGTCAACCAGGCCACCGACCGCCTCGCGGGCCGCCGCACCACCCTCGTCGTGGCCCACCGCCTCACCACGGCGGCCCGCGCCGACCGGGTGGTGGTCATGGACCACGGCCGAGTCATCGAGGACGGCACCCACGACGAACTCCTCGCACTGGAGGGCCGTTACGCCCAGCTGTGGCGCACCTTCGTGGGCGAGGACGCGCCTGCGGCGGCCTGACCCGATCCCAGGCCCGCGACGGTGTCCGGGGCGACGGTCGGCGTGGGGTGCTGACGGGCGTGCAACCGTCGGACATACGTTGTGCGTCCGTACACCTGTACGCCCAGAGAGCTGCGGGAGGGACGGCAGTGAAGAGTGGAGCGATACGGCGGCTGGCGGTGGGGTTGGCCGTGACGGCGGCGGCCGGGATGCTCGGGGTCGCCGTGCCGGGGCAGGCGCAGGCCGCGGCCTCGTCGTGCGAGGGGCGCAAGGTGAGGTCGTTCCCGTTCTCCACCGGCACCGTGGAGGTCTACAAGCGGGGCGGCTACGTGTGCGCGGTCACCGTGTCCAAGCGTCCGGGCGTGCGCCAGCAGATGCGGGTGAGCCTGCGGGCGTACGGGCTGCTGCCCGTCGAGGACGCCGGCCGGTACAAGTACCGGGCCGGCCCCGTCACCGTGCACGCCGGGCAGCGCAAGGTGTGGGTGAAGGGCGCGGTCGGCCGGGGCAGTTACGACTCGGACGGCTGGATCCGCCTCTGACGCACGGATTTCTCACAGGGTTTTCCCCATCAAGGCGCCATCTCCCCTGGTGCGGACCGCACTTGCGCGGCTAGCGTCCGGCGCACATCTGTACTCACAGGGGAGGGTGCATGCGCAAGGCGCTCAGATGGCTTCTCACGCTGGTCGTGCTCATAGGCACGGTCGGCACGGCGGGAGCGGCCACCGCCGCCGAGCCGGAGGCCAGAGGCACCGGTGCCACCGACATCAAGGATCAGCTCCTCGCCATCCCGGGCATGAGCCTGATCGAGGAGAAGCCGTACACGGGTTACCGCTTCTTCGTGCTCAACTACACCCAGCCGGTCGACCACCGGCACCCGTCCAAGGGCACGTTCCAGCAGCGGATCACCGTGCTGCACAAGGACGTCAGCCGGCCGACGGTCTTCTACACCGGCGGCTACAACGTCTCCACCACGCCTCGGCGCAGTGAGCCGACCCAGATCGTGGACGGCAACCAGGTCTCGATGGAGTACCGCTTCTTCACGCCCTCCCGGCCCGCCCCGGCCGACTGGAGCAAGCTGGACATCTGGCAGGCCGCCAGTGACCAGCACCGCATCTTCAAGGCGCTGAAGAAGATCTACACCAAGCACTGGATCGCCACCGGCGGCTCCAAGGGCGGCATGACCGCCACCTACTACGAGCGCTTCTACCCGCGGGACATGGACGGCGTGGTCGCCTACGTCGCCCCCAACGACGTGGTCAACAACGAGGACTCGGCCTACGACCGCTTCTTCGAGAAGGTCGGCACCGAGGAGTGCCGCGACCGGCTGAACGCGGTGCAGCGCGAGGCGTTGGTCCGGCGCGAGTCCCTGGAGCAGAAGTACGCCGACTACGCGGCGGCGGAGGGCTACACCTTCACGACCGTCGGCAGCCTGGACAAGGCGTACGAGGCCGTCGTACTCGACTACGTCTGGGGTTTCTGGCAGTACAACCTGCTGGCCAACTGCGGTGACGACGAGCTGATCCCGGCGAACGCGAAGAACGCGACCGACGACCAGATCTGGAACTCGATCGACACGATCTCCGGCTTCTCCGCCTACGCCGACCAGGGCCTGGAGACGTACACGCCGTACTACTACCAGGCGGCCACCCAGCTCGGCGCGCCGACGATCAAGTTCCCGCACATCGAGAAGAAGTACATCCGCTACGGCTACCAGCCGCCGCGCAACTTCGTCCCGCGCAGCATCCCCACGAAGTTCCAGCCGTACGCGATGCGGGACGTGGACACCTGGGTGCGCCACAACGCCCACCACATGCTCTACGTCTACGGCCAGAACGACCCGTGGGGCGCGGAGCGCTTCCGCGTCGACAAGGGGGCGAAGGACGCGTACGTGTTCACCGCGCCCGGCATGAACCACGGGGCGAACGTCGCCGGTCTGGTCGCCGACCAGAAGGCGTTCGCCACGGCCAGGATCCTCGCCTGGGCGGGTGTCCCGGCTCCCGCCGTGGCCGAGGCGAAGCCGCTCGCGAAGTTCGACAGGAAGCTGGACGTGCGGGACGTGGAGCGCGAACCCGCCCTGCGTCCGTAAGCGACAGACCGCCAGGCGGTCGTACCGCAGTCCGCTCGCCGCGCCCGGCCGGGATCACACCGGCCGGGCGCAGCCCACCGGCTGGGGGCCGCCGAGCTGGACGTACAGGGCCGTCGACAGGGGGCACCGGGTGCGCTCGGCGACCGCCTTCACCACCTTGAACTGCGGCTTCCTCGCCCCCTTGCCGTCGCACGCGGTCTCCCGGACCTGTCCGTCGCCCGAGCCGTACACGCAGTCGCCGACGATGGTCCGCGGCCCGCCCCCGCCGCCCGGGTCGCCGGGGTGCGGCGGCTGGAGGTTGCGCATACAGGCGTACCCCTGGGGCACCGCCCCGTCGCCGTCCTCGTCGGAGACCCGGCTCTGCTCACTGATGTGCAGCACGAAGTCGGTGGTCGCCGGGCACGGCGGACCGCCGGACGTGGTGCCGTCGTGTCGGGCCACGACCCGTGCCGCCGCCCGCTCGCTGGTGCAGGGCACCTCGGTGAAGCTGGCCTTGCCGAAGGAACTGCACTCGTCCACCGCCAGGAACACCGCCCCGAAACCGGAGGGCCGGGTGGCGGACGGCGAGACCGGGGCCGTCGCGGCGGGCCCCTCGTCGCTCTCCCCGCCGGCCGCCGGCTGTGTGCACCCCGTCAGCAGGGCGGCGAGCAGCGTCAGCAGGACGCACACCACCCCCGTGGAAAACCTGTCGCGCATCGCAATCCCCCCGGACTACCCCCGCGTCCAGCGTGACCGTCGCGGCGGGGCCACGCCAGACGTGTGGGGTCCTTTGCGCCTTTCGGGGGTGATGTGCGAGGTGCGAGTCGTACGGGAACTACGCCCCGCGCGCTATCGGCGGTACGACAGCCCGTACCCGACCGGGTACAGCACCGTCGCCGGGTCGTCCGCCCGCTGCACCGGCACCGGCAGCCTCCCGCGCGGCGACACCTTCCCGGCGATCACCCGCGCCGCCGCCCGCAGTTCGACGTCGGTCCAGGAGTAGGTCGCCAAGTATGCCGGAACGGTGGGCAGTTGGGCCACGTCGTAGGGGTTGCGGATCGCGATCGCCACCACCGGCCGCCCGGTCGCCACGAGCTGCTCCACGAGCGTCTTCTGCGCGGCCGTGATGTTGTACGTCCCCACGACCACCGCGTCCGCGTCCCGCGCCGCCGCGACGGCCCGTTCGACGGTGGCCGCCGAGGGGGCCGTACCGGTCGGCAGGGCGGTGGCCGTGAAGCCCAGTTCGGTGAGGGCGGCGGCGAGGACCCCGGTGGGCGGGCCGGTCGTGCCGGACGGCGAGGCGGGGTCGGCGCCCACCACGAGCAGCTTGCGGTGGACGCGCCGGGACAGGGGCAGCAGCCGCTTCTCGTTGACCAGCAGGGTCGTCGTCCGCTCGGCGATCCGGTCGGCCGCGGCGAGATGGGCCGGGGTGCCGACGGTCCGGGTGACCCCGTCCTGGCTGACGTACGGCTCCTCGAAGAGCCCCCGCCTGGCCTTGAGCCGCAGGATCCGCAGGATCGACTCGTCGAGGCGCGCCTCGGTGAGCTCTCCGTCCCGTACGGCCTTCAGGACCGCGTTCCACGCCACGTCCAGGGAAGGCGGGTTGAGGAGCTGGTCGACGCCGGCCTTGAGGGCGAGGACGGGGACGCGGTCGTCGCCGTACTTGGTGCGGACGCCCTCCATGCCGAGGGAGTCCGTGACCACGACCCCGTCGTAGCCGAGTTCGCCGCGCAGGATGCCGGTGAGGATCGGGTGCGAGAGGGTGGCCGGGTCGCCCGAGTCGTCGAGGGCCGGGAACTGGATGTGCGCCGTCATGATCGAGTCGATCCCGGCGCGGATCGCGGCCCGGAAGGGCACGGCGTCCAGTTTCTCCCACAGCTCCCGGCTGTGGGTGATGACCGGGAAGCCGTAGTGGCTGTCGACGGCGGTGTCCCCGTGCCCCGGGAAGTGCTTGGCGGTCGCGGCGACTTGGGCGCCCTGGTACCCGGTGACCTCGGCGGCCACCAGCCCGGCGACGGCCTGGGGGTCGGCCCCGAAGGAGCGGACGCCGATCACGGGGTTGGCCGGGTTGACGTTGACGTCGGCGACGGGGGAGTAGTTCTGCCGGATGCCGATCGCCCGGAGCTCCTGCCCCGCGACACGGCCGAGGGCGCGGGCGTCCTGGCGTGATCCACCGGCACCGACGGCCATCGCGCCCGGGAAGAGGGTGGCGGGCGCGCCGACCCGGCAGACGATCCCGTGCTCCTGGTCGGTGGAGATGAGGACGGGCAGCCCGCGCGGCTGTGACAGCGACGCCTTCTGGATGCCGTTGGAGAGGTCGGCGATCTGGTGCGGATCACGGGTGTTGTGCGCCCAGGTGAAGTAGATGATCCCGCCCACCCGGTACCTGGCGATCATCTCGGCGGCCGTACGGACGCCGATCTCCTTGAGGTTGGCGTCGATGTCGGCCTGGTCGGGGGCGGTGGCGGAGTGGCCGTAGACCCGCATCACGAAGAGCTGGCCGACCTTCTCCTCGAGGGTCATACGGGAGACGAGGGAGCGGAGTTTCTTGTCGTGCTGCCGGTCGTCCGCGTGGGCGGTGCCGCCGACGGCGAGGGCCGCGGTGACGCCTGCCGTCGCGGTGAGGACGGTACGTCTGGAGGGCACGTGCGCTCCTTCCGGAGGTGATCCGCTGAAGGAAACTTCCGAGGAGTCAGCAATAACCGGGAAGTTTCTGCCAGTCAAGGGAGTGCACAGTAACCGGAGGGGCCGCCATCGGCGCAGTTGGAGGGGGGCGCGCCGATGACGGCGTGCTGCCGGCCGCAGTACGGAGGAGAGGGTTGGTCAGCGTTCGCAGCCAGCAGCGAGGCCGACGCCGTACCGCGGTGACTCTCCGGCAACTTGCGCATTGGACGAGCGGCGGCCGGGCGGGGTTCCCTGCTCCGGCCCGATTCCCGCAAGTTGGTGAGGCCGGGACCGACGGGGCGGATGAGACGACCCGGCGATCCGGCCCCGCCCCCGGCGTAGGCTCGGCGCATGAGCCAGTTGCTGCCGCTCCTGAGCGTCCTCGCCGGTATCGCCGTGACCCTGGCCCTCTTCACCCTGCTGGCCCGGCACGTCCGCCGCCGCGGCACGGCGGGCGGGGCGCTGCGCGGGGCCCTGGCGGCCCACGACGAGGTGTGGCACGGGACGGCGGCGGACTCGTACTACGAACTCCAGGTACAGACCGACCGGAAGTCACCGCTGCCGGACGACCGGTGGGGGCGGCGACCGCGTCGGTGAGCGGTCGGGGCATCGGCTCAGCGGTGACCGGTGGAGGTGGCGGCCCGGCCGGTCAGTGGGTGAGCGGTGGGGGCGGCGCCGATGCCGGACGACTGGTGGGGGCGGCGACCGCGTCGGTGAGCGGTCGGGGCATCGGCTCAGCGGTGACCGGTGGAGGTGGCGGCCCGGCCGGTCAGTGGGTGAGCGGCGGGGCGGCGCCGCTGCCGGACGACTGGTGGGGCCGGCGGGCCGGGTCGGTGAGCGGAGGCCGACGGTCAGGGTGAACTCCGAGGTCCATCCCGTGGACGTCGCCGCCTCGGGGGCGGTGGTGGGGCGATCATGACGGGCATGCCCGCCGACACGCCCGCCCCGCAGTCCCTCACCCTCCCCGGCTCGAAGTCCATCACCGCCCGCGCCCTCTTCCTGGCCGCCGCGGCCGACGGCGTGACCACCCTCGTACGCCCCCTGCGCTCGGACGACACCGAGGGCTTCGCCGAGGGCCTGGTCCGGCTCGGCTACCGGGTGGGCCGTACGCGGGACACCTGGCAAGTGGACGGCCGCCCGCAGGGACCGGCGGTCGCCGAGGCGGACGTGTACTGCCGTGACGGCGCGACGACCGCCCGCTTCCTGCCCACGCTGGCCGCGGCCGGCCACGGCACGTACCACTTCGACGCCTCGCCCCAGATGCGCCGGCGCCCGCTGCTGCCGCTCTCGCGAGCGCTGCGCGACCTGGGCGTGGACCTGCGCCACGAGGAGGCGGAGGGCCATCATCCGCTGACGGTACGGGCGGCGGGCGTCGAGGGCGGAGACGTGGTCCTGGACGCCGGCCAGTCCTCCCAGTACCTCACCGCGCTCCTGCTGCTCGGCCCCCTGACCCGCCGGGGGCTGCGCATCCGCGTCACCGACCTGGTGTCGGCGCCGTACGTCGAGATCACCCTCGCGATGATGCGGGCCTTCGGGGTGGAGGTGACGAGGCAGGACGACGTGTTCGTGGTCCCGCCGGGCGGCTACCGCGCCACGACCTACGCGATCGAACCGGACGCGTCCACGGCGAGCTACTTTTTCGCGGCGGCGGCGGTGACCCCGGGCGCCGAGGTGACGGTCCCCGGCCTGGGCACGGGCGCCCTCCAGGGCGACCTCGGCTTCGTGGACGTACTGCGGCGGATGGGCGCACAGGTGTCCGTCGGCGCCGACGCCACCACGGTCCGGGGCACCGGCGAACTGCGCGGCCTCACGGTCAACATGCGGGACATCTCCGACACGATGCCGACCCTCGCGGCCATCGCCC
Source organism: Streptomyces sp. NPDC001668 (assembly GCF_042893155.1). Taxonomy (NCBI): domain Bacteria; kingdom Bacillati; phylum Actinomycetota; class Actinomycetes; order Kitasatosporales; family Streptomycetaceae; genus Streptomyces; species Streptomyces sp. NPDC001668. The sequence continues at coordinate 303,006 of NZ_JBIAUQ010000001.1, forward strand.
CCTTCGCCTCCGCCCCCGTCCGCATCGAGGACGTGGCGAACACCCGGGTGAAGGAGTGCGACCGGCTGGAGGCCTGCGCGGAGAACCTGCGGCGGCTGGGCGTACGGGTGTCGACGGGCCCGGACTGGATCGAGATCCACCCCGGACCAGCCACCGGGGCTCAGGTGACGTCGTACGGCGACCACCGCATCGTCATGTCCTTCGCGGTCACCGGACTGCGGGTCCCGGGAATCTCGTTCGACGACCCCGGGTGCGTACGGAAGACTTTCCCCGGTTTCCATGAGGCCTTCGCCGAGCTGCGAAGGGGCATCGGGGGGTGAGCAAGCGGTGAGTTTCCGGCTGGAAGGTCCGGTCCTGGCAGGCGAGTTGGTGCGCCTGGAGCCACTGGAGCACGGGCACACGGCGGACCTGGCCGTGGCGGCGGAGGAGAACCGCGGCACCTACGAGTTCACGTGGGTGCCCAGGGCCGACGAGGTCGGTGACTACGTCGACGCGCAGCTCGCACGGGCGGCGACGGGACGGCTGGCGCCCTACGCGCAGGTCTCGGTGGCGACGGGACGGGCGGTGGGGGCGACGTCGTTCTGGGAGCCGCGCTGCTGGCGCTCCGACGACCGGCTCGACGCGGTCGAGGTCGGCTTCACCTGGCTGGCGGCCTCCGCACAGGGCACCGGCATCAACGCCGAGGCCAAGCTGCTGCTCTTCCGGCACGCCTTCGACGTGTGGGACGTTTCCCGGGTCGACCTGAAGACGGACGCCCGCAACGACCGCTCACGGGCCGCGATCCAGAGCGTCGGCGCCCGCTTCGAGGGCGTCCTGCGCAACTGGTCCCGCTCCTGGGCTCCCGGCGAGGACGGACGGCTCCGCGACTCGGCGATCTTCTCCGTCACGGCGGAGGAGTGGCCGGAGTGCCGGAAGCGGCTGGAGGAGCGGGTGGCGGGGTTCGTGGCGAGGAGGGGCTGACCGGCGCTCTTGCGCGATGTCACGGTGGACGACGTGGACGCCTACGTCCGGATGCGCTGCGACGGAGGAGGCGGCGGCCGACCAGTCCTGGATCAAGATGATCGTCCCCGATCCGGACCGCCCGAGTGGTGGCGGGGGCGGTGACCATCTGGTCCCACGACCCCGGGAACGGGCCCCTCTCGGAGATCGGCTGGATGGTGCTGCCGGAGTTCCAGGGGCGGTGGGCTTCCGTCTGGTCGGCGAACTCGACATGCCCTTCGCGGGCCGCGTCCTGCGGAGCAACCACCGGCCGGCGCCAGGACGCCCGGGCCAGCCCAGGCGCTGGTGGTCAGGCCGAACAGCGCGAGGGCCGCACCCCAGGCCGCCGACGCGCACAGCATCACCGGGCCGGGACGGGCCAGCCGGGTCACCGGGCCGGAGAACACCGTCGCGGCGACACCGCCCACGGCGAGCGCGGACAGGAACAGACCGAGCGTGCGCGGGTCGCCGCCGAAGCGTTCCTCGTTGACCCAGCGGGAACAGGCTCACCGGCATGGCCAGGACGGTGGCGGCCAGGTCGGTCAGCAGCGCGCCGCGCACCACCCGGTGGCCGGTCGGGAAACGCAGCCCGTCGAGGACACCGTGCAGCCCGGGGCGGGACTTCTCGCCCTCCGGCGGCAGCGCGGGCAGGCCGTAGGCGCCGTAGGACGACATCGTGAAGCTCAGGGTGTCCAGGAGGTAGCAGACGCCGATGCCCCATCAGCCGAGCACGACCCCGGCGACGGCCGGCCCGACCAGCATCATCGCCTGGCCGGTGACCTGCTGGAGCGCGAGACCGGCGGACACCTGCTCCCTGGGCGGCAGCCGCGGCACGAACACACCGGCGGCGGGCGCGCCGAGCGCGGCGAAGGAGGTCTGCACCGCCACCAGGAGCAGGACGACCATCACCGGCGCGTTCCCGCGAAGCCCTGCACGGCCAGCAGCAGGGAGCACACCGCCGAGCCGACGGTACCCGTGAGGTGGACCCGGCGCCGGTCGGCTCGGTCGACCCAGGCGCCCGCGAACAGGCTGACCCCGGCCATCGGCACCGCCCGCGCGACACCGACCGCGCCGCTCCAGACCGTGCTGTGGGTCATGTCCCAGACCTGGTACATGACGGTGACCATGGTCATGAAGGTGCCGAGCGTGGACACCGTGCGCCCGAACAGGAGCCGCCGGAAGACGGGTGAGGTGCCCACGGGCCGTACGGCGAGGAACGCGGCTGAGGCTCATGACACCGGAAGCGGGGGAGGGGCGGGCTGAGGCACCCGGGGACGGTACCGGGCCGTGTCCGTCCCGGCCGGCGATTAGTCGCTGTCAGGCGGAGTCGTTCAGGAGCCGGGCCAGGTGCTCTCGGCCGGCCCCCAGCAGCTCCTCCAGCGGCGCGGCCGCCTCGTACCAGCGCTTCTCGTACTCCCAGCACAGCCAGCCGTCCCAGCCGTGCCGGGACAGCACCTCCACGCACTCCGCGAGCGGCAGGACACCGGCGCCGAGCGCGACCGGGGTGGTGTCCTCGGCCGAGGCGATGTCCTTGACCTGGACGTATCCGAGGTGCGGGGCGAGGGCGGCGTAGGTCTCGGAGGGCTGCTCGCCGCCGAGCCAGGTGTGCATGACGTCCCAGAGCGAGCCGACCTGACGGTGCCCGACCGGGCCGAGGATCCGGATCGCGTCGGCGCCCGTGCGGTGCGAGTCGTGGGTTTCGAGGAGGATGCGTACGTCGAGGTCGCCGGCGTACTCCGCGGCCGTACCGAGTCGCCGGGCGGCCGTGGCGTCGGCGTCCTCGCGGGACTGGTCGGAGGCGGCGCCGGGGAAGACGCGGACGTATCCGGCGCCGAGGTCGCGGGCGAGGTCCAGGAGGCGGTGGATCTCCTCGACCACGGGTTCGTCGTCGCCGGGGGCGGCCACGCGCGCGTACCCGGCGAGACCGAGGACCTCCACGCCCGCCGCCTTGAACTCGGCGACCGCGTCGGCCCGTTCGGCGAGCCCGATACCGGGGTGCACCGGCTCCTCCGGATGCGCGCGCAGTTCTACTCCGTGATAGCCGTGCGTGGCCGCGAGCCGCAGCACGTCGGTCAGGGGGAGGCCGGGGACACCGAGGGTGGAGAACGCCAGTTTCATGCGCTCTACTCTCACCCGACCGAGTCGGTGAGGTCCAGCCGGGGATCGGTACCGGTGGGTCGGCCGGGCCGGCCGGCCGCTGAAGCACTCACCAGCGGCCCTCTCACCCACCCGTCCCCGTCCCTGTCAGCTCCAGTCGCCAGTCCTGTCCGTTCAGGTCCTTGCCGAAGGAGCGGTGGGGTTTCTCGGCGGCCAGGACGAAACCGTGGCGCTGGTAGAGGCGGCGGGCGGCGGCGAGGACGTCGTTGGTCCACAGGACGAGCTCGCGGTAGCCGACGCCGCGCGCGAAGTCGACGACGGCCGTCACCAGCCGGTCCCCGATGCCGAGCCCGCGGGCCTCCGGCTCGACGAGGAGCAGCCGCAGCCGGGCGGTCGCGGGCGCGTCGTCCCGTACGCACATCACACACCCCACCGGCCGCCCGTCCAGCTCGGCGATCCACACCCGCTCCAGATGCGGATCGTGGTCCTCCGCGAAGTCGGCGACGATCCTGGCGACCAGGGCCTCGTAGTCGGCGTTGAAGCCGTACTCGGCGGCGTAGAGGGCCGCGTTCCGGGCGACGATCCAGCCGAGGTCGCCGGGGCCCGGCTCGCGCAGCAGGACGTCCTCGCGGCGGGGCGGGCGGCCGTCGGACAGGAGCGTACGGACGGTCCGCATCGCCTCGGTGAGGCGGGGCCGGTCGGCGGAGGGGACGGTCGCGAGCAGCGCGCCCACGGATTCGTCGGCGCGCTCGGCGAGCAGCGCGGCGGTCTCCCGGCCGCGCGCGGTGAGCGTGACCCGGCGTCGGCGCGGATCGCGCTGCGAGGTCGTGCGCTCGATCAGCCCGTCCTGCTCGAACTTGTTCAGGATCCGGCTCAAGTACCCAGCGTCCAGCGAGAGTTCGGTGCGCAGATCGGCCGCGTCGGTGCGTGGCGAGTGCGCGAGCTCGTACAGGACGCGGGACTCGGTGAGGGTGTACGGCGCGTACAGCCGGCGGCTGTAGTCGAGGGCGCCGATGACGTTGGTGTAGAAGCGGTTGAAGGCGCGGATGTCCTGGACGGTCATGGCGGTCGACCCCCGGATGCTTGACTCAGTCAGAGATACCGATGAGCCGAGCGTAGGACGTCCGCGCCCGCTGCGGCTACTCCTCGGTGGCGGGCCGGTACACGCACACCTGCACGCCGGTCTTCCCGGTGACGGTCGACACCAGCTCGAACGGCCGCTTCGCCCCGTCCTCCGGGAAGATCGACTTGCCGCCGCCCAGGACCACCGGCATCACGATGAGCTGGAGCTCGTCGACGAGCCCCTCGCTGATCAGGGTGCGCACGAGGGTGGGGCTGCCCATCATCGCCAGCTCGCCGCCCTCGCGCTCCCGCAGCTCACGGATCCGCGCGACGGCCTCGGAGCCGGGGATCCGCTCGGTGTTGTTCCAGGTCAGCTCGGAGTCGTCGAGGGTGTCCGTGACGACGTACTTCTTCAGGGAGTTCAGCCGGTCGGCGAACCGGTCCCCGGCGCGCTCCGGCCAGGCCCCCGCCATCGTGAGATACGTCCGCCGCCCGTACAGCAGCGCCTCGGCCCGCTCCATCCCCTCCGTGAACGCCGGACCGAGCACCTCCGGGTCGAAGTAGGGGTGCGACCAGCCGCCGTGCGCGAACCCGCCGTCGGTGTCCTCCTCGGGCCCGCCGGGCGCCTGCACGACCCCGTCCAGACTGATGAACTCACTGACCACGATGCGCATGGGGACTCACTCCGATTCCTGGTCGATTACGGCAGTACAGACCGGCGCGGGGCACGGAACTCATCGGTGCGGGGAGCGTACGGCGTCCTCCGGCTCAGTCCCACCAGAAACGCCACTGCGTCCGCCCCACCAGCTCGCGCGCGTACTCCGGGAACGGCGTCGGCGGGTCGTCCACGATGTTGTCCGCGGTGGACAGCACATGCTCCAGGGCGAGCCGCTCGGCATCCGCCGGGTCGAGGGGCGGCCGGGCGACGGAGACATACAGCTCGCCGCCGTACGCGGCCACGACCCGGGCCCCGAACCGCTCCTCCCAGCTCCGCAGCAGGGCTCCCATGAGCGGCATCGGCGGGTCATCGGTCCAGCCGATCACGGCCGGCACGTCGGCGGAGCTGCGGGCGGGGACGAGGACGAGGCTGAGGGAGCTCGCGTACGGCCCGGTGCGCAGGAGATCCGCGACGGTACGGCCCGCCACCTCCTCGGGCCCCGGACCGGCACCGGTGTCCGGAGCGGCGGGCGCGAGCCCCGGCCAGTTCTCGAACGGCGGCCCCGGATCGTGCGGCCAGGGCTCGACGTCCTCCGGGGTGTCGTCCGAGGGCTCCGCGGGGGAGGGATCGGACCAGGCCGGCAGCCGTTGCTCCCGGTACTCCGCGAAGTCGGCCGCGAGGACCTCGTCCAGGCGTACGGCGTCGGCGGCGACCGGATCCGCGGGCCGTGCGGGGTCGTTGGGCCAGCACAGGTGAGGGTGCAGCCCGGTGACGGCGGCCTGCCTCAGCAGATCCGCCCACAACTCCTCTATGCCGCCCGGCAGTTCGTCGGAGATCCAGACCTCCGTCGGACCTCGTCGCTCGAACCGCCCGGTGGGCAGCCCGTGGGGAAGGGAAAAGACCATGCCCGGACGATAGACGGGGCCACTGACAACGGACGGTCCGAGGACCTGGCCGCCCCCATATTCGGTGGACAGCGATCACGCCGCCGACAGACTGGTCCGATGACCACCACGGACCCCGCCGCCGACCTCCGCCTCTACCTCCAGGACGCCCGCGACTCCCTGCTCCTGAAGCTCGACGGCCTCTCCGAGTACGACGTCCGCCGCCCCCTCACTCCGACCGGCACCAACCTCCTGGGACTGGTGAAGCACCTCACCGGTGCCGAGGCCCTCTACTTCGGCGAGACCTTCGGCCGGCCGCTCCCCGGGGCCCAGCCCTTGTGGATCACCGGCGCCGCCGAACCGAACGCCGACCTGTGGGCGACCCCCGACGAGAGCCGCGAACACATAATCGACGGCTACCGCCGGGCCTGCGCCCACGCGGACGAGACCCTCGACGCCCTCCCTCTGGACACCGTCGGCCGAGTCCCCGGGCCCCCGCACTCCGAACTCACCCTCCACCGCATCCTGATCCACATGATCGCCGAGAGCCACCGCCACGTCGGCCACGCCGACGTCGTACGCGAACTCGCGGACGGCTCGGTGGGCCAGCGGTCGGAGGGCGACAACATGGCGCCGGGGGACGGGACTTGGTGGGAGCAGTACCGGAACCGGGTGGAGGAGGCGGCGAGAAAGGCGGCCGGGTAACAGGGGGTTCCCCCAACCCCCCTGGGGGCGTGGGGGCTCCCAACCCCCCTGGGGGCGTGGGGGCTCCCAACCCCCCTGGGGGCGCGGGGAACTGCGCGACCGCCCCCACCGCCCCGCACCCGCCAACGAAGCAGCAACGACCGACCCCCGCCACCCAACCCGAACTCAGGCCCGCGGCGCCCCAGAAGACCCCCGCACCATCAACTCCCCCCGAACCGTAGCGATCCCCCCGGGCGGCGGCTCCTCCCGCCCCATCGCGATCCGTCCCGCCCGGGCCCCCGCCTCCGCCAACGGCAACCGCACCGTCGTCAGCGCGGGCACCGCGTCGATGCTGAACGGCAGGTCGTCGAACCCGGCGACGGACACGTCGTCCGGAATCCGCAGCCCGGAGTCCCGCAGCGCCGCGCACGCCCCCAGCGCGACGGAGTCGTTCGCGGCGACGACGGCCGTGAGCGACGGATCCCGCCGCAGCAGCTCCAGCGTGGCCTCGTACCCGGACCGCCGGTCGTAGCGGCCGTGCACGGTCCACCGGGGGTCCTCCTCGATCCCGTGCGCCTCCAGTGCCGCCCGGTGGCCCTCCAGCCGGTGCCGGGTCGTCGTGCGCTCCTCGGGGCCCGCGATGTACCCGAGGCGGCGGTGCCCGAGCCCGATGAGGTGCTCCGTCAGCTCCTTGCCCCCGCCCCGGTTGTCGAAGGTCAGCGCGAACGCCCCGGTCTCCGGCGCCGGCGGCCGCCCGCACAGCACGATCCGCGTCCCCGCGTCCGCCAGCTTCCGCAGCTTCGCGGACATCGCCGCCTTGTGCGGCGCGGCCTCCGTCGCCCCGCCCGTCAGTACGACCGCCGCCGCCCGCTGCCGCTGGAGCAGGGTGAGATAGGTCAGCTCCCGCTCCGGAGACCCCCCGGTGTTGCAGACCACACCCAGCCGTTCCCCGCCCGCGCGTCCGCCCGGCCCGCCGATCTCGGACTGGATCGCGCCGGCCATGATCCCGAAGAAGGGGTCGGCGATGTCGTTCACGAGGATCCCGACGAGATCCGACGTGGCGGCGGCGAGCGAGCTCGCCGGACCGTTCAGCACGTAGTCCAGCTCGTCCACGGCCCGCAGCACCCGCTCACGGGTGGACGCGGCCACGGGGTAGTTCCCGTTCAGTACGCGCGACACCGTCGCGGGGGAGACCTGGGCGCGGGCCGCCACGTCCGCCAGGGTCACCGTCATCTCGTCGTCCTCCGGTCGCGCGCCGCAGCGCATCTCAGTCGTACTCCGTCGTACACGCGGGCGCCCATGGCCCGGTTCCGAGCCGACCTTAAGCCCATTACCCTGAGTTGTTCGCCCCCTCGAACAACTCACCCCTGTCGCGCTCTTGTCCAGACCGCTGGTCAGAGGCTAGCTTCTACCTAGATAGAAAGCGCTTGCTGTAACGCTCATCAGTGGAGCGTGCGCGGCGCGCACAACCGCGTACGACTCCTATGAAGGGAATGACGTGACACGCAAGACGGTGCGTATCGCCATGAACGGTGTGACGGGGCGCATGGGCTACCGCCAGCACCTCGTCCGCTCGATCCTCGCCCTCCGCGAGCAGGGCGGTCTCGACCTCGGTGACGGCAACGTGCTGTGGCCCGAGCCGATCCTCGTCGGCCGCCGTGAGCACGCCCTGAAGGCCCTCGCCGAGCAGCACGGCCTGGACCCGGCGAACGTCTCCACCGACGTGGACGCGGTCCTCGCCGACCCGACCGTCGAGATCTACTTCGACGCCCAGGTGACCTCCGCGCGCGAGGAGGCCATCAAGAAGGCGATCGCCGCCGGCAAGCACATCTACACCGAGAAGCCCACCGCCACCGGCCTCGACGGCGCCCTTGAGCTGGCCCGCCTCGCCGAGGCGAAGGGCATCAAGCACGGCGTCGTCCAGGACAAGCTCTTCCTGCCCGGCCTGCTCAAGCTGAAGCGCCTCATCGACGGCGGCTTCTTCGGCCGGATCCTCTCGATCCGCGGCGAGTTCGGCTACTGGGTCTTCGAGGGCGACTGGCAGCAGGCCCAGCGCCCGAGCTGGAACTACCGCGCCGAGGACGGCGGTGGCATCGTTGTCGACATGTTCCCGCACTGGGAGTACGTGCTCCACGAGCTCTTCGGCCGCGTGAAGTCGGTCCAGGCCCTCACCGCCACCCACATCCCCGAGCGCTGGGACGAGAACGACAAGCCCTACGACGCCACCGCCGACGACGCCGCCTACGGCATCTTCGAGCTGGACGGCGGCGCGATCGCCCAGATCAACTCCTCCTGGGCCGTCCGCGTCAACCGCGACGAGCTCGTCGAGTTCCAGGTCGACGGGACGGAGGGCTCCGCCGTCGCCGGGCTGCGCAACTGCCGCGTCCAGCACCGCTCGGCCACCCCCAAGCCGGTCTGGAACCCGGACATCCCCGCCACCGAGGTCTTCCGCGACCAGTGGCAGGAGGTCCCCGACAACGCGGACTTCGACAACGGCTTCAAGGCCCAGTGGGAGCTCTTCCTCAAGCACGTCTACGCCGACGCCCCCTACCAGTGGGACCTCCTCGCCGGCGCCCGCGGTGTCCAGCTCGCCGAACTGGGCCTGAAGTCCTCGGCGGAGGGCCGCCGTCTCGACGTACCGGAGATCTCGCTGTGACGATCCAACTCCCGGACTCCAAGGGGGGCTTCAGGGCCTACGAGCCCCGCAAGGAACCCCTCGCCGCCACCCCCGGCACCCCCTTCACCTCCCGTACGGTCTTCTCGGCGGCGCACGTCGTCGCCGACCCGTTCGCCGACACCACGCCCGACTCGCCCGCCGCCGTCGACTGGGACGCCACCCTCGCCTTCCGCCGCCACCTGTGGTCGCACGGGCTCGGCGTCGCCGAGGCGATGGACACCGCCCAGCGCGGGATGGGTCTGGACTGGGCGGGCGCGGCCGAGCTGATCCGCCGCAGCGCCGCCGAGGCCAAGTCGGTCGGCGGACTCATCGCCTGCGGAGTCGGCACCGACCAGCTCACCGGCCCCGCCACCCTGGACGAGGTCCGCGCGGCCTACGAGGAGCAGCTCGCCCTCGTCGAGGAGTCCGGCGCCCAGGCCATCCTGATGGCCTCCCGGGCCCTCGCGGCCGCTGCCAAGGGTCCCGAGGACTACCTGGAGGTCTACGGCCACCTGCTGCGCCAGGCCACCGAGCCGGTCATCCTGCACTGGCTGGGCCCGATGTTCGACCCGGCCCTGAAGGGCTACTGGGGCTCGTCCGACCTGGACGCGGCGACCGACACCTTCCTCCAGGTCATCGCGGCCCACCCCGACAAGGTCGACGGCATCAAGGTCTCGCTCCTGGAGGCCCAGCGCGAGATCGACATCCGCCGCCGCCTCCCGCAGGGCGTCCGCTGCTACACCGGCGACGACTTCAACTACCCCGAGCTGATCGCGGGCGACGACCAGGGCTTCTCCCACGCCCTGCTCGGCATCTTCGACCCGCTGGGCCCGCTGGCCGCCGAGGCGGTCCGCGTCCTGGACACGGGTGACGCGAAGGGCTTCCGTGAACTCCTCGACCCCACGGTCGAGTTGTCCCGGCACCTCTTCCAGGCGCCGACCCGCTTCTACAAGACGGGCGTGGTCTTCCTCGCCTGGCTGGCCGGTCACCAGTCGCACTTCACGATGGTCGGCGGCCTCCAGTCGGCCCGCTCCCTCCCGCACTTCGCGCGCGCCTACGAACTCGCCGACGGCCTGGGCCTGTTCCCGGACCCGAAGCTGGCCGAGGAGCGCATGAAGAACCTGCTGTCCCTGTACGGGGTGACCCAGTGACCGACCTGTCCCGCTTCTCCATCAACCAGATGACGGTCAAGCAGCTGTCGATCCCGGAACTGGTCGACGCCTGCCGCGAGCTGGGCATCGGCAACGTCGGCCTGTGGCGCGAGCCCGTCCGGTCGTACGGCGTGGAGGAGACGGCCAAGCTGGTCCGCGACGCGGGCCTCACGGTCACCACCCTGTGCCGCGGCGGTTTCTTCACGGCGATCGACCCGGCCGAGCGGGCCGCGGCGCTGGACGACAACCGGCGCGCGGTCGACGAGGCGGCCACCCTCGGCACCGACACGCTGGTCCTGGTCTCCGGCGGCCTCCCGGCCGGCTCGAAGGACCTGCACGGCGCCCGCGAACGCATCGCGGACGCCTTGTCCGTCCTCGGCCCGTACGCCGAGGAACAGGGCGTGAAGCTGGCCATCGAGCCGCTGCACCCCATGTACGCCTCCGACCGCTGTGTGGTCTCCACGCTCACCCAGGCCCTCGACCTGGCGGAGCGCTTCCCCGCCCAGCAGGTCGGCGTCACGGTGGACACGTACCACATCTGGTGGGACGACAACGCGCCCGCGCAGATCGCCCGGGCGGGCGCGGGCGGCCGTATCCACACCTTCCAGCTCGCGGACTGGACGACCCCGCTGCCGGAGGGCGTCCTCAACGGCCGCGGCCAGATCGGTGACGGCGCGATCGACATGCGGGAGTGGCAGCGGTACGTCGAGGCGGCCGGGTACACCGGCGCCATCGAGGTCGAGCTGTTCAACGACGCCCTGTGGGCCCGAGACGGCCGCGAGGTCCTCGCGGAGACGGCGGAACGGTTCGTGACGCACACCCTGTGACGGCTGCTCGGTCCCCGCCCCGCCGAGCCCGGGGTGGGGACCGTGAGCCCTACGGATTCCGGAACACCGTCGTGAACGTGCGGTCGAAGCGCCGGGCGGCCAGGTCCGCGCGCTGGATGGCCCAGTGGACGGTGGCGCCCTCCAGCCCGTCGATCCAGGGAGTCCAGTCGGCGAGCAGGACCCAGTCCGCGAGGTCGGCCGACACCGGCTCGCCGCCGCCCCAGCGCCCCGCCCGCGCCTCGTCGACCGCGTACGACATGGCCTGCCCGACGGGGTCCGTGTCGATGGCCTCCTCGTCGGCGTACCCACCGAGCTGGAGCCGCCCCGAGGAGGCGATGTCGCCGTGGGTCTCGCGCCACACCGCGGCCAGTTCCCCGGAGCGCGGATGCCCGGGGAGCGGTACCCAGCGGGGCTCCTCGGGCATCTCGACCCAGTGGTGGTACGGCAGCGAGACGTCGACCGTCGCCCGGAGCCGCTCCTGCGGGAACCGCGCGAAGACCTCCTGGTACTCGTCGTCGTTGTCGAACCAGGCCCACCCCTCCTTGTCCCGCTCCTCCACGGCGGTCCCCACGGGGACGTACACCACGCTCCCCATGGTGTCCCCGTCGCCGAAGTCCTCGGGATAGGCGAACAGCAGCAGGTGGCCGTCGGGCGGCAGCGGAAGGTCCGTCGCACCGGTGGGCAGGGCCGCGAGGTCGATGGACGCGACGAAGGGGTGGAAGGGGTGCGGTGTCCCGACCGGAAGCGTCAACGGCCCTCCGAACCGCCCCACCACCGGCCCGTCCCCGTCCTCGGCCAGCGTCGCGCAGGGCCGGGCGGTGTGCATCCACCGCTCCACGTCCTCGGCGGGTATCCCACGCGCGAGCGCCTTGTCACGGAAGGGCCCTAATCTCTCTCGCATCTCGTCAGGAGTCATGGAGGAAACCTAGGGCCGGGCACTGACAAAAAAATCCGTGGACCCGTACAACCCTTCCCCCACCTCGCCGGTCGTACTTGGCATCAGGACTCTTGGAGGGGGATCCGGGGGGATCGCGGGGGTTCTGACGGGGAGGGAAAAGCCGAAGGGGTCCGGTCGTCAGGCCGGGCCCCTTCGAAGTGCGTGCGGGGTGGATCCGCCGCTGATCAGCTCTTGCCGAGCAGCCGCCAGATCTGGTTCTTCTTGGTGGTCAGCGTGCTCCCGGTGTCGCAGGTCCACTGGTGGACGAGGGCGCCGGGCGCGGTGGAGATGGTGCTGACGTCGACGCACTTGCCGCTGTGCACGGCGACCAGCTGGTAGTCGTGGCTGTTGCCGAGCGCGGTCACCGCTCTCAGTGTGAACCGCTGGTTGGTGCCGTTGAGGCAGGTCCACTGCTGGACGGCGGCCCCGTCGGCCGTGGAGAGGCCGGAGACGTCCAGGCACTTGCCGCTGGAGTGGTTGACGACGGTGTAGGTGTCGGTCGTACCGGCGACGGGGTGGAAGTCGAAGATCTGCTCCTGGCCGGTGCCGCAGGTGTTCTGCTGGTACTGGGTGCCGTCGGCGGTGGACTTGGCCGGGTCTTCGAGGCAGAGCTGGCTGTGCTGGGCGACCGCGGTGGAGGAGAAGCCGGTGGAGGCGCCGATGTGCAGGCTCGCGGGGGCGAAGGAGACCTGGTCGAGGTGGGGTGCGGAGCTGGAGCGCATGGGCTGCCCGATGTCGCTGCCGCCGCCGGAGTAGACCAGCCCGATGGTGGTGCCGTCGTAGTTGTAGAGCTGCGAGGCGGTGAACTTGACGGTGTTGGCGCCCTTGGTGAGGGTCACGGGGACGGTGTAGTCCTCGAACTGGTTCCAGTGCAGGGTGCTGGCGAAGTTGACGCGGGTGGCGCTGCCGCCGTTGACGCTGACGTCGGCGTGCTCGGCGTACAGGTCCGGGTTGTAGTGGTTGGAGGGCAGTTCCTCGGCGTTGGCGTAGCGCATGGTCATGGCGTAGGTGCCGGCCGTGGGCGCGTTGACGTTGAGGGTGAGGGAGTTGGCGGTTCCGTTGCCGATGCCGGTGACGACGCCGCCGTTGGCCTGGCTGTAGGTGGTGTCGGTGGCCGCGGTGCCGGTGAGCGTGCCGTTCTCGGCCTGGTAGGTGACGACGTTTCCGGTGGTGACGGCGTCGGTGGCGCTGAACGGGGTGACGGCCAGGTCGTCCAGGGACAGGGTGCCGCTGCTGCCGGTCACCTTGACCTTGTTGACGCCGCCGTTGAGGTACACCCGGTTGGTCGAGGTGGACCAGGCGCCGGTCGTCGCCCCGGAGAGGGTCTGGTCGTTGGTGGTCTGGCCGTTGACGGTGAGGGCGGCCTGGCCGGTGTTGCGGTAGCGGGCCGTCAGGTCGGCGTATCCGTCCCGCGCGGAGTAGACCCAGAAGGTCGCGGACTTGCCGGAGGTGAGGTTCACCGCGCCGGCGCCGGACTGGCCCTGGGAGGTGTAGGTGGCGGTGCCGCTGTCGGACAGGTTGGCCTGCTCGGCCTCGTAGAGCGTGGTGCCCTGGACGGAGGCGTCCTGGTACCGCAGGTCGATCTTGTCGATGATGGCGTCACCGGTGGTCTTCGCGCCGTTGTCGCCGGTGGTGGCCAGGGTGATGGTGTGGCTGCCGGCGGTCAGGTGCACGGTGGCGTCGCTGTGCCCCCACACCACCCACTGGAAGCCCACCGGTATGTCGATCCTGGTCGAGGCCCCGCCGTCGACCCGCGCGTACACGTCCGTCGGGCCCTTGACGTCGGCGTCCTTGGCGTAGCTGTTGCCGAACACCGACAGGGTGTAGTCCCCGGTGGTGGGAACGTTGACGGGAAAGGAGATCACCGTGGTCGAGCCGGTGCGCAGGCCTCCGACGTCCTTGGTGCCGGAGGTGGCGAACTTGCCGACGTTGCCGGTCGTGCCCTCGGTGTTGATGTTGTAGCCGCTGCCGCTGAGGGTGGCGTTCTCGGCCTCGTACGTGCCCGTCCAGGTGCTGTCGGATGCGGTGCTGCTGCCCGTGCCGCCCGGGGAGACGATCACCTCGTAGGCGGACATGGCGTCGAGGGTGAGGGGAAGGGTGATCGAGCCGTCGGAGCCCACGGCGACGTCCGCGTCGGAGAGCCGGGTCGGGGTGGCCGCCGCGCCGATGTAGCCGCTGTAGCGGTCCTGGAACACGCTGACGTGCACGGTGCTGCCGAAGACCGCGGGGTCGATGCCCTTGATGACCGTGCTGGAGTCACCGCTGGTACCGCCCCCGGCGAGGATGACGCGGGCCTGCTTCTTGGCCGTGTCCAGACTCGCCAGACCCTGAAGGGTGTAGGCGGCGTTGGCGCCGGTGCTGGTGACCTTGACGGTGTTGCCGCTCATGGAGCTGTACCAGTTGTACAGCCACCACTGGGCGTTGGGGGTGTTCTGGGCGGCGGCGGAGTCGCCGAGGTTGCCGTTGATGTTCCAGTACGGCAGGTTGCCGTCGATCTTCTCGTCCTCGATGCCCGCGATCCACTGGACCATCTGGCCGGGGTCGGTCAGGTGGTAGCGGTGGGCGTACTCGTTGAGGTTGACGGTGATCGGGGAGGTGATGCCCGTGGCGGTCTCCGCCGCGCGGTAGGTGTTGACCGTGTTGCGGACGTCCGCCGGGCTGCCCAGGGTGTGCCAGGTCACCACGTCGGGCAGGCAGCTGTTGGCCTTGCAGTAGGTGAGGAAGCTCCTGAGGGCGGAGTCGCTGTAACTGGAGAGGTTGGGTCCCGCCAGGCGTGCCGCGGGCCAGATGCCCTTGATGAAGTTGTAGGTCTGGAGCCACTCGGCGTTGAAGTTGGCCTGCGCGGTCGAGTTGGTGCGCATGCCGCTGAACCAGTTCAGGTCGGGCTCGTTGTAGGGGATGAAGACGATGTGGCTCGCGTAGGGGCTGGCCATCGCCTGCTCGACCTGGGTCTTCATGGTCGCCTGGTAGGCCGAGTAGCTCGTGCGCTCGTAGTTGGCCCGGTAGACGTCCGTCATGTAGATGAAGACGTCCCCGCCGCCGCTGTCGGTGAAGGGCTTGGCGATCTCCAGGGCGTCCGAGCCGGGGTGCTGCTGACCGTCCTGGTACTTGGTGTTGGTGGTCTTAAGCCCCATCCCCTCGATGAGGTTGTTCGTCGGCACGTCCTGCCCGTACAGGCCGTACAGCGCCCCGGAGGCGCCGCCGCGGAAGGCGCCGGTGGTGGTGCCGAGATCGACGGTGAGGGTGGGGGTGGCGGCGGAGGCCGGCGTCGCCATCGTGGTGACGCCGGCTATGACGGTCAGCGGGAGCAGCGTCCTGGTGATGCCGTGGAGAAGGCGTCTGCTGGTCGAGCGCCTTTGCCCGATTCGTGGCATGTCCTTACGTCCCTTCAGGGATGTGGCTGGTTGTTGCTGCGCCGGCCCCCGTGCCGGACGTGTGGGTGGGTTGTCGCTCTTCGGTCAGGCGACAGTGGTGTCGGCCGCGGTCTCCGAACGGCGTCGGCGGTGGTCGTGGGCGAGCAGCAGATAGCTGCTCGCGGTCCAGGTGTAGGCGCGGTCGCGGAGTCCCTCGCCGGTCAGCGCGTCGAAGTTCTCGGCGAAACCGGAGGTTTCGCACAGGGCGCGGAAGCGGGCGCTGATCTCGTCCGCGAGCCGGTCGTGCCCGGCGCGGCGCAGGCCGTCCTCGATGAGGACGGTGGCGGGGGCCCAGATCGGGCCGCGCCAGTAGCCGTCGGACTCGTAGTGCGGGGAGCCGGGGTGTTCGGTCGCCAGGCCGTGGGCGGTGAGGTGGGCCTCGATCCGTGCGGCCAACTGGTCGTGGACTTTGGCGGGCAGGCGGTCGCCGAGCACGATCGGCATCAGGTCGAGCAGGCTCGCGCTCGGGGAGAGGGCTCCGCCGTGGGCCGGGCGGCTCAGGAACCGTTCGCCGTCCCACAGCTCGTCCAGCAGGGCGGCCTGGAGGGCGTCGGCTGTCTCGGTGCGGTGCCGGGAGTCCTCCGGGAAGCCCAGTTCGGCGGCCAGCCGGGCCAGTTCGTCGAGCTGGAGGATCAGCGTCGCGGTGAGGTCGGCGGTGACGGCGAGGCGTCCGGGGTCGAAGGTGGTGGCGTTGTCCCAGCCGCTGTCGTTGCCGTGCTGGTAGTGCGGCAGGGCGGCGCCGGGGGCGCGCCGGGCGGTGAGCCAGAAGTCCGTCCAGCGGGTCAACCTGTCGTACGCCTCCGCCAGTTGCGCCGGTTCGAGAGGTTCGGTGAGCCGGGTGCGCAGGTGGCCCAGGGCCCAGCCGTGGATGGGCGGTTTGACGAAGTTGTAGAGGACCTCCGAGTGGGTGACGGAGTCGGGCAGGGCTCCGGTCTCGTCCTGGTGGTCGAAGGGCAACTGGAACTGGTCCCAGGCCAGTTCGGGGCAGCCGGGGGCCAGGGCCAGGGCGTTGAAGCAGTGGTCCCAGCTCCAGACCTTGTCCATCCAGTGCTTGGACATCAGCACACCGGGCCGGGTGACCTGGCCGGCCGGGCGGACGGTCGCCGACCACACCACGTAGGCGGCGAGTTCGGCGGCCGGAGTGTCGTCCGAGCGCCAGGGGGCGACCGTGTCGGCGAACTCGGCGAACGATCGCCGCGCGGCCTCCATGACCTCGCCGAACGCCGCCGAGGTGCGGTAGGGCCGACGCGCGCTGTCGAGTTCCTCGACCGCGACCTCCCACGATCCGTCGGATTCGGCGGCGACCGTGAGACCGCGGTCCCCGGCGCCCAGGGCCTGGGAGCCGGACACCTCGGCGACCGTGCCGGACAGCACGGTGATCCGGTAGCGGCGCCCGGTCTCGTAGGAGGTGAACGTGTGGGCTCCGTCCACCGGGTCGCGGTAGAAGTAGGTGCCGCTGAACGGGGTCAGCGCCGGGGCCGCCGCCGAGATCCGCAGTGGCACACCCGCACCGCGCAGCCGTACGGTGTCCGGCGACTCGTAGGTGAGATCCACGCGTCCGGCCGCCCCGGTCCAGGTCAGCAGGGCCGGTGTGGCCTCGACGCGGGTCTCGGCGCGGTCGCCCGTCGCGGGATCGAGGGGGACGAAGCTCAGGACGGCGTGCATGCCGTTCTGGTGCGAGACGAGGTGGAGGTCCTCGGCGTACGTCTTCTCCGCCACCACGGGGGAGATGCCGAACCAGGATCCGTACGTGCTGAACGGGATGTCGTGGACGGAGAAGGCCGGGCCGGACGGGGCGGCGGTCATGCTGGCGGTACTCGTTTCTTGAGGGGGGACGGTCGGTGGTCAGCCGGGCGGGGCGACGGTGCGCGCACGGCGGTTCGTCTGCTGGCCGGGTCAGTCCTTGACGGCGCCGGCGGTCACACCGGCGGCGACGTAGCGCTGGGCGAGGACGAGGATGACCGTGGCGGGCAGGGAGGCCACGACGGCGGTGGCCATGATGGCGTTCCACTGCTGGTTGTTGTTGCCGATGTAGTGGTAGATGCCCAGCGTGATCGGCTCATGGGCGCCGCCGCCCGCGAGGGTGCTGGCGAAGATGAAGTCGGACCAGGACCACAGGAACGCGAACAGCGACACCGTCACGATCGAGTTGCGGCTCATCGGCAGGACGACGGACCAGAAGGTGCGCAGGGCGTGCGCTCCGTCCATCTGCGCGGCCTGGATCAGCTCGCCGGGGATGCCGGACATGAACGCGGTGAAGATGAGCACCGCGAAGGGCACGGCCAGGGTGGAGTCGGCGACGATCAGTCCGGGCACCGACTGGAGCAGGCCGAGCTGGAGGTAGATGGCGTAGAAGCCCATCGCCATGATGATGCCGGGGATCATCTGGGCGACCAGCAGCAGGAAGCTGAGCACGCCCCCGCCGCGCGGGCGCAGTTTGGCCAGCGCGTAGCCGGCCGGGGCGGCCAGCGCCACGGTCAGCACGACGGTGCCCAGGCCGATGACGAGGCTGGTGCCGAGGTAGGGCAGCTGCTGGTCCAGGACCGCCCGGTAGCCGGCCAGGGTGCCGTGGACGGGGAACAGGTCCGGCGGGGACTTGCGCATGTCCTGGTCGCGGGTGAAGGACACGTTGATCATCCAGTAGACCGGGAAGAGCATGACCGCGGTCAGCAGCAGACCGACGACGGTCTTCAGGCTTTTGCTCATGACAGCGCCTGCTTTCGCTGGACCTTCAGGTAGATCAGGCCGAAGACCAGGGCGGCGACCACGAGCAGGTTGCCGACGGCCGCGCCGGGGCCGAAGGCGGGCAGCAGGTTGCCGAAGCCGAGCTGGTAGGACCAGGTGGCGAAGGTGGTGGACGAGTCCGCCGGGCCGCCCTTGGTCATGATCCAGATGATGTCGAAGACCTTGAGGGTGTAGACGAGGCCGAGGAGCAGGGTGATCGCGGAGACCGGGCGCAGCAGCGGGAAGGTGATGTTCCAAAAGCGCCGCCAGGCGTTCGCCCCGTCCAGGGCCGCCGCCTCGTACAGCGAGGCCGGGATGGACTGCAGGCCGCTGTAGAGGACGACCAGGTTGAACGGGACCCCGATCCAGATGTTCGCGATGATCACCGAGGTCAGTGACCAGGACGGCGAGGTCAGCCAGTTCACCGGGCCGACACCGACCGCGTGCAGGACGGCGTTGACGACACCGGAGTCGCTGTTGAGCATCCACGACCAGGTCGACGCGGACACGATCAGCGGCAGCAGCCAGGGCACCAGGAACAGCGCCCGCAGGGTCGCCGAGAGCCGGAAGTTCTGGTGGAAGAAGACCGCCAGCGCCAGACCGATCGCGTACTGGAAGAGCAGGCACACGCCGGTGAACACCACGGTGTGCCACAGGGCCGGGGCGAAGGTCGGGTCGTCGAAGACCTTGCGGTAGTTCGCCAGGCCCGTGAACGGGGCGTCGCCGCGGACGAAGGAGCGCACCGTGTAGTTGCGCAGGCTCAGGTCGAGGTTGCGGTACAGCGGATAGGCGTAGAACAGGACGAGGTACAAGCTCACCGGGGCGAGGAACGCCCAGGCGGCCCATTGAGGGGAGCGGGGACGGCGGCGGGAAGTGGGGCGGGCCGGGGGCGGGACGGCGGTCGCCGCCCCGTTCCCGTCGCGGACCGGCAGCGCAACCGGCGCTGGTGTCGTGCGGTTCATCAACGAGCCTCTGCCACTGGTCACTTGACTGCGGACTGGGCGGCCGTAAGCGCGTCCTTCGGCGACTGGGACCCGCTGAGCGCGGACTGGACGGCCTTCCACATCTGCTCGGAGATCTTGGGGTACTTGGTGCCCAGGTCGTCGCTGGTGCGTCCCTTGGCGGCCTTGACCGCGTCGACCCACGGCTTCAGCTCGGCGTTCGCGGCCACCTGCTTGTCCTGGACCTCGCTGGTGGGGGCCACGTAGGACAGCGTCGTGTCGGTGGCGAGCAGGTTCTGGCTGCTGGTCAGGCAGGACACGAGCTTCTGGGAGGTGGTGTAGCGGCCGGTGTCGTCCTGCACCGGGAGGGTGACGAACTCACCGCCGGTCGGGGCGGCCGCGCTGCCTCCCGTGGCGGCGGGGACGGGGATGACGCCGTACTCGAAGCCGGCCTTGTCGGCGTTGGCGAGCTGCCAGGTGCCGTTCTCCGCGAACGCGTAGTCGCCGCTCGCGAACTCCTGCCAGCTGGTGGTCTGGGTGTTGTTGATCACCGAGTTGGGGGCGTAGCCCTTGTCCAGCCAGTTCTTCCACAGCGACAGTGCGGAGACCGCCTGGGCGGAGTCGAGTGCGGTCAGCTGGGCGCCGGAGCCCCAGTACCAGGGCAGGAACTGGAAGCTGCCCTCCTCGGTGCCTATCGCCGAGAACGTGATGCCCTTCTTGCCCGCACCCTTGACCTTCGCCAGCGCCGCGGTCAGTGACGTCCAGTCCTTGACCGAGGAGATGTCCACCCCGGCCTTCTTCAGGACCGCCTTGTTGTAGTAGAGGGCGAGGGTGTTGGCGCCGATCGGGGTGCCGTAGGTCTTGCCGCCGGACTGGCCCGCCGCCAGCAGGTTGGGGTCGACCTTCGAGGTGTCCAGCTTGTTGTCGTCGGTCGTGGTGAGCACGCCCGCCTCGGCCAGGGTCGAGACGACCGGGTTGTCGACGATGAGGACGTCCGGGGAGTTGCCCTGCTGGGCGGCGAGCAGCGCCTTGTTCGTCAGGTCGCTGGTGTCGAAGCCGGTCCGCTTGATCTTCACGCCCGCCGCGGTGCCGCACTTGTCCAGCAGGTTCGTCCACGACGAGCCCTTGGCGAACTGCGGGTACGGGTCCCAGACCGTGTACGTCTTGCTGTCCGCACCCTTCGCCGAGGAACTACCGGAACTCGACGAACAGGCGGTGGCTCCGGTGGTGACGGCGACGACGGTCAGGACTGCGGCGGTGAGACGCCGTCTGGCAGATCGGTTCATGGTGTCTTCCTCACGGGTTTTGGCACAGGTGTGCCCTGGGATCGGCACGGGTGTGGTGTCAGGGAGTTGCCGGGCTCGCCGGACCCCGAGGGTGGGGCCGGACGGTGAGGCCGGGCGGTGAGTCGGCCGGTACGGGGTGCGGAGGGCGAGGGGAAAGCGCGGGCGGCGGTCAGGGATGCGTGGGGACGCCGAAGTCCGCAGCGGGGTCGGCGGCCCTTGTGCCGGCAGGTGCGGTGCTCGCCCGCAGGGAGATCGGCGGCGCGAGCAGATGGTGCCGGGCCGGTGCGTCGGGGTCGTCGAGCCGCTTGACCAACAGGTCGACGGCGAGGCGGCCCATCTGTTCCGCCGGCACGTCCGCGGCGGTGAGCTGCGGGGTCACCGTCTCCGCCCACCGGCCGGCCACCACTCCGGTGACGGAGAAGTCGCGCGGCACATGACGACCGGCCTGGGCCAGGCCGCGGTACAGACCGCCGAGCGCGGCCTCGTTCAGCGTGACGAGGGCCGTGGTGGCCGGGTCGTCGTGCAGGATGCGTTCCAGACAGGCGAGGCCCGAGGCGGCGTCGTCGCCGCAGCAGTACGTCCGGACGGTGAGTCCGCGTTCCGCCGCGGCCTTGGTGAAGCCGTCCAGACCTCGGTGGGCCGACTCGTAGCCGGCCTTCAGGAGTTGTTCGGGCCGGTTGACGAAGGCGACTCGGCGGTGGCCGAGGTCCGCGAGGTGATGGACACAGGCCGCCGCCAGCGCCGTGTGATCCAGTCCCACCCACCAGCCGCCCTCCGGGTGGGCCGTGCGTCCGATGGCGACCGAGGGGAAATCCACCGCGGTGAGGTGGTCGAGCCGGTCGTCCTCCAGCCGGATCTCCATCAGGATCGCGCCGTCGACCCGCCGCTCGCCCAGCAGCCGCTGGAACGAGCGGTCGCTGTCCATGCCGCTCGGAGAGAGCAGTACGTCGTAGTCGTAGGCCGCGGCGGCCTCGGTGACGCTGCCGATGAAGTCCAGCTGCATGCCGGTGTAGTGGTTCCCGGCCGGCGGGAAGACCAGACCGATGGTGTTGGTCCGGCCGTTGGCCAGGGCCCGCGCACTCGCGTTGGGCTGGTAGCCCAGCTCGTCGATGACCCGCTGGATCTTGTCGCGGGTCTCCTCGGACACGGGGCGCTTCCCGCTCAGGGCGTACGACACGGTGCTCCGCGAGACACCGGCCCGCTTGGCGATCTCACCGATGTTCACGGGGGCTCCCTTGCCGACATGGGTCGAACCGGTTCGAGTAATTCAGGGTGCGAAATCAGCCAGATGCCGATCGTCGAACCGGTTCGCGTGAAGTGAAGGTAGGAGCAACCCGGGCGGGTGTCAACGCCTCTTGTCGAAATTCTCGTAACGGCCCGGAAACGTTGGTGTGCCGAGATTCGTTGTCTGGTTTGCCTGTCTGTAAGCCCGTTTGCCGACGGACTGGATGCGCGAGTCCATGGACGGCGGACAGGTGACCCTGCCGGGACGGTCGCCTGCGGGCGGCCGAGGGGATCCGGGCCGGGGGGTATTGCTGGCCGGTTCTCAGTGCTAGCGTGATCGAACCGGTTCGATGAATCACTGTGGGGATGACCCCGTCCAGGCCCCACCTCTGCGGAGCTTTGCGGGGCCTCTTGCCTCCACGCCGTGTGCACCTGCGGCCCGGAAACGCGACGGATCGGATCGGATCCAGCGTCCGGGACGCCACGGGACGCACGGAGACCTCGTGCGACGACGGCGGTCGGCGCCGCGGTGGCAGCCGTCGTCACCGGAGCGAGCGCTGAGATCCCAGGCCCCGTCCCGCTTCCGGTGCCGGGTGCGCAGGCCCCGTGGCACAGATACAGCGCTGCCGGGCCGAAGGTGCCGCCGCCGACGCGCTGCGCGGCACCCACTCCGGTCCCCGGTGCCGCTGGTTCTCCGAACCCTGCCTCTCCGCGCGACGGCTCCGGCAGGGCTGACGTCCTACGGGACCTGCCCGACTGCCTGGTCGGGCAACGGCGTCAAGGTTTGCGACGAGCAGACCTCCGGGGCAGAGACCCAGACCTGTGCGGGCCGTGCCACCCCTTCAGCTCCCCCCGCACGGAAAGGGAGTCGGGCCATTCACATCGACGGCATGCGTCCGGTGGCGACCGGACGCGAACCCGTCCGGTCACGCCTGCGCACCAGCTTGCTCACCGACCGCGCGGCCGAGGTCCGCGAACCGCGCACGACCCTCCTGCCGGCGCCGCGCCGCGCGGAGAGGTGCCGCAGCCCGCCCCTGGTCGTCCCCGCGCCGTGAACACCGGCCACCGGCCCGCCCTAGAAGAACACCCCGCACCTGAGCAGCACGTTCGCATACGGCCGTGCCTCCCCCGTGCGCACGACCAGCCGCGCGCCCGCCGACAGCTCCTTGAGCTTCTCGTGGGAGACCAGGTGGAGGTCGGGGAACTCGCCCCGCAGCAGCGCGGCCGCCGCCGGGTTCGCGCCCAGCACCTCCTCCGCCGCCGTCGCGCCCTCCACGACCAGCTCGGCGAGCAGCCCGTCGAGGACCTCCGCGAAGGACGGCACTCCGGCCCGGAAGGCCAGGTCGACCACGCGCGGCCCCTCGGGGATCGGCATCCCGGCGTCACACACCAGCACCCCGTCCCCGTGCCCCAACTCGGCGAGCGCGCCGGAGAGATGACGGTTCAGTATTCCGGCCCTCTTCACAGGGCATCGACCTCCTCAGCGGTGGGGAAGGAGTCCTGCGCGCCCTCGCGGGTCACCGCGACCGCCCCCACGCGGGACGCGTACGCGGCCGCCTCCGCCAGGGAGGCACCCTCCCCGAGCCGGAACGCCAGCGCCGCCGTGAAGGCGTCCCCGGCCCCCGTCGTGTCCACGGCGTCCACCTTCACCGACGCCACCCGGGTCACGCCCCCGGACGAGGACGCCACGAGCGACCCCTCCGCACCCAGCGTCACCACCACCGACTTCGGCCCCTTCGCGAGCAGCAGCCGCGCCCAGTCCTCCGGCACGTCGCTCACACACGCGTCCCCGAGGATCACCTTCGCCTCGTGCTCGTTGACGATCAGCGGATCGCAGGCCGCGAGGACCTCGGTCGGCAACGGCCGCGGCGGCGACGGGTTCAGCACGAACCGGCTGTCCGGCGACAGGTTCCGTACGACCTCCACGACCGTCTCCAGCGGGATCTCCAGCTGGGTCGACACCACCCGCGAGGCGTGGAAGAGGCTCACCGCGGCCCGCACGTCACCCGGTGTCAGGCGCCCGTTGGCGCCCGGTGAGACGACGATGCTGTTGTCCCCGGACGGGTCGACGGTGATCAGCGCGACCCCCGTCGGCGCCCCGCCCACCAGCACGCCCACCGTGTCGACCCCGGCCGCCCGCTGCGAGTCCAGCAGCAGCCGGCCGTGTTCGTCGTCACCGACCCGGGCCAGCAACGCCGTACGCGCGCCCAACCGGGCCGCCGCGACCGCCTGGTTGGCACCCTTGCCCCCCGGGTGCACGGCCAGGTCCGAGCCGAGCACCGTCTCGCCGGCCCCCGGCCGCCGCTCCACGCCGATCACCAGGTCGGCGTTGGCCGACCCTACGACCAGAAGGTCGTAGTCGTACATGAGTGACTCCCCTAGTCAGTGACGCCGGGCGGGCGGTCGAAGCGACCGCCCGCCCTTACGCCGTCGTCAGCCCGTGAAACCGGCCACGTTCTCCTTCGTGACCACCTTCACCGGCACCTTGATCGTCTCCTCGACCTTCTTGCCCTGAAGGGCCCTCAGCGCGTTGTCCACCGCGATTTTGCCCAGCTGCGAGGGCTGCTGTGCCACGGACGCGTACAAAGTGCCGTCCTTCACCGCGTTCAGGCCGTCCGGGGTGCCGTCGAAGCCGACCACCGAGACCGACGTGCCGGCCTTGGAGCCCAGCGCCTTGATCGCGCCGAGCGCCATCTCGTCGTTGGCGGCGATGACGCCCTGGACGTCCGGGTGGGCCTGGAGCAGGTTCGACATCACGTCGAGGCCCTTGGTGCGGTCGAAGTCGGCGGGCTGCTGGGCGACGACCTGGATGCCCGGGTAGGCCTTGAGGCCGTTGGCGAAGCCCTCGGCGCGCTCACGGGCCGCCGAGGTGCCCGCCTGGCCCTGGAGGATCACGATCTTGCCCTTGCCGCCGAGCTTCTCGCCGATGGTCTTGGCGGCGAGTTCACCGCCGGCGACGTTGTCGGAGGCGACCAGCGCGTCCACCGAGGCCTTGTTGACACCGCGGTCCACCGCGATGACCGGGATCTTCGCCTGGTCGGCGGCCTTCACCGAGTTGCTCGCCGCGTCCGAGTCGACCGGGTTGACGATGATCGCGCCGAGGCTCGAACTGGTGAAGTTCTGGAGCTGGTTGGCCTGCTGGGAGGCGTCGTTCTGGGCGTCCGTGACGGTCAGGTCCACGCCCAGCTTCTTCGCCTCGGCCTGGGCGCCCGACCGGATCTGCACGAAGAAGGGGTTGTTGAGGGTGGAGAGCGACAGGCCGACCTTCGGGTTGGCCGTCGAGGACGAGTCGTTGTGCAGGAAGGAGGTCGCGCCGACGACCGCGACGGTGACCACGGCCGCGAGACCGTACGTCGCCGCCTGGCGCCCCTTGCCGCCCTGCGGGGCACCGGCCACCGGGGTTGCCCCGGCCTTGCGGCGCAGGGTGTCCAGGAGGACCGCGAGCGCGATGACGACACCGATGACGACCTGCTGCCAGAACGCGGACACGTTCAGCAGGTTGAGGCCGTTGCGCAGCACCGCCAGGATCAGCGCGCCGATCAGCGTCCCGGACGCCTTGCCGGTGCCGCCCGCGAGGGAGGCACCGCCGATGACGACCGCGGCGATCGCGTCCAGCTCGTAGCCGTCGGCGGCCTGCGGCTGCGCCGAGGACAGCCGCGCGGCGAGCACGACACCCGCGACGGCGGCGAAGACACCGGAGAGGGCGTAAATGGCGAGCTTCTGCTTCTTCACGCGGAGACCGGAGAGGCGGGCCGCCTCCTCGTTGCCGCCGATCGCGTACATGGAGCGGCCGATGTACGTCCGTCCCAGCACGAAGGCCGCGAGGAGCCCCATGACGACCATGACGAGGACGGGCACCGGCAGCCAGCCGCCGAGCGTGTCACCGAGGTGGGAGACGGAGTCGGGGAAGGCGATCGGGGAGCCCTCGGAGATCACCAGCGACAGACCGCGCGCGACGGAGAGCATGGCCAGCGTGGCGATGAACGGCGGGAGTTTGCCGTACGCGATCAGGAAGCCGTTGACGAGTCCGGCCGCGATGCCGGTCACGACCGCGAGGACGACGGCTATGAAGACCGGCACCCCGTGCGAGGTCGCGCTCCAGGCGAGGACGGTCGCCGACAGGGCCGCCACCGAGCCGACCGACAGGTCGATGCCCGCCGAGACGATCACGAAGGTCACACCGAAGGCGAGGATGGCGGTCACGGCCGCCTGGACGCCGACGTTGAGCAGGTTGTCGGTGGTCAGGAAGTCGCCGGACAGCGCCGACATGGCGATGATGAGGACGATCAGCGCGGTGAGCGCGCCGTTGTCGAGCAGGAGACGGCGCAGGCCACCCGCGCTCGCCCCGCTCGTGAGCGTGTCAGTGGCCACCGGGGGCCTCCTTCTCGGTCTTGACGGTGTTCGTGCTGACGGCGAGTGCCATCACGGAGTCCTGCGTGGCCTCGTCGGCGTCGAGTTCGCCGGCGATCCGGCCCTGGGCCATCACCAGCACCCGGTCGCTCATGCCGAGCACCTCGGGCAGATCGCTGGAGATCATGAGGACGGCGGCCCCTTGAGACGTCAGCTCGTTGACGAGCTGGTAGATCTCGACCTTGGCGCCGACGTCGATCCCGCGCGTGGGCTCGTCGAGGATCAGCACCTTGGTGTCGGCGAGCAGCCACTTGCCGATGACGACCTTCTGCTGGTTGCCGCCGGAGAGCGTCCGCACCTGCTGGTGCAGGCCCGCCATCCGGACCCCGAGCTGCTCGGCGATCCGCGCGGCGGCCTCCCGCTGCCCCTTGAGGTCGACGAGCCCCGCGCGCGTGGCGGACCGCATGGTCACCAGCCCCAGGTTCTCCTCGACCGACTGGTCGAGCACCAGGCCCTGGCCCTTGCGGTCCTCGGGGATCAGCCCGATCCCGGCCGCCATCGCGGCGCCCACGTCGTGTCCCTTGAGGGCGGTCCCGGCGACATGCACGGCTCCCTTGTCGTACGGGTCCGCGCCGAACACGGCCCGCACCACCTCGGTACGGCCGGCTCCGACCAGGCCGGCGATGCCGACCACCTCACCGGCGTGCACCTCGAAGCTGATGTCGTGGAAGACGCAGTCCCGGGTGAGCCCCTCGACCTTCAGCAGGGCCGCTCCGGTGTCGCCGCGCTCCCTCGGGTACTGCTGCTCGATCGACCGCCCCACCATCAGGCGTACGAGCTCGTCCTCGGGCGTGGCGGCGGGCACCTGGCCGACGGACTTGCCGTCCCGGATGACCGTGACCCGGTCGCCCAGGGCGGCGATCTCCTCCAGATGGTGGGTGATGAAGACGATCCCGACGCCGTCCTCGCGCAGCCTGCGCACGATCGCGAAGAGCTTGTCGACCTCCTCGGAGGTGAGCACGGCGGTCGGCTCGTCCATGATCAGCACCCGGGCGTCCAGGCTCAGTGCCTTGGCGATCTCGACCATCTGGAGCCGGGCGATCCCGAGCTCACGCACCCGCGCGCGGGGCGAGACGTTTACGCCGACCCGCTTCAGGAGCACCTCGGCGTCGGCCTCCATCGTCTTCCGGTCGATCATCCCGAACCGGCGCGGCTGCCGGCCCAGGAAGATGTTCTCGGCGACGGTCAGATCCGGTACCAGGTTGAACTCCTGGTAGATGGTGGCGATGCCCAGCCGCTCGGCGTCCTGCGCCCCGCGGATGTGCACCTCCCGGCCGTCCACCAGGACCCGGCCCTCGTCGGGGTGGTAGGCGCCCGACAGCATCTTGATCAGCGTGCTCTTGCCGGCGCCGTTCTCACCGAGGAGGACGTGCACCTCGCCCCGGCGCAGATCGAAGTCGACACCGTCGAGCGCGACCACACCGGGGAAGGTCTTGCGTATGCCCTCGATGCGCAGCAACTCGTCCTCGTTGCTCACGACGTGCTCCTTTGCACAGGGTTGGGGTCCTCGCCGCACGAGCGGCGGACGACGAGACGGGCGGGGAGGGTGACCGACTCCGGCGGCCGTCCCTCGATGCGGTCGACGAGCGCGCGCACGGCGGCCCGCCCCAGCTCACCCGTGGGCTGGGCGATCGCGGTGATCGGCGGATCGGTGTGCACGAACCACGGGATGTCGTCGAACGCGGCCAGGGCGAGGTCCTGCGGCACGCGCAGCCCACGCGCGCGTACGGCGTCCAGGGCGCCGAGCGCCATCAGGTTGTCGGCCGCGAAGACGACCTCGGGCGGCTCGGGCAGGTCGAGGAAGCCCTCGGTGACCCGCCGCCCGCTCTCGGCCTGGAAGTCGCCCTGCCCTATGTAGGCGTCGGGCAGATCGAGGCCGTACGCCTCCAGGGCCTCCCGGAAGGACGCGACACGTTCCTGACCCGTGGTGGTCGCCGCCGGGCCCGCGATGATGGCGAGCCTGCGGTGCCCGAGGCCGTGCAGATGGGCGACGAGATCGCGCACTGCGGCCCGTCCGTCGGCCCTGACGACCGGCACGGCCACGCCCGGGATCCACCGGTCCACGAACACCATCGGCGTCCCCGCGCGCACGGCGTCCAGCATCAGCGGGGAGCCGCCGTCGGTGGGGGAGACGAGGAGGCCGTCGATCCGCCGGTCCAGCAGGGTGCGGACGTGATGGTCCTGAAGTTCCGGCCGCTCGTCGGCGTTCCCGATGATCACGCTGTACCCCAGCGCGCGGGCCTCCTCCTCGACGGACCGGGCCAACTCGGTGAAGTAGGGGTTCATCACATCGCTGATGACCAGCCCGAGGGTGTGGGTCTGGTCGGTGCGCAGGGAGCGGGCGACGGCGTTCGGGCGGTAGCCCAGCGCCTCGACGGCGGCCAGCACACGCGTGCGTGCGTCCGCGCTGACCGACGGATGGTCGTTCAGGACCCGCGACACCGTGGCGACGGAGACCCCCGCCTCGGCAGCGACGTCCTTGATGCTCGCCATCGCCGCCCCACCTCCTTGTGGATCATGCGTGGAATCGATTACACGACTCCGTGTACGAAGGATTGGAATCGATTACACGACAGGTTGGCAAGACCCCGAGACCGGATCGTGACGTTCAGCTTCCGTCGAGCCGTACGGCGGCCCGGCGCGCGGCGGCCACATGGTGGGGCGAGCCCCAGACCCGGGCGACCCGCTCGGCCAGCGCGTAGGCGCCGGCCGCGAGCCGCCGCTCACCGACGAGCCGGTACAGGTCCGCCAGGGCGTGCGCGAGCGGCCGCGTGGCGTAGGCCCCGCCCGCCGTGCCGGCGAACTGCTCCTGCAACGGCAGCAGCGCCTCGATCAGCGCGTGTGCCGCGTCCCGGTCGTCCAGCAGCACCGCGAGTTCGCTGCGGTAGTCCAGCTCCATGCCGTACAGATGGTCGGTCACCGGCCGGGCGGGGAAGGGCACGGCCGCGGCCTCGTCCAGGCGCCCCAGCCGGGCCAGGACGAGAGCGTGCGCCACCGCGACCGGGGTGCCGACGGCCGCGTACACCTCGCGGACGTCCTGCTCGATCTCGGCCTCCCGGCGCTGGGTGAACCGGATGCTCCACAGGCCCAGCGTGCGCGGGGCCGTGGCGTGGTGCGCCCCGACCCGCTGGAACAGCCCGTCCGCCTCGGTGTAGCGGGCCTCCGCCTCCTCGAAGCGCCCGGCGATCGCCGCCAGCATGGCCGAGGTGACGGTGTTGATTCCCTGCGCCCACCGCATCCGGTAGCGGTGCGCCAGCTCCAGGCCCGCGGCGGTGTGGCCGCGCACCGCGTCGGGATCGTTGCGGGTCGCCGCGGTCAGGGTGTCCAGGTGCTCGCACACCCAGCGGTGCGCGGGCAGGTCGTGGTCCCGGGCGAGAACGCGGAGTTCGGCCACGAGCGGGGTGCGGGCGGTGCCCTGCGCCTCGTGCGGCAGCAGCCGGGCGGAGGTCATCAACGCCGAGGCCAGCAGACGCGGTTCACCGTCCGCCCGCGCCAACTCCAGCTGGGCGGCGGCCGCGTCCCGGGCCCGCCGCGCGTCCTCGCCCGCCACCGCGTCCGCCAGAACCTGGAGCACACGCGCGCGTGTCGGACCGTCCAGCGTGCGGTCGCCGGCGAGCCGCTCCAGGTGGGCCAGCGAGGGCCGGTCCAGGAAGCCCTCCAGACGGCTGCGCCAGGGCGAGGGCTCGGCCCAGGCGCCGTAGACCGCCGCGGCCAGGTCGTCCCGGCCGGCCCGCACGGCCAGGTCCACCGCCTGCCGCCGGGTGCGCCGGGCGGCCCCCGTGGCACCGGCCCGCATCTGCGCGCCCAGCAGCCGCACCAGCAGCGCGACCGTGCCGTCCGGGCGGGCCTCGGGGTCGGCGGTGGCCGCGGTGTGCGCGTCCAGCGCCTGCCGCACGAGCTCCACGGCCACGTCGTGGGCGTACCGCCGCTCGGCCAGCTCCGCCGCCCGCAGCGCGTAGTCGACGGCCAGCGGGGCGTTCTCGGTCCGGCCCGAGCGGGCGAAGTGGTGGGCCAGCGCGGCCAGGTCGTCGGGGCGGTGCGTGCGCAGTCGCCGCGCGATGCGGTCGTGCAGCCGGGCCCGGCGGATCCCCGACAGGTCGGTGTAGACGGTGTCGCGCACCAGCGCGTGCACGAAACGGACCCGTCCCGGCCCGGGATCGGTCAGCAGATCCGCGGCCACGGCGGCGTCCAGCCCGGCCAGCACGGTCTCCTCGTCCGCCTCCGCCGCGTCCGCCAGCAGCGCCACGTCGGACTCCGGCCCGGCCACCGCCGCGAGCTGTACGGCCGCCCGCGCGTCGGCGGACAGCAGGGCGAGACGCCTGCGCAGCACGTCCCTGACGCCCTGGGGGACCTCCGAAACGGCCACCAGGGCGCCCTCGTCGGCCAGCAGCCGCGCGCTCTCCCGGACGTAGAACGGGTTGCCGCCGGTGCGTTCGGCGAGTGTCGCCACCGTGGCCTCGTCGATGTGCTCACCGCAGACGGCGTCCACCACCGTGGCCACGTCCCGCGGCGACAGCCCGGCCAGCGTGATCCGGTGCGGCAGCCGGGGAGCGAGGTGGGCGAGGGTCTTGGCCAGCGGTTCGCCGACCTCGGCCGGGCGGTACCCGGCGACGGTCAGCAGGGGCACGCCGGTGACCGCGGCCGCGGCTTCCAGCAGGGCGAGGGTCTGCCCGTCGGCCCGGTGCAGGTCCTCCAGGAGCACGGCGACGGGCCCGTCGGCGGCCGCCTCGCGCAGCCACGCGGAGAAGGCCCGGTGCAGCCGGAAGCGTCCCGCGGTCGCCTCGTCGCGAGTGGTGGCGGCCGTGCCGTCCGGTTCGTGCAGCAGGGCGGCCACCTCCTCGGGGCGCGCGGGAGGCACGAGCCGGGCGAGCGCGCCGAGCGCCTCCACCCAGGCCCAGGCGGGCGGGGCCCCCTCGTGCTCCGGGCACCGCCCGACGACCACGGTCCACCCCTCTTCCCGCAACCGCCCGGCAAGCTGCCCGAACAGAGCGGTCTTGCCGGCCCCGGCCTCCCCGGTGACCAGCACGAGCCCACCGCCCCGACGAGCGGCTCGGGCGGCTGAGTCGAGGGCACGGAGTTCGTCGGTGCGGCCCACGAAGAGGTTGTCGGTGGGAGGTCGTTGTGATGGTGCTCGGGTCGACTCGGCAGACTTACGGACCGGTTCGGATACAGCGGAGGGCAACTCACCTTCATCGAGATTCCGTTCCGCTCCGGCAAGGACCCGCTCCGGCACCGCCGCCCGCAACACCTCCACCCGCTGGGCCAGGATCGCCTGCTCCAACTCGGTCAATGCCGGAGACGGGTCGCAGCCGAGTTCGTCACGCAGTGTGCGCCGGGCCCGGCGCAGCGCGGTGAGGGCGTCGCTGCGGCGGCCGGTGGCCCAGTGGGCGAGGGCCAGCAGCCGCCAGCCCTCCTCCCGCAGGGGCGTCTCCCGGACCATGGTCTCGGCGGCCAGGGTGGCCTCGGCGGCGTGCCCCGTCGACAGGTCGGCGGTCACGGCGAGTTCGCGGGCCTCGGCGCACAGCGCGTTCAGGCGGGCCACCTCGGGTGCCGCCCAGGGCTCGTCCGCGTGCTCCTGGAAGGCGGGCCCGTGCCACCACCCCAGCGCCTCCGCCAGCAACTCCCGGGCCTGCTCGGCCGGTACGCGCCGGGCACGGTCGACCCGGGCCCCGAAACGCCAGGCGTCCACCGCGTCCTCGGGCAGCCGCAACGCGTACCCAGGCGGTGAGGAGACCAGGACCGCCGCGGGGGCGCGCGGAGGGCGCTCCGGTTCGAGCAGCCGCCGCAGGTTCGACACATACGCCTGGAGGGACACGGTCGCCTTGGCCGGAGGCGCCCCGCGCCACAACTCGTCCGCCATCCGGTCCACCGAGACCACCGCGCCGCGGGCCGCGACCAGCAGCGCGAGCACGGCACGCTGCCGCGGGGTGCCCAGTACCACCGGCTCACCCGCGATCTCGGCACCCGACGGTCCCAGCACTCTGATACGCAGCACGCCACCGGAATCTATCCGAGCGCTGCGCAAATCCGTTCAACGAGCGGTAAACGCACAGCTCAGAACGCTCTCAGGGCGGCTGCAAGAGAACGCCAAGCGGGACGCCAAGTCATCACCAAGCGGACGACGACAGCGTGGGCGACCGTCGTCCGCACCCCGACCTTCGAAGGACACAGCGTGCCCCGCAGCATCACACCGTCCGGACTCCCCACCTCCCAACGCCCCTACACCCACGAGATGGTCGTGGTCCACCGCGTCTTCCGCCGTGAGTCGGCGCTGCTGCCCCGGATGGTCCGGGCCGTACCGGACGGCGCATCGGAACGGGCCGCGCGGGTCGCGGCGTATCTCGACGACTACGTGTCGGGGCTGCACCATCACCACAGCCTTGAGGACGAGTTGATCTGGCCGCTGCTGCGTGCCCGGAGCGCCGCCGCCGAGGACGAGGCGCTGGTCGCGCGCATGGAGGAGCAGCACGGACGCATCGACCGCACTCTGGCGGCCGTGGCGCAGTGGGCGCCGCAGTGGCGGCGGTCGGCCGACAGCGTCGCCGGGCAGGAACTCGCCCTGGCCCTGGAGGAGCACCGTCTCGCACTCCTCGATCACCTCGACGACGAGGAACGCCTGGTCCTCCCGCTGGTCGCCGAGCACCTGACGGTCGAGGAGTGGGACCTGGTCGGCCGTCGCGGACTGGAGCAGCTCCCCAAGGACAAGGTCATGTTCGCCATCGGAGCGATCCTGGAGGACGCCACCGAGGACGAGCGGGCCTACTTCCTCGGCAAGGCCCCGCTGCTCGGACGCCTGGCCTGGAAGCTGGTGGGCCGGCGTCGGTACGCCACCGCCTGCCACGCCCTGCGCGCCCCGCTGGCCGGGGAGGCGGGCCGATGACCGTGCTCGACTCCGCCCCGCTCGACGTCCTCGACGCCTACCGGACCTGCGAGTTCGTCACGCTGGGCCGGGACGGGACACCGCTGGCCTGGCCGACGGCGGTGCGGCGGCGCGAGAACGGGACACTGGTGCTGACCACGTCCCTCGCGTTCGCGCAGAAGGCGCTGAACATCCGCCGCGACGGCCGGGTCGCCCTCCTCTTCTCCGACCCCACCGGCAGCGGACTCACCGACCCCCCGCACCTCTTCGTCGGCGGCCGCGCCGAGTGCCCCGACGACATCAGGACGGGCCCGCAGGACCTGGAGGACTACTGGCGAATGCTGTTCGAACGGCAGCCGCACAGCCGCGCGTACCTCTCCCGGCCCATGCGGCGGCTGATGGACTGGTACTACCTGCGGCTCGTCATCACGGTCACCCCGGAGCAGCTGACCGTACGGTCCACCGCGCGGCCACCCCTCCCGGAGGCACCCGCCGCTCCCGCACCGCAGCCGCTCGGAGCGGACCGGTTGGCGTGCTACGACACCGCCGTCCTCGCCGCCCGGGACGCGTCCGGGGCCCCCGTCCTGGCCCGGACCCGCCCGGTGCCGACGGCCGACGGCTTCGCGGTGCGCCCGCCGGACGACGGCGCCGTGACACCGGGCCCCGCCTCGCTGCTGGTGCACCGGCACGACGAACGGATCAACGCCATGCGCAACGCACTCGTCCGGGGGACGCTGACCCGGACCGGGGACGGCTGGCTGCTGCTTCCCGAGAAGCTCCTGGAGCCCATGGGCTCGGGACGGCCGACGGATGCGATACGGGTCCTGCGCGGCACCCAGCGCGCCACCGACCGGTATCTGGAGCGCCGCGGCCTCGCCCGGCCCCCGGTGCAGTGGGACCGCTTCCGTGCCCTCGCGGCGCCCACCGCACGGTCCGGTCCGGCCCCGCTGGAGAACGTGATGCGCTCCCCTCATCACTGAGGGACCACCGCGTCACCGAACCGGGCTCCCGGCTGTCAGACCCCGCCTGTAGCGTCGGATCATGTCCAACCTGTCCGTGCTCGAAGGCGTCCTGGAGCGCATCACCTACGCCAACGAGGAGAACGGCTACACCGTCGCCCGGGTCGACACCGGCAGAGGCGGCGGTGACCTCCTCACCGTCGTCGGCGCGCTGCTCGGTGCCCAGGTGGGGGAGTCCCTGCGGATGGAGGGCCGCTGGGGCTCCCACCCTCAATTCGGGAAACAGTTCTCAGTCGAGAACTACACGACCGTCCTCCCCGCCACCGTCCAGGGCATCCGGCGCTATCTCGGCTCAGGACTCGTCAAGGGCATCGGGCCCGTCTTCGCCGACCGCATCACCCAGCACTTCGGCATGGACACCCTGAAGATCATCGAGGAGGAGCCGAAGCGCCTCATCGAGGTCCCGGGCCTCGGCCCCAAGCGCACCAAGAAGATCGCCGACGCCTGGGAGGAGCAGAAGGCGATCAAGGAGGTCATGCTCTTCCTCCAGACCGTCGAGGTGTCCACCTCCATCGCCGTGCGCATCTACAAGAAGTACGGCGACGCCTCGATCTCGGTCGTGAAGAACCGCCCCTACCGGCTCGCCGCCGACGT
This sequence comes from Streptomyces sp. NPDC001668, assembly GCF_042893155.1. Taxonomy (NCBI): domain Bacteria; kingdom Bacillati; phylum Actinomycetota; class Actinomycetes; order Kitasatosporales; family Streptomycetaceae; genus Streptomyces; species Streptomyces sp. NPDC001668. The sequence continues at coordinate 337,410 of NZ_JBIAUQ010000001.1, forward strand.
CTGGGGCATCGGCTTCCTCACCGCCGACAAGATCGCCCAGTCCGTCGGCATCCCGCACGACAGCCCGGAGCGCGTCAAGGCGGGCCTCCAGTACGCCCTTTCGCAGTCCACCGACCAGGGCCACTGCTACCTCCCCGAGGAACAGCTGATCGCCGACGCGGTCAAGCTCCTCCAGGTCGACACCGGCCTGGTCATCGAGTGCCTGGCCGAACTCGCCCTGCCGGACGAGGAGTCCGGCGAGCCCGGGGTCGTGAGGGAGAAGCTCCCCGGCCCCGACGGCCACGAGGTCACCGCCGTCTACCTGGTGCCCTTCCACCGCGCCGAACTCTCCCTCTCCGCCCAGCTGTTGCGTCTCCTGCGCACCGACCAGGACCGCATGCCGGCGTTCCGTGACGTGGCCTGGGACAAGGCGCTGGGCTGGCTGAAGGGCCGTACCGGAGTGGAGCTCGCGCCCGAGCAGGAGGCCGCCGTCAAGCTGGCGCTGACCGAGAAGGTCGCCGTGCTCACCGGCGGCCCCGGCTGCGGCAAGTCCTTCACCGTCCGCTCGATCGTGGAGCTGGCCCGCGCGAAGAAGGCCAAGGTCGTGCTCGCCGCCCCCACCGGGCGGGCCGCCAAGCGCCTCGCCGAACTCACCGGCGCCGACGCCTCCACCGTGCACCGCCTCCTGGAACTGAAGCCCGGCGGTGACGCGGCCTACGACAAGGACCGCCCGCTCGACGCCGACCTGGTGGTCGTCGACGAGGCCTCCATGCTGGACCTGCTGCTCGCCAACAAGCTGGTGAAGGCGGTGCCTCCGGGCGCGCACCTGCTGTTCGTCGGGGACGTCGACCAGCTGCCCAGCGTCGGCGCCGGAGAGGTCCTGCGCGACCTCCTCGCCGAGGGCGGCCCGGTCCCCGCGGTGCGCCTCACGCGCGTGTTCCGGCAGGCCCAGCAGTCCGGTGTCGTCACCAACGCGCACCGGATCAACGCCGGGCAGCACCCCGTCACCGACGGCATGAAGGACTTCTTCCTCTTCGTCGAGGACGACACCGAGGAGGTCGGCCGGCTCACCGTGGATGTGGCGGCCCGTCGGATTCCGGCCAAGTTCGGCCTCGACCCGCGCCGGGACGTCCAGGTGCTCGCCCCCATGCACCGCGGCCCCGCCGGCGCCGGCACCCTCAACGGCCTGCTCCAGCAGGCCATCACCCCGGGCCGCCCCGACCTCGCCGAGAAGCGGTTCGGCGGCCGGGTCTTCCGGGTCGGCGACAAGGTCACCCAGATTCGCAACAATTACGAGAAGGGCGCCAACGGCGTCTTCAACGGCACGGTGGGCGTGGTCACCTCGCTCGATCCGGTCGACCAGCGCCTCACCGTGCTGACGGACGAGGACGAGGAGGTGCCGTACGAGTTCGACGAACTGGACGAACTGACCCACGCCTACGCGGTGACCATCCACCGCTCCCAGGGCAGCGAGTATCCCGCCGTGGTGATCCCGGTCACCACCAGCGCCTGGATGATGCTTCAGCGGAACCTGCTGTACACGGCGGTCACCCGGGCGAAGCAGCTGGTCGTCCTCGTCGGTTCGCGCAAGGCGATCGGCCAGGCGGTGCGCACGGTCTCGGCGGGGCGGCGCTGTACGGCGCTGGACTTCCGGCTCTCGGGGCTGTGACGGCGGTCAAGATCGAAGCTTCACAAAAAATGATCGATCAAATGAGTCACGTGGGTCACAGAGCCCTTCCGGAAGCGGGTGGGGAGGGGCAGGATGAGCAAGTTGGCGGCACTCAGTGCCGCCGATACGCCCAATGGCCGACCCCGAGTGCACTCTCCTGCGCCAAATGGGGGATGGTAGAGACAGTCAGGGCAACCTCGAAGAAGAGGCACAACGTCGGTGAGGGATGACGTGAGCGACAACTCTGTAGTAGTGCGGTACGGCGATGGCGAGTACACCTACCCGGTGATCGACAGCACCGTCGGCGACAAGGGCTTCGACATCGGGAAGCTCCGCGCCCAGACCGGTCTGGTCACCCTGGACAGCGGCTACGGCAACACCGCCGCCTATAAATCCGCCATCACCTATCTCGACGGCGAGGCCGGCATCCTCCGGTACCGCGGCTACCCGATCGAGCAGCTGGCCGAGCGCTCCACCTTCCTGGAGGTCGCTTACCTCCTCATCAACGGTGAGCTTCCGACCGTCGACGAGCTCTCGAGCTTCAAGAACGACATCACGCAGCACACCCTGCTGCACGAGGACGTCAAGAACTTCTACCGTGGCTTCCCGCGCGACGCCCACCCGATGGCGATGCTGTCCTCGGTCGTCTCCGCGCTGTCGACGTTCTACCAGGACAGCCACAACCCCTTCGACGAGAAGCAGCGCAACCTCTCGACGATCCGCCTGCTCGCCAAGCTTCCGACGATCGCGGCGTACGCCTACAAGAAGTCGATCGGTCACCCGTTCGTCTACCCGCGCAACGACCTCGGTTACGTCGAGAACTTCCTGCGCATGACCTTCTCGGTCCCCGCGCAGGAGTACGAGCCCGACCCGGTCGTCGTCTCCGCCCTGGACAAGCTGCTCATCCTGCACGCCGACCACGAGCAGAACTGTTCGACCTCGACGGTCCGTCTCGTCGGCTCGTCGCAGGCGAACATGTTCGCGTCGATCTCGGCCGGCATCAACGCCCTGTGGGGTCCGCTGCACGGCGGCGCCAACCAGTCCGTGCTGGAGATGCTGGAGGGCATCCAGGCCTCCGGAGGTGACGTCGACTCCTTCATCCGCAAGGTGAAGAACAAGGAGGAGGGCGTCCGGCTGATGGGCTTCGGCCACCGGGTCTACAAGAACTTCGACCCGCGCGCGAAGATCATCAAGGCGGCCGCGCACGATGTCCTCTCGGCCCTCGGCAAGTCCGACGAGCTGCTGGACATCGCGCTGAAGCTGGAGGAGCACGCGCTCTCCGACGACTACTTCGTCTCGCGCAGCCTCTACCCGAACGTCGACTTCTACACGGGCCTGATCTACCGCGCCATGGGCTTCCCGACCGAGATGTTCACGGTCCTGTTCGCCCTCGGCCGCCTCCCGGGCTGGATCGCCCAGTGGCACGAGATGATCAAGGAGCCCGGCTCCCGCATCGGCCGCCCGCGCCAGATCTACACGGGCGTGGTCGAGCGCGACTTCGTGCCGGTCGAGCAGCGCTGACACCTGCCGGTGAGCTGCGGGGCGCCGCTTCGGTGGCGCCCCTTCGGCGTTCCCGGGCGCGCGGAAGCGTCCAGCATCGGCCGCGCGCGCCAGATCTGCACGGGCGTGGTGGAGCGCGACTTCGTGCCGGTGGAGGAGCGCTGACACCTGCCGGTGAGCTGCGGGGCGCCGCTTGGGTGGCGCCCCTTCGGCGTTCCCGGGCGCGCGGAAGCGTCCCGCATCGGCCGCGCGCGCCAGATCTGCACGGGCGTGGTCGAGCGCGACTTCGTGCCGGTGGAGGAGCGCTGACAACTGCCGGTGAGCTGCGGGGCGTCGCTTCGCTGTTTCCGGCGCGCGGAAGCGTTCCGTGTCGGGCCTGCTTCATCCCGGTCGAGCAGCGCTGACAAGCGCCGGTGGCTGGGCCGACCTGCTTTTCAGGGGCGCGGGGAACTGCGCGACCAGCCCCCACCGGCCGCAAGCCGTAAGCCGACAGGGAGCTCCACGAACCCCCCGGCTGAATCCGCGAAGCGAAAGGCGCCCTGGCGACGGTCCCCCCACGGGCCGGCGTCCAGGGCGCCTTCCCATGTCCCGGTGCGGATTCCCCCCACGGGATCCGGCCGGGCGTCTGAGAGACCAGCGCCTGAATTCGCTGTCTTTCCGGTACTGCTGTCACTGCGGTTGAGCAGAACGAGCAAAACTCCTCGTACTACTCGGGTGTGCGGTCTGCCGGGACAACGCACTGTCGGGAGGGCCGCTCAAAGCTTCCCTAAGTGCGTGCCCCGGCAACGCAGCTCCGAGGAAGTCCCCCAAGACATCCTCAGACGCCAGGACAACGCCCCCCAAGACGCTGCCTGACATCGCCAACTTAGACCTTCGAACCCCTTCGATGGTTACGTTCGCGTCACTGTGATCTGCGTCTCTTGCAAATGTCCGTTAGATACGCAAGGGCCCGGATACAGCGAACGGGACCCAAGCGTAAGGACGATGCGCGAGTCTTGTGAAGAGCTTATGTGAGCGTGGCTCCGGACTCCAGAGGGGGCCGGTCAAAGGAATCTCAACGGAAGGCCCGCAGCCGCAGGCTGTTGGTCACCACGAACACCGAGGAGAACGCCATCGCCGCCCCGGCGATCATCGGGTTCAGCAACCCGGCCGCGGCCAGCGGCAGCGCGGCCACGTTGTACCCGAAGGCCCACACGAGATTGCCCTTGATCACGGACAGGGTGCGCCGCGAGAGCCGGATCGCGTCCGCGGCCACCCGCAGATCGCCGCGCACCAGCGTCAGATCCCCCGCCTCGATCGCCGCGTCGGTCCCGGTCCCCAGGGCGAGCCCCAGGTCGGCGGCGGCGAGCGCGGCCGCGTCGTTGACCCCGTCGCCGACCATCGCGACGACCCGCCCCTCGCCCTGGAGCCGCCGTACGGCGTCCACCTTGTCCTCGGGCAGTACCTCGGCGATCACCTCGTCGATCCCGACGGCCCCGGCGACGGATCGGGCCACCACCCGGTTGTCCCCGGTCAGCAGCACCGGCGTGAGCCCCAGCGCCCGCAGGGACCGCACCGCCTCCGCACTGGTCTCCTTGACCGCGTCCGCGACGGCCAGGACGCCGTACGCCACCCCGTCCCACCCGACGACGACAGCCGTACGACCGCCCTGCTCGGCCTCTTCCTTCGAACGGGCCAGCTCGGCGGGCAGCGCGTCGAAAAGGCGCCCCACGGCCACCGCACGGCCCTCCACGCGCCCTCGTACGCCCTTGCCGGGCACGTTCTCGAACTCCTCGGCCTCCGGCAGCGGCCCGACCCGCTCCTCGGCACCCGCCGCGACCGCCCGGGCCACGGGGTGCTCGGAGGCGTGCTCCAGGGCGCCCGCGAGCCGCAGCACCTGCTTCTCGTCGGCGCCGTCGACGACGTAGACGTCCTGGAGGGTCATACGGCCCGTGGTGACCGTGCCGGTCTTGTCCAGGACGACGGTGTCGACGCGCCGCGTGGACTCCAGGACCTCGGGTCCCTTGATCAGGATGCCGAGCTGGGCGCCGCGCCCGGTGCCGACCATGAGCGCGGTCGGCGTGGCCAGGCCCAGCGCGCACGGACAGGCGATGATCAGCACGGCGACCGCCGCGGTGAACGCGGCGACGGTGTCCCCGGTGGCGCCGAGCCACCCGCCGAAGGTGGCCACGGCGATGAGGATGACGGCCGGCACGAAGACCGCCGAGACCCGGTCGGCCAGCCGCTGCACCTCCGCCTTGCCGTTCTGCGCGTCCTCCACCAGCTGCGCCATCCGCGCGAGCCGCGTGTCGGCGCCGACCCGGGTCGCCTCCACGACGATCCGCCCACCGGCGTTGACGGTCGCGCCGGTGACGGCGTCCCCGACGCCTACGTCCACCGGTACCGACTCCCCGGTCAGCATCGAGGCGTCCACGGCGGAGGCACCTTCGACGACGGTGCCGTCGGTCGCGATCTTCTCCCCGGGCCGTACGACGAACCGGTCCCCGACGCCCAGCCGCTGCGCCGGGATCCGTACCTCGCGCCCGTCCCGCAGCACGGACACCTCCTTGGCCCCGAGCTCCATCAGAGCCCTCAGGGCCGCCCCCGCCCGGCGCTTGGCGCGGGCCTCCAGATAGCGGCCGAGCAGGATGAAGGCGGTGACTCCGGCGGCCACCTCGAGATAGATCGTCGACGCCCCGTCCATGCCGCCGACGGTGAACTCGAACCGCTCCCGCATCCCCGGCATCCCGGCGTCGCCGAGGAACAGCGCCCACAGCGACCAGCCGAACGCCGCGAGGGTGCCGACCGAGACGAGGGTGTCCATGGTGGCCGCGGCGTGTCTGAGGTTCGTCCAGGCGGCCTTGTGGAAGGGCCAGGCACCCCAGACGACGACGGGCGAGGCGAGCGTGAGCGCGAGCCACTGCCAGTTGTCGAACTGGAGGGCGGGGATCATGGAGAGCAGGATCACGGGAACGGCGAGCAGGGCGGAGACGACGAGCCGCTGCCGGAGAGCGCTGAGCTCGGGGTCCGTGTTCTCCGGGTTCTCGGGGCTGTGGGGGTGCTCGGGCTCCTGTGCCGCGGGAGCCGGTTCCTCGGCCGTATAACCCGTCTTCACGACGGTCGCGATGAGATCGGCGACGTCGACCCCCGCGGGGTAGCTGACCCGGGCCTTCTCGGTCGCGTAGTTGACGGTGGCGCTGACCCCGTCCATCCGGTTGAGCTTCTTCTCGACCCGGGCGGCGCACGAGGCGCAGGTCATCCCGCCGATGAGCAGTTCGACCTCGGAAGCCGGCGCTATGGCTGCGGGTTCGGTGACGCTGGACATTGAAACTCCCTTGGGGGCGCGGCGCTGCGCTGATACGGGGCTCCGCCGCGCGGCCGTGACAAGCCACGACGAGGCCGCCGGTCGCCCGACGACCTCACGTGGCACACCGGCAGGCCTCCTCAGACCCGCCCGACGAGCTCGAACCCGGCCTCGTCCACAGCGGCGCGTACCGCCTCCTCGTCCAGCGGCGCCGACGAGACCACCGTCACCTCACCGCTGGAGGCGACCGCCTTCACCGAGCTGACCCCGTCGATCTCGGAGATCTCCCCGGAGACGGCCCCCTCGCAGTGTCCGCAGCTCATTCCGCTCACCTTGTAGACGGCGGTGACGGAGCCGGCGGTGTCGGTCTGAGTGGTCATGTCGTTCTCCTGATGGCTCATGAGAGGTGTGCACGGTCTATGGTGCACACACTATACCCCTAGGGGGTATTTCTCCAAGAGGGGTCCCGCCAGGCCAGGGACCGCGCCCAGTCCACTCCGACCAGCGTGAAGAGGTGTCGCTGCTGGTCGGTCGGGTCCGGCAGGTATCCCTGCGCGAACAATCCCGTGTGTCGAGTCCCACAGCGCGTGCAGCAGGGAGACGCCGGCGTACGTGCCGAGCACCGCGCCGGTGAGCCGGAACCGCCCGCCCGCGGTGGCCGAGCAGGACGCCGCCGGTGATCGCCGTCCACAGGCCGTGCCCGAAGGGGGCGAGTACCCCGCGCAGCGGCTCCGTCTCCAGCAGGGCCCGCAGATCGACGCCGTGGGCCGAGACGGCCGCGTCGAAGGCGTACCCGGCGCTCTCCAGGGCCGCGAATTTGAAGCCGACGGCCGCGCCGGGCACGAGTCCTGCCCGCGTCCCGCGCAGCCGCGGCCGCCCGCGCAGCACGAACATGCACCCGTCCTTGTGGATGTTCGCCGGCGTGGGCCTCATACGTCGGCGGCGGCTTCCGCGGTCCCGGGATGCGGGACGCCCGTACTGGGCTGGGCGGGCTACCGGCCACGATGTACCGACAGACGAACACGGCGATGGAGACGCAGATGCGAGCGGTCCTCTTCGAGCACTACGGCGAACCGGCGAAGGTGCGCGACCTGCCCGACCCCCGTCCGGCGGACCACGGGGTGGTCGTCCGCGTGGAGGCCACCGGCCTGTGCCGAAGCGACTGGCACGGCTGGCAGGGCCACGACCCGGACATCACGCTCCCGCACGTGCCGGGCCACGAACTCGCCGGCACGGTGGAGGCGGTCGGCCCGCGCGTGAGCGACTGGCGCCCCGGCGACCGGGTGACCGTCCCCTTCGTCTGCGCCTGCGGCACCTGCGCGGCCTGCGCGTCCGGCGACCACCAGATCTGCGAGCGCCAGACGCAGCCCGGCTTCACCCACTGGGGCTCGTTCGCCCAGTACGTGGCGCTGGACCACGCCGACGTGAACCTGGTGGCCGTACCGCCGGACATGTCCTTCGCCACCGCCGCCTCCCTGGGGTGCCGTTTCGCCACGGCGTTCAGGGCGGTCGTCCAGCAGGGCAGGGCGGGCGCGGGGGAGTGGGTCGCGGTGCACGGGTGCGGAGGAGTGGGCCTGTCCGCGGTGATGATCGCTGCGGCCTCGGGGGCCCGGGTGGTGGCCGTGGACGTGTCACCGCGGGCCCTGGACCTGGCGCGGACGTTCGGCGCGGCGCACACCGTGGACGCGACGGCCACACCGGACACCGCGGCGGCGATCCGCGACCTGACCGGCGGCGGGGCCCATGTGTCCCTGGACGCCCTCGGCTCACCCGCCACCTGCGCGGCCTCCGTCGACTCCCTGCGCCGCCGGGGCCGGCACGTCCAGGTCGGCCTGCTGCCCTCCCCGGACGGCACCACCCCGGTCCCCATGGCCCGCGCGATCGCCCTGGAACTCGAACTCCTCGGCAGCCACGGCATGGCCGCCCACACCTACCCGCCGATGCTGGAGCTGGTCCGGGCGGGTGTCCTGCGCCCGGACCTGCTGGTGACGTCCACGATCACCCTGGACGAGACCCCGGACGCCCTCGCGGCGATGGGCACGGCACCCGGGGCGGGGGTGACGGTCATCGAGCCGTGGCGTTGAGGGCGGCCCGCTCACGGTCGAGGAGCCCCATGACCACCCAGTGCGTGCGGGGCGCGGGAGTTGTGGCCGTAGACCTCCAATTCGACGCGGTGCAGGCCGAGTCGGTCGGGCTGTCCGGAACGGGAGCCGGGCCGGTGAAGCGGATGACCTCGGGGTCCTCGATGATCTCCGCCATGCCCTCGGCGTCCGCCTCCTGAAGCCGCTCATGCGGCGACTGTGTCGGACGCCGACTCCTCAGTCCTCTCTCCGGCCCCGGTTGCCCGGCCGGGACGCGACCCACGCGCGCACGGTGTCCGCGTACCAGAAGGGCTTGCCGCCCTCGACATGGTCGGGCGGCGGCAGCAGCCCGTGCTTGCGGTACGACCGCACGGTGTCCGGCTGCACCCGGATGTGCGCCGCGATCTCCTTGTACGACCAGAGCCTTCGGTCGGTCATGTGGTGCACCTCCTCGCGCGCACCGCGGCGGCGGCAGGGAACGGCCGTCGGGGGTACCGGGCGCTGCGCTGGCGATCACAGAAGCCTGTGCCCACGTGAACGACACACGGGGACCGTCGGACAGGGCTTGTGCGCGGAGTGTGACGAGGGGCCCGCGTACCCGCGACATGTGTGACACGAAGGGGGCGTTTGTGACAGAGGTGACGCAAAGGCGTACGCGGGCGTCAGGGCGCGGCGCGTTGACCTACGGCACGAGGTCGTGGCTGAGGAGCCCCTCCAACTGCCGCGCGGAGTCGGGCGCGAGGCGGTAGACGCCCTGGAGGCTGACGGCGGTGCGCAGTTCGCCGTCCACGACATGCTTGATCTGGCGCTCTCCCCGTCTCGAACGGTAGGTGAGGCGGGCGAGCAGGTCCGGTGGGACAGGTCTGCCGAAGCCGAGCGGGGCACCGGGCCCGCCGAGGAGGACCTCGCTCGCACAGCTCACCTCCAGCAGCCCCCAGCGGCTGAGGCGGGCCCGCTCCTCGGCGTTCAGCTCGCCCGCGCCGTCGTAGTCCACCAGCCGCTCGACCTCCATGGCCCCGAGCACCCACATCTGCTTGCGGAGGACGCGTATCGGCAGGATCCGGTCGCCCGGCCGGACCCCCGCGCGCGCGAAGCCCGGCATCGAGGTGTGCGGTCCCCCGAAGAGCACGGTCAGCGGTTCGCCCTCGAAGCCCGAGGTGCCGAGCGCCTTGCAGAGGTCATTGGTCCACAGAGTGGTGTACGTGTCGGCCATGCCCGAACGCTAACCGCCGCCACTGGCACCGCACTTCGCCAGGGCGGGCCGGAACCCGCTGCGCCGGGCCCGGCCCGCCGGCTTCCCCCCCCGGGCGTCCGCCGGATCCTCCGGCGGGACCCACACAGGGTGCGATCAGCCGAGCCCGTCGGTCTTGGAGAAATCCGCACTGCGTCCCGGCGCGGAGGACGCGAGGACCAGGCTCGTCGCCTCACCGTCCATCCGGTCCCCGGGCGGTGAGGCCGCGAACGGCAGCCGCCGGGCCGTGGTGAACTCCCTCGGCGTGCACCCCGTCATCGCCTTGAACTCGCCGCTCAGATGCGCCTGGTCGTAGTACCCGCAGGCCGCCGCGGTCTCCGCCTGCCCGTGTCCCGCGGCGAGCAGCCGCCGGGCCCGCTGCAACCGCAGGACCCTCGCCGCCGCCTTGGGCCCCAGCCCGATCTGCTCCCGGAACCGGTTCTCCAAGTGCCGCACACTCCACCCCACCTCCTCGGCGAGGCGCCGCACCGGCATGCCGCCCCCGGTCCGCACCAGCTCCGCCCACGCCCGCACCACCCGCGCGGAACAGGGCGTACCGGCGTCCCACCACCGCGCGAACACGTCGTCCAGCAGTCGGAACCGCGCCTCCCAGGAGGGCAACGCGGCCAGGGCTGACGCGAGTTCGCCGACGTCCCGGTCGAGGGTGTGGGGAAGCGCGTCGGGATCCAGGACCCGATCGGCCAGCTCGTACTGAGGCGTCCCGAAGAGGGTGAACGCGGCCCAGGGGGCCAGCATCACCTCGATACCGGAGAGCCGCCCGCCGTGTTCACCGACGGCGGGCGTGGTCGTGGGCCCGCAGTAGACGGAGACGAGGGTCTCGGGGGCCCGCCCGGCGCGACTGATCCGCACCGGCTGATCGAACCCCAGTAACAGGGTCGCGGCCCCGACGGGCGTCTCCAGCCGCCGCCGGGGCCGGTCCATGGCCAGCCGGACCCCGCGATAACTGAGCACCCCGGGCCGCAACCGGGGGTGGGGCGAGCCGAGGGCGAACTCCCAGGATCCCCCGGGCCCACGCCCAGTACGGATCAACACCATCGCCCCAGCTTTACAGCCAACGAGCCACAGCAACACCCTTCAGGGGCGCGGGGCTGTGTCGATATGCGGCTCCGCCGCGTGGGCGCGACAAGCCCCCACCGGCCCGCAGTCGACGAACTACGCCCCGCAGGACCTCAAGAACGCCCGAGTCCGCTGAGCGATCGGCAACGGCTTGTCCGGCTCACACGGATACATGTCCTGCTCGACGATCGCGAACAGATCCACGTCCAGCTTCTGGGCCGCCTCCAGGACAGGACCGAGTTCCGGCACACCGGACGGCGGCTCGCACATCACACCCTGCGCCACGGCGGGCCCGAACGGCGTCCCCTTGGCCCGCACGTCCGCCAGGATCTCCGGATCCACCTGCTTGAGGTGCAGGTACCCGATCCGCGACCCGTACGTCTCGATCAGCTTGACGCTGTCGCCGCCGCAGTACGCGTAGTGGCCCGTGTCCAGGCACAGCGACACCAGGCCGGAGTCCGTGGCGTCCAGGAACCGGACCACGTTCTCCTCGCTGTCGATGTGGGTGTCGGCATGCGGATGGACGACGATCTGGAGGCCGTACTCCTCCTTCACCCGCTGCCCCAGCCGCTCGGTCAGCGTGCTGAGGTTGCGCCACTGCCCGGGCGTGAGCGTGTCGGACTCCAGCACCTCGCCCGTCTTGTCGTCCCGCCAGAACGACGGGATCACGACCAGGTGCTTCGCCCCCATCGCCTGCGCCAGCACCGCGTTGTCCGCGACGTGCGCCCAGGTCTTCTCCCAGACCGCCTCGCCGTGGTGCAGGCCGGTGAAGACGGTGCCCGCGGACACCTTCAGGCCGCGCCGGGAGACCTCTTCGGTGAGGACCGCGGGATCGGTCGGCAGGTACCCGTACGGCCCCAGCTCGATCCACTCGTAGCCGGAGTCCGCGACCTCGTCGAGGAAACGCTGCCAGGGGACCTGCTGGGGGTCGTCGGGGAACCACACACCCCAGGAGTCGGGAGCCGAGCCGATCCGGATGCGGGACAGTGAGGGCTGAGGTGCGGCTGTCATGCCGGTCAGCTTCGGTTCGGACAGCAAGCGCTGTCAAGGTCTCGTCCGAATGTCTGGACAAAACATTGACAGGGCTCGCCGTCCGGGGCTACAAACGCCGGGAGAGCCGACGCAGGTACGAAGGGAAGCCGATGGCGTACGACCTGATCACCATGGGGCGGATCGGTGTGGACCTGTATCCACTCCAGACCGGTGTCCCGCTGCCGCAGGTGACGTCCTTCGGCAAGTTCCTCGGGGGCTCGGCGACGAACGTCGCGGTCGCCGCGTCGCGCCTGGGACGGCGCACCGCTGTGATCACCCGCACCGGGGACGACCCGTTCGGCACCTACCTGCACGAGGCCCTGAGGGACTTCGGTGTGGACGACCGCTGGGTCACCCCGGTCCCGGGCCTGCCGACCCCCGTCACCTTCTGCGAGGTCTTCCCGCCGGACGACTTCCCGCTGTACTTCTACCGGCAGCCCAAGGCCCCGGACCTGGAGATCGACGCCCACGAGCTGGACCTCGACGCCATCCGCGAGGCGGGCATCTTCTGGATCACCGGTACCGGCCTGAGCGAGGAGCCCAGCCGTACGGCGACCCTGGCGGCTCTCGCCCACCGCGCGAAGTCCGGGACGACGGTCTTCGACCTGGACTGGCGGCCCATGTTCTGGAAGGACCCCGACTCCGCCCGCCCCTTCTACGAAGAGGCCCTGCGGCACACCACCGTCGCCGTCGGCAACCTCGACGAGGTCGAGGTCGCCACCGGGGTGCGCAAGCCCCGTGAGGCGGCCCAGGCGCTGCTGGACGCCGGTGTCGAGCTCGCGGTCGTCAAGCAGGGCCCCAAGGGTGTCCTCGCCGTCGACAGCAAGGGCAACGAGGCCGAGGTCCCGCCGCTTCCCGTGAACGTCCTCAACGGCCTCGGCGCGGGTGACGCCTTCGGCGGCTCCCTCGTCCACGGCCTCCTCGCCGGCTGGGACCTGGAGAAGATCATGCGTCACGCCAACGCGGCGGGCGCCATCGTCGCCTCCCGCCTCGAGTGCAGTTCGGCGATGCCGACCACCGACGAGATCGAGGCCGCGGTCGCGGCGGGAGCGGTCAAGTGAGCGTCGACATCGCGGAGCTCGTCCGCCTGCGCGCCGAACGCCCCGAGGCGATCGCCGAAGCCGCCGCCCGCCGTCCCCGGCGTCCCCTCCTGAACGACAGCGGCCGTCTGATGATCGTCGCCGCCGACCACCCCGCCCGGGGCGCGCTCGGCGTCGGCGGCAACCGCATGGCGATGGCCAACCGGGCCGACCTGCTGGAGCGCCTCAGCCTGGCGCTGTCCCGCCCCGGCGTCGACGGTGTCCTCGCCACCGCCGACATCCTGGACGACCTGCTCCTCCTCGGTGCCCTCGACGGCAAGGTCGTCATGGGCTCGATGAACCGCGGCGGCCTCCAGGGCGCGAGCTTCGAGCTCGACGACCGCTTCACCGGCCACCGCCCCGAGGACATCGAGCGGCTGGGCTTCGACGCCGGCAAGCTGCTGCTCCGCATCGACTACGACGACCCGGGCTCCCTCACCACGCTGGAGTCCACGGCCCGCGCCATCGACGACATGGCCGCACGCCGGCTCCCCGTCTTCGTCGAGCCGTTCATCAGCGGCCGTACCACCGAGGGCAAGGTCAGGAACGACCTGTCCGCCGAGGCCGTCACCAAGTCGATCGCCATCGCCTCGGGCCTGGGCGGCACTTCGGCCTACACCTGGCTCAAGGTCCCGGTCTGCGACAACCCCGACGACATGGGCGAGGTCATGGCCGCCTCCACCCTGCCCGCCGTGCTGCTGGGCGGCGAGGTCGGCGACGACCAGGACGGCGCGTACGAGAAGTGGCGCGGCGCCCTCCAACTGCCCACCGTGCGCGGCCTGGTGGTCGGACGCTCGCTGCTGTACCCGGCGGACGGCGACGTGGCCGCCGCCGTGGACACCGCCGTAGGACTGCTGTGAGGGCCGCCGCATGACACAGACCGAGCTGTACGTCCCCAAGGGTGCCTCCACCAACGCCCAGTACGCGGTGGACATCGACCCCAAGCGGGCCGGCTGGACCCACAGCAGCCTGCGGATCGTCGAACTGGCACCGGGGGGCACCCACACCTTCACCTCCGGTGACAGCGAGTGGATCGTGCTCCCGCTGGAAGGCGGCTGTACCGTCCACGTGGGTACCGAAGAGTTCCAACTCCTGGGCCGGGAAAGCGTGTTCGCCGGAGTCTCGGACTTCGCGTACGTGCCCCGGGACGCCCAGGCATCGATCGCCTCCGGCGCGGGAGGCCGCTTCGCCCTGGCAGGAGCGAAGTGCGAGCGACGACTCCCCGCCCGCTACGGCCCCGCGCCGGAGGTCCCCGTCGAAGAGCGCGGCAGCGGCACGCAGTTGCGGCATGTGCGCAACTTCGCCTCCGCCGACGCCTTCGACTGCGACAAGCTCATCGCCGTCGAGGTCGTCACCCCCGGCGGCAACTGGTCCTCGTACCCGCCGCACAAGCACGACGAGCACCGGCCGGGTGTGGAAGCCGAGTTGGAGGAGATCTACTACTTCGAGATCGACGGCCCGAACGGGTTCGGCTACCAGCGCGTATCTCCCTCCCGTGAGGGCGGATCCGACGTCCTCGCCGAGGTCCGCTCCGGCGACGCCGTCCTCGTCCCCGACGGATGGCACGGCCCGTCCATCGCCCAGCCCGGCCACGACATGTACTACCTGAACGTCATGGCGGGACCGGGCGAGACGCGGGAGTGGCGGATCTGCTTCCACCCGGACCACACGGAGGGCTACCGATGACCACCCGCCTGACCGTCGCGCAAGCGCTGGTCCGCTTCCTGGCCGCCCAGTACACCGAACGCGACGGCGTACGGCAGCGGCTGATCTCCGCCACCTGGGGCATCTTCGGCCACGGCAACGTGGCCGGGCTCGGCCAGGCGCTCGTCGAGTACGGCGACGACATGCCCTTCCACCAGGGCCGCAACGAGCAGTCCATGGTGCACGCGGCCGTCGGCTACGCGCGTCAGTCCAACCGCCTGTCCACGCACGCGGTGACGACGTCCATCGGCCCGGGCGCCACCAACCTGGTGACGGGCGCGGCCCTCGCGACCATCAACCACCTCCCGGTCCTGCTCCTCCCGGGCGACATCTTCGCCACCCGGGTCGCCGACCCGGTCCTCCAGCAGCTCGAAGTCCCGTACGCGGGCGACATCAGCGTCAACGACTGTCTGCGGCCCGTCTCGAAGTACTTCGACCGCGTCACCCGGCCGGAAGCCCTGATACCGGCCGCCCTCCAGGCGATGCGGGTCCTCACCGACCCCGTCGAGACCGGCGCCGTGACCCTCGCCCTCCCGCAGGACGTCCAGGCCGAGGCGTACGACTGGCCCGAGGAGTTCTTCGCCGAGCGCACCTGGACCGTACGGCGTCCGGGCGCCGACCCGACCGAACTCGCCGAGGCCATCACCGTCATCAGGTCGGCGCACCGCCCCCTCGTCATCGCCGGCGGCGGAGTCCACCACAGCCGCGCCGAGGAGGCCCTCGCCGAGTTCGCGAGCGCCACCGGCATCCCGGTCGCCTCCACCCAGGCAGGCAAGGGCTCCCTGCGCCACGACCACCCCCAGGACGTCGGAGCCGTCGGCCACACCGGCACCGCCACCGCCAACGAACTCGCCCGCCAGGCCGACCTGGTGATCGGTGTCGGCACCCGCTACACCGACTTCACCACGGCCTCCGGCACCCTGTTCGCCGCCGACGGCGTCCGCTTCCTCAACCTCAACATCGCGCCCTACGACGGCCACAAGCTCGCCGGGGCGCCCCTGGTCGCGGACGCCCGCAGCGGCCTGACGGAGCTCACCGAGGCCCTCCAGCTGCACGCCCACCGCGTCCCGGGCACGTACGTCGACGAGTACACCCTCGACAAGGAGCGCTGGGAGCAGCGCGTCGACGCCTGCTACGAGGCCGACGAGCCCGACATCAGGCCGACCCAGCCGCAGGTCCTCGGCGCCCTGGACGCGCTCGTCGACGAGTCCGACGTGATCATCAACGCGGCCGGCTCCCTCCCCGGCGACCTGCACAAGCTGTGGCGCGCCCGGTCGAGGGACCAGTACCACCTGGAGTACGGCTACTCCTGCATGGGCTACGAGATCCCGGCCGCGATCGGTGTGAAGATGGCCGCTCCCGAGCGGAACGTCTGGGCGCTGGTCGGCGACGGGACGTACCTGATGATGCCGACGGAGATCGTCACGGCCGTCCAGGAGGGCATCGCGATCAAGATGCTCCTCATCCAGAACCACGGCTACGCCTCCATCGGCGGCCTGTCCGAGTCGGTCGGCGGCGAGCGGTTCGGCACCGCCTACCGCTACCAGTCCGACGACGGCACCTACACGGGCGCCCCGCTGCCCGTCGACCTGGCCGCCAACGCGGCCAGCCTCGGTATGCGCGTGCTGCGCGCGAAGACCGTACGAGACCTCCGCGCCGCCCTCGAAGAGGCGCGGGCCGCCGACACTCCCACATGTGTCTACGTCGAGACCGAAACGGCAGACACAGTGTCGGGCGCGCCTCCGGCGCAGGCCTGGTGGGATGTTCCTGTGGCCGAGACCGCGACGCGCGCGTCCGCGGTGAAGGCCCGCGAGCTGTACGAACGGCACGTCTCAACCCGACGCCGCCATCTCTGAAAGGGAGTACTCGGTCATGACGAAGATCGTCAACCACTGGATCGGCGGCAAGACCGTCGAAGGCGCGTCGGGGAACTACGGGCCGGTCACCGACCCCGCGACCGGCGCGGTCACCACCAACGTGGCGTTCGCCTCCGTCGAGGAGGTCGACGCCGCCGTAGCCGCCGCCAAGGACGCGTTCCAGACCTGGGGCACCTCCTCGCTCGCCAAGCGCACCACCATCCTGTTCCGCTTCCGGGCGCTCCTGGAGGCGAACCGGGACGCGATCGCCGAGCTGATCACCGCCGAGCACGGCAAGGTGCACTCCGACGCGCTCGGCGAGGTCGCGCGCGGCCTGGAGATCGTGGACCTGGCGTGCGGGATCACCGTGCAGCTGAAGGGCGAGCTGTCGACCGAGGTCGCCAGCCGCGTGGACGTGGCCTCGATCCGCCAGCCGCTCGGTGTGGTCGCGGGCATCACGCCGTTCAACTTCCCGGCGATGGTCCCGATGTGGATGTTCCCGATCGCCATCGCGACCGGCAACACCTTCGTCCTCAAGCCCTCCGAGAAGGACCCGTCGGCCTCCATCAAGATCGCCGAGCTGCTCGCCGAGGCCGGTCTGCCCGACGGCGTCTTCAACGTCGTGCACGGCGACAAGGTGGCCGTCGACCGTCTCCTGGAGCACCCGGACGTCAAGGCCGTCTCCTTCGTCGGCTCGACCCCGATCGCCCGCTACATCCACACCACCGCCTCCGCCAACGGCAAGCGCGTCCAGGCCCTGGGCGGCGCCAAGAACCACATGCTGGTCCTGCCGGACGCCGACCTGGACGCGGCGGCGGACGCGGCCGTGTCGGCTGCCTACGGTTCCGCGGGCGAGCGCTGCATGGCGATCTCCGCGGTCGTGGCCGTCGGCGCGATCGGCGACGAGCTGGTCGAGAAGATCCGCGAGCGCGCCGAGAAGATCAAGATCGGCCCGGGCAACGACCCGGCCTCCGAGATGGGCCCGCTCATCACCAAGGTCCACCGCGACAAGGTCGCCTCCTACGTCGAGGGCGCCGCCGCCGAGGGCTGCGAGGTGATCCTGGACGGCACCGGCCACACCGTGGAGGGCTTCGAGGACGGCCACTGGATCGGCATCTCGCTCCTCGACAAGGTCCCCACCACCGCCAAGGCCTACCAGGACGAGATCTTCGGCCCGGTCCTGACGGTCCTGCGCGTGGACACCTACGAGGAGGGCCTGGCGCTGATCAACGCCTCCCCCTTCGGCAACGGCACCGCGATCTTCACCCGGGACGGCGGTGCCGCCCGCCGCTTCCAGCTGGAGGTCGAGGCCGGCATGGTCGGCGTGAACGTCCCGATCCCGGTCCCCGTCGGCTACCACTCCTTCGGCGGCTGGAAGGACAGCCTCTTCGGCGACCACCACATCTACGGCAACGACGGCACGCACTTCTACACCCGCGGCAAGGTCGTCACCACCCGCTGGCCCGACCCGGCCGACGCCCCGGCGGGCGTGGACCTGGGCTTCCCGCGCAACCACTGAGGCACCTCCGGGCGCCGGGCCCCCCCCCCCCGGGGGGGGGCCCCCCCCCGCGCCCCGCGGGGCCGCCGCCCCCCTCACCGCCCCCCCCCAGGCCCCCCGAAACGGGG